>NZ_CP104578.1:3600000-3900000 GCF_036826855.1 Streptomyces sp. SJL17-4 | reverse complement strand
CCCGCCCGGTCGCGGACCTGTTCTCCGCCGACGGGCGCCTCAAGGCGATCCCGCGCAGGCCGGCCCGCCGTGAGGACCTCCTCGCGCACCTCGCCGAGAACCTCTTCGCTCCCGACCGGGACTACCGCGAGCCCGAGGTCAACCAGGCGCTGCTCACCGTCCACGAGGACTTCTCCGCCCTGCGGCGCTATCTCGTGATCGGCGGCTTCCTCGCCCGGACCAAGGACGGCTCGGCGTACCGCCGACAGCAGCGGACCGGCTCCCCCGAAGGTGCGATCCCCGCCGTCGCGTGACCACCGCGGTGGTGGCCGGCCTGCTCGCCGGCTACGGCATCGCGATCCCGGTCGGCGCGGTCGGGGCGTATCTGGTGGCCGTGACGGCCCGTACCGGCTGGCGTACGGGCGTGGGCGCGGCGCTCGGAGTCGCCACGGCGGACGGCGTCTACGCCGTGATCGCCGTGGCGGGCGGCTCCGCGCTGGTTCCGCTGCTGGCGCCGGTGACGACCCCGCTGCGATGGGCCTCGGCCGTGGTGCTCGTGGTGCTCGCGGTACGGGCGGCGTACGTCGCCGTCACCACGTACCGGACGGGCGGGCTCGCCTCCCGCGACGACGGGACCGACGGGACGGCCCTCGGTCCCGCCCGTGCGTACCTCACCTTCCTGGGGATCACGATCCTCAATCCGATGACGGTGATCTACTTCGCCGCACTCGTCCTCGCGACGGGCCCCTCGGCGCCCGCGACCCTCCCCGACAGGACGGCCTTCGTCCTCGCGGCGCTGCTCGCCTCGGCGAGCTGGCAACTGCTCCTCGCCCTGGGCGGGACGCTGCTGGGCCGGACCCTGACGGGGGCCCGGGGGCGGCTGACCACGGTGCTCGCGTCGAGCACGCTGATCGTCGTCCTCGCGGTACGGCTCGTGGCGCGCTCCTGAGCGAGCGTCCAGGGTCCGCTGACCGCGCTCAAGGACAAGATCGACGCGACGGCCTGAGCGGGACCGGCGCCGAGGGGGCCGACGCCGACAGCGCCACGGCCCCCGCGACCGCGAGCACCGCGCCCGCCGCGAGCACGCCGCGGCGCGAGCGCCAGGAGAGCACCGACCAGCAGGACTGGGCGGAGAGCAGGGAGCCGACGCTCGCCCAGGACCCCACGGAGCCGGCCGACAGCGCGGAACCGACCGAGCCGACGGACAGGAACGACCCGACCGAGCCGATCGAGAGGGTCGATCCGACGGACCCGATGGACAGGAACGAGTCCCTCGACCAGAGCGACAGCGACGAACCGCAGCGAGAGGTCATACCTCGATCGTAGGCCCGCTCCAGCGGACCCGGACGTCTAACCCGCGCAGGCCGGCAGGAACTCCAGACCCTCGGGGGTGCCGAAGCGCACCACCGCGAGGTAGGCCTCCGGGTAGTCGCAGCCGGCCTCCGTCCACTGGAGCGCGAGGACTGTCCAGACGACGAAGACGGCAAGGAAGAACCAACGCCAGCCCTTTGACATGTACGCCAAGTACCCGCCGTCCCCGCGGAGGAACCGCTTCCTTCCGTGCCCTACCTCATCCACCAGAAGCGGCCCCTGGTCTCGTCGTCGGTGTCCTTCGCGTCCTTGGAAGCCGCGCGGATGGCGTCGGAGAGAGGGCCGGTCAGGTGGTTGCCGAGGGCGCGGGTGGCGAGGACGAGATCGTCGACGAGCGGGCTGTAGCCTGCGGCGATCGAGGATCCGAGCGTGCCGCTCGCACCGAACTCCGTCACGTCGAGTACGGCCCGGCCGAGTTCCGCCGACGTCTTGTCGCGCAGGTGGGTGGCCACCTTGTCGAGGGATTCGACGGCGCGCTTGTGCTCGTCGTGCTCGATCCAGAAGTTGTGGGACGAGTGGCCGCCCGCGGACGCCAGCCGCATGGTGTCGCCGCTGATCGCGCGACCGCCCTCGCCGCCCCCGGTGCCGCTTTCGGCCCCCGGCGCCGTGCTCCCGTCTCCTTGTCCCGTGATGCCCGGTGCCACCCCGCCGATCGCCCCCTGGTCACCGTTCCCCGTGCCCTCCGGGAGTCCGGCGATCTGCTTGAGTGACCGGACGTCGGAGTCGTTCCGCACGAGGGTCAGGCGGGAGTTGCTCCGCGTCCGGGTCGTGGCGATCTCGGGCTCCAGCTGCGCCCTGGTGATCGCGGCCTCCGACTCCTCCTCCGCCGAGTGGTCCACCTGCCCGGGCATTTCGCCCTCGGACAGCAGGCTGAGACGCCTCTGGAAGTCCTCGACGATGTCGATGACCGTGTCCTTCGTGTCGCCGATGATGTCGGCGGAGCCGCTGAGCCCCTCGGCGATCGCGCCCGCCGCCGCGGCCACCCTGTCGAACTTCCTCACGAACTCGTCCCAGTGCTCCCCGAGGGCCTTCGTCGCCTCGCCCTGCCCGTGGGAGACCAGGCGCTGGACGGCCTTCGTGGCGTCCGCGCGGTCGTCGGGAAGGTTCCCCTGGAAGGTTCGCAGGTTCTTGGCGCCGTCACGGCACAGGTCCTCGTTCGCCTCGACCCAAGGCAGCCGGTACAGCTCCATCTGCAGCTTCATCTGTTCCGAGCGTCGGTCTGTCATCGCATGAACTCCCCCGGATCACGTCCCGTTGGGCGCCACGGTCTCACGCGCCCCCGAACCCCACAAGGCTGACCGGCACCGGTCCGCGCTCAGTCGATGTGCACGATCTGGAACGCCTCCGCCATCCGTCCCGCCGGTAGCCCGCCCGCCGTCGCGTGTTCGCCGAGCCAGGTGCGCAGGAGGCCCGCGAGGTCGTCGAAGTGGGCCGTCTGGGAGGTGTGGATGCGCAGTGCCTCGACCTTGCGGTCGAAGACGGGGGTGACGTCCACGTACTGGTTCGGGGTGGGGCCGGTCATCAGCCAGAGTTCGTGGACGGTCCACGGCTCCAGGCCCTCCTCCTTCAGCAGGGAGGGGTGGGCGAAGGGGTTGCGGGCCTCGGGGTAGACGGCGCGCAGACAGGCGTCGCCGACGGCGCGGTGGTCGGGGTGGAGGTCGGCGACCCGCGCCCAGTTGATCTCGGGGAGGGGATGATCGCGCGCTGCGGCCGTACCTCCCGTATCACCCGGCACAGGTCGCGGCGGAGTTCCACGGAGGCTTCCACGAAGCTGTCGGGGTAGCCGAGGAAGCGGACGTCGGCGACGCCGCTGAGTTTGGCGGAGTGGACCTGTTCGGCGCGGCGCAGATCCGCCATCGCCTGGCGGGGGAGCCTGTCGTCGTAACCGCCGGCGCCGCCGTCCGTGACGATGCAGTACGTCACGCGGGTGCCGCGCTCGATCCACTGCATGACGGTGCCGCTGACGCAGAACTCGATGTCGTCGGGGTGCGCGGCCACGACGAGCAGCGATTCGGGGGCGGTGCGAGCGGTGTGGTCGAAGTCCTCCATGAGGTCAGCCTGTTGGGGCGGCGGGGGCGTCGCAAGGCCAAGCCTTGGCGTGAACTGGACATGGCACTTACGCGCCATTCAAAAAGTTGGTAGATTCAAATCATTGGTCAAGTTGGGTGATGTGCTTGGAGGGTGACCGCTATGTGCAGGATTCTCGGCTCCTTCGCCGCGGGGGCGGCGGCCCACGCGGACCGCCCCGAGCCGGCCCAGCTCGCGGCGGTCTCGGCCCGTCAGCGCACGGCGGACCCGACGAGCACGCCGTGCTCACCGGGCCCGGCTGGGCCCTCGGCTGCGACCGGCTCGCCGTCACCGACCCCTGCGGCGGCCGGCAGCCCTACCGGCTGCCCCACCTCCCCGGCATCCTCGCCGTCCTCAACGGCGAGATATACAACCACGCCGAGCTGCGCCGCACCCTCGCCGCCCGCGGCCACCGGTTCCCCGACCGCTGCGACGGCACGCTGCTGCCCGCGCTCTACGCCGAGTACGGGCCCGCGTTCGCCGAGCACCTCGACGGCATGTTCGCCGTCGCGATCCTCGACCTGCGCCCCGGCAGCACCCAACTCGTCCTCGCCGTCGACGACATGGGCATGAAGCCGATCCATCTCCACCACGACCCGTACGACGGCTCCACCCGCTTCGCCTCCGAGATCCCCGCGCTCCTCGCCTTCGAAGGGGTACGGATCTCCCCGCGCGAGGACTCCCTCGACACCGTCCTCGCCACCCGTACGTCCTTCTCCACGCACACCGCCCTCGACGGCGTCAGCGTCCTGCCGCCCGGGGCCACCGCCTTCGTACGGCCCGGCGCCGCACCCGTCGTACGCCGCCGGGGACCGCACCGGAGCACGCCCGTCGGCGACACCCAGGACGTCCTGCGGCACGAGGTGCGGCGGCTCGCCGAGGCCGAGGTGCCCGTCTGCGCCATCACCAGCGGCGGCCTCGACTCCGGTCTCGTCACCGCGCTCGCCGCCGAACACGCCCGCGAGACCGACGCGCCGCCGCTGCACACCTTCCATCTCACCTACCGGGGCCGGTGGCCCGACTCCGAGGCGGCGTACGCCCGTTCCGTCGCCCGCCGGGCCCGGACCGTGCACCACGAGGTCGCCGTCGACCCCGACGAGATCGGCTCCCTCCTCACCCGGACCGTCCCCCCTCGGCCAGCCCAACGCCGACCCCATCGCCCTCTCCACGTACGCGCTGTTCCGCGCCGTCCGCGAGAACGGCTTCACCGTCGCGCTGACCGGCGACGGCGCCGACGAACTCTTCGGCGGGTACGACCGGATGCGCGCGGCGCTCGCTGCGCCGGCGGGGACGGACTGGGCGGGGACGGACTGGGCGGCGTCCTACGCGGACGCGCTCTCGGCGGCGCCGCGGCTGCTCCGCGAGCACCTCTACACGTCCAACTACCGTGCCCACATCGCCGATCAGGGCTCGGCGGCGGACCGCATCGAGCAGGAGCTCCGCTCGGCGGAGGCCGTCGGCGAGGACCGGCTCACCGCGATGACGGCCTTCGAGACGCGGTGGCGGCTGCCCGCGTACCACCTGCGGCGCGTGGACCACCTGTCGATGGCGTGGGCGGTCGAGGCGCGGATGCCGTTCTGCCAGCCGGCGGTCGTGACGCACGCGCGTGCGCTGCCGACGGCGGCGCGGACGGGGAAGCGGGCGCTGTACGAGGCGGGGGCGGAGCTGTTGCCCTCGGCGGTCCTGCGCCGCCCCAAGCAGCCCTTCACCCTGCCGCTGTCGGCGATGCTCGCACCCGGCAGTCCGCTCCTGGAAACGGTCCGGGAACTCCTGTCCCCGGCCCGCCTGGTCCTGGGCGGCAAGGTCCGGGCGGACCGCGTCCAGAAACTCCTCACCCGTCACTGCGAACGACCCTCCCACCACGACGCCCAGGCGCTGTGGGCCCTGGCGGTCCACGAACTGTGGACGGAGGTGGTCCAGGGCATGCGCATCCCGATCGGCTGTGCGGCCTGACCCCCCGGGACCTCCGCGCCCCGCCACAGCGCCTGCGGCCGCCACGGCGCCCGTGCCTGCGGCGCCTGCGCCCACGGCCGCCGCGTCTACCGCCCCTGCGCCTGCGGCTGCCGCGCCTCCCGCGCCTGTGGCGCCTGCGCCCCCGGCTGCGGCCCCCCGCCCCGCCCGTGTGGGCAATCGTCCCGCAGGGCGGGACGGGTGGGCACACGGGACGGCGCCCTCCGGCGGCGCCTCCGCCCCCGTAACCGGCCCGCACCACCAGGGCGACGCGCTTCCGGTGCGGGTCCAGGCACAAGGAGCGGAGGCACCCGCAAGGGTGCCGTCCGTTGTGCCCACCCTCCCCCAGACTCCGTCCGGGGGGACCCCCACCGCCCCTGCGGAACGTATGCCCACAACGGGGGTGGAGGCGGCCCTCGTCCGCGCCCACGACGCCCCCGGCCCCACCCTCGTCCTCCGGCTCGACCACCTCCCCCCGGCGCCCTCGCCCTCGGCGGAGAGCTGGCGGCGTTGCGCCACGCGCTCGCCCGCACGCCCCACGCCGGGATCGGCAAGATCGCCCTGTACCGCCCCGCAGGCCACGGCCGTCTCGACCACCGCTTCGTCCAGGCCCTCCCCGACGGCGGTTTCGACTTCCGCGCCGGATGCGGACACTCCCTCCTCGCCTGCGTCGTCGCCGACGGCCGCCCCGGGCCCGTCACCGTCCGCGCCGTGACCACCGGCGACACCGTCCTCTGCGAACCGCAGCCACATCCGCAGCCACATCCGCAGCGGCAGCCACAGCCGCAGCCACATCCGCAGCGGCAGCCACATCCGCAGCCCCACCCGCAGCCGCAACCCCACGGCGACGCCTACACCCTCAGCTTCCTCCGGGCCCCCACCGCCCCCGGCACCCTCCCCACCGGCCGCCCCGTCGACCTCCTCGACGGCACCCCCGTCTCCCTCGTCCGCTACGGCAACCCTTACGTCTTCGTCGACGCCCGAAACCTTCCCCAAGAGGCCCTCCACGACCGGCTCCTCGCCCTCCGCGCCCACGCCGCCCGCCTCCTCGGCCATCCACCCCACTCCGCCCTCCCCAAGATCGCCGTCTTCACCGCCGGTCCCGGCGGGATCGCCGTCCGCGCGCTCACCGTCGGCGGCTGGCACCCCCGGCTCGCGCTCACCGGCGCCGCCGCCCTCGCCGCCGCCGGCGCGATCGACGGGACCGTCGTCCCGCCCGTGGACGGCGCGGTCCATACCCCCGGCGGCACCGTCACCGTCTCCACCGCGCCCGACCGCGTCCGCGTCCACCACAAGCGCGCCGAGCTGCTCGAAAGGCTCGTGCTGCCGTGGCGTATCCACGCAACGGCGTGAACGCGCACCCTCTCGCCAGGCCCGCGGTCCCTTTCCTCTGCCACGCTGAAATGGACCGGCCATCGGTATCCGTGGGGAGAGCAGGCACACATGAAATTCGAGAATCTGCGTGTCGTCGTGACCGGAGCGTCCCGCTATTTCGGTCGCGCGCTCGCCGTCGGATTCGCGCATCTCGGTGCCGAGGTCTATGTCTCGGCGCGGACCGTCGAGGCCGCCGAACGCACCCGTACCGAAGTCATGGGCTCGGCCCGTGACCGTATCCACGCCTTCGGCTGCGACCTCAGCAGGCCCGCCGAGATCCGGGAGTTCGCCGCCCGCGTCGGCGAACGCACCGACCGGGTCGACCTGTTGGTCAACAACGGCGCCCGCTGGCTCGACGGCATGGACCTGGAGGCGGCCAGCGACGCCGAGATCGTCGAGACGATCGAGTCGACGGCCGGCGGCACGGTCCTCATGGTGAAGCACTTCCTGCCGTTGCTGCGCGGCTCGCTGCGGCCCGACATCGTCAACATGGTCGCCGTCCGTGACGCCGAGGGCGCCTCCGCCGCGGCCGCCGGCGCCGCCCACGAGGCCTTCTGGGCGGCGAAGAGCGCCCAGGCCGGATTCGCCGACATCCTCTCGCGCCGCCTCCGCCCCTCCGGCGTCCGCGTCTTCTCCCTCTTCCCGCCCGACTTCTCGACCTCCGACCCTCGCTTCGCGGAATGGGACGGCTCGAATCCGGACGGAATAGCACCCGACGAGAAGCTGACCACCCAGGCGCTTTTCGAATGCATCGTCTACGCGGTCGAGCAGCCCCGCGACTGCTTCATCCGTTCCTTCCACTTCGAACCGCGCTGAGCCCACCGCACCACAGCGTCAAGGAGGTTCCAGCCCCATGAGCACCCCCGTCTGGATCACCGCGACCCCTCCCGCCACCCACGGCGAACTCCACATCGGCCACCTCGCCGGGCCGTACGTCGCCGCCGACGTCCTCACCCGCTATCTGCGCGCCGAGGGCGAGGCCGTCCGGTTCACCACCGGTACCGCCGACCACGCAAGCTCCGTCGAGGTCCGCGCGCTGCGCCACAACCGCAAGCCCGAGGAGGTCGCGGAGGGCTACCGGGCCGCGATCACCGCGGACTGGCTACGGTCGGGCGTGGAGTTCGACCACATCGTGCGCCCGCGCCGCGACAAGGGCTACGGACGCTGGGTGCAGGACCTCTTCGGGCGGCTCTTCGCGCAGGGCGTCATCGCCCCGCGCACCCGCCTCCTCCCGTACTGCGAGCCCTGCGACCGCTGGCTGTACGGGGCGCACGCCACCGGCACCTGCCCGCACTGCGGCGCGGTCAGCGACGGCGGCATGTGCCACGAGTGCGCGCGGCCGAACGACGGCGGCGACCTGATCGGCGCCCGCTGCGCGCTCTGCGACACCCCGGCGGTGGCCCGCCGCTGCCGCCGGCTCTACGTACCCCTGGAGCCGTTCCGGGAGACGCTCGCCGACTACTGGGCGACGGCCGGGCTGCCGCCGCGGCTCGCCGCGCTGTGCGAGTCGCTCGCTCGTCGAGGACGGGCTGCCGGACATCGCGGTCGGCCACCCCGCCGAGTGGGGCCTCCAGGTCCCCGTCGAGGGCTTCCCCGACCACCGGATCGACGGCTGCTTCGAGGCCGCCGCGATGCACCTCTTCGGCTACGACGTGAAGGGCCCGCTGCCCCGCCGCGCGATCCACTTCTGCGGCTTCGGGCACGCCTTCTGCCACGCCGTGCTGCTTCCGGTGCTGCTCCTCGCGCAGGACATCAAGCTGCCGCAGGACTTCAACGTCAACGAGTCGTACGTCATCGAGGAGGGCGTCCAGGAGGGCAACGTCTGGGCGCTCGACCTGCTCACCGAGTACGGCTCCGACACCCTGCGCCGCCATGTCCTCCAGGCCCGCCCGCTGGGCCGCCGCACCGTCTTCCACCGGGAGCGGCTCGCCACCGCCCGCCGCGAGCTGGACGAGAACTGGAACAGCTGGCTGTCCCGGCTCTTCGCCGCCGTACGGGAGGAGTGCGGCGGTCTCGCGCCGCGCAGGCCTGCCCGGCGGCACCGGCTGGGAGATCCTGGAGCGGCGGCTGCACCGGGGCGTCGACGACCTTCGTGAGGCGTACGGCCCCGATGCCTTCGACCCGCGCCGGGCCGTCGCCGTCCTGGACGAGATGGTCCGCTCGGCCGCTGACTTCGGTCACGTCAACGCCCACGAACGCTGTCGGCCCAGCACCTCCTGCCGTCATCTCCCTGCGCTCGCCGCCCAGTTGGCGGTCGCCTCGGCCCTGTCGGCCTGGTCGCGGCCGGTGATGCCGGAGGGCGCGGACCGCCTTGCGGCGGCGCTCCAGGTGGCGCCGGGCCGTCCGGTCGACTGGCACGCCCTGACGGCCCCCCTGCCGGGGACCCGCCTGGCACCCCCGTCGGGCCCGGTCTTCGGCTTCTGACCCGCCCTCCGTACTCCTACTACTAAGCAACTAAGTAGCCCAGTACCCAGTAACCGGTACCCCGGTACCGTCCGATCCCCCACCCTGCCGCGTGACCGTGCGCGCGCGCGAGCGACGCGCAGGGGCACGTGGCTTCCCTCCCCTCAGGAGCCCCTCGTGTCCCTGCGCGTCGCCATGCTCAGCGTCCACACCTCCCCGCTCCACCAGCCCGGGACGGGGGACGCCGGCGGCATGAACGTGTACATGGTCGAGCTGTCCCGCGCCCTGGCCGAACAGGGCGCGGAGGTCGATCTGTTCACCCGCTGCCGGGGCGAGGACCTGCCCCCGCTCGTCGAACTCGCCCCCGGGGTGCGGGTCCGCCATCTGCACGCGGGGCCGCGCCGGGCGCTGCCCAAGGAGGCCATGCCCGACCTGGTGGTGCCGTTCTCGCTGGCCCTGCTCAAGGAGGAGCGGCGGTACGACCTGCTCCACTCGCACTACTGGCTCTCCGGGCAGGCGGGCCGGATCGCCTCGGTGGGCTGGCGGATCCCGCTGGTGCACACCGCCCACACCCTGGCCCGGGTGAAGAACGCCTCGCTGGCCGCCGGTGACACCCCCGAGCCGGAGCTGCGGGTCCGGGGCGAGCACCAGGTGGTGGGCGCCGCGGACCGGCTGATCGCGAACACGGCAGACGAGGCCGAGGCGCTGCGGTCGCTGTACGGGGCGGCGGGGGAGCGGACCGAGGTGGTGCGCCCGGGGGTCGATCTGCGGACCTTCCACCCGGGGGACGGCCGGGTGGCGGCGCGGGTCCGGCTCGGGCTTCCGGCCGACGCGTTCGTGCCGCTGTACGCGGGCCGCATACAGCCGTTGAAGGGCCCGGACGTGCTCGTACGGGCGGTCGCCGAGCTGCTGCGGGAGGCCCCGGACCTGCGCCGCCGGCTGCTGGTGCCGGTGGTCGGCGGCCACTCGGGCGCGACCCGCGAGGGGTCGGCGTGGCAGCTCGCCGCGGATCTCGGGGTGACGGATGTGCTGCGGTCCTGCCCGCCCGTACCGCAGGCGCGGCTCGCGGACTGGTATCGGGCGGCGGACGTCCTGGTGGTGCCCTCGCGCAGTGAGTCGTTCGGTCTGGTGGCCCTGGAGGCGCAGGCCTGCGGGACTCCGGTGCTCGCGGCGGCGGTCGGCGGGCTGTCGACGGCGGTGTGGGACGGGGTGACGGGGCTTCTGGTGCACGGTCACGACCCGTCGGACTACGCGCGCAGGCTGCGCCGGCTCGCGGCGCACCCGGCGATGGTGGAGACGATGGGGGAGGCGGCGGTGCGGCATGCGCACGGGATGAGCTGGCGGGCGTCGGCCGCGCGGACCGTCGAGGTGTACCGGGGGGCGCTGGCGGAGACGCGCCGGCCGGTGTTCTCCGGCGGGGAGCGGGTGGTGGGGCAGGGGCGGCGGCACGCCCCCTACCCCGACGGCCTCTCTCTCCTGGAGGAACGAGAAGACCGTCGCACCAGTCTAGCACCTCTTTTGGTTCGACCAAAAGTTAGAGGCGGCCAGGATGAAGTAATTCCGTTCCCGCGGCGGCCTATTGACGCAATCACGCCATGGCAGGTCCACGCATCGAACAACTCTGGATTCGCCTCGGGGGAGCTACAGAATGGAGATGTCTTCAGGGAGCGCCCGGCGGCACGGGCCCCCAGAAGGCGGAATTCACATTCCAACTCCTGGAGGAATCATGTCCGCTGAGCAGAACTCCGGAATTCGCATGGCCGTCCGTCAGTTCGCCCTCGCCCTGGTGGCGTGTCTGGCCGTCGGGGGCGGCGCCGCCCTGGCGACCACCGCCGACGCCGCCCCGGCCGGGCAGCAGCAGGCCGGTCCGACCGACGACTGGCCGCACGCCGTTCCCACCACCACCTCGCCGATCAACTGACGCATCCGGCGCGGCCCGGCCGGCCGCACCTCTCCCGGCCGGACATGAGAAAAGCCCCGCAATCGACCTGCCACGATTGCGGGGCTTTTCGGGTGCTCAATCCAGCCAGCCCAGCCGTACCGCCCGTACACCCGCCTCGAAGCGACTCGACGCGCCCAATTCCTGCATGAGTTCGGAGAGCATCCGGCTCACCGTGCGCAGCGAGACCCCGAGATTGCGGGCGATCTTCTCGTCCTTCATCCCGGCCGCGAGCATCTGCAGCGCCGCCTGCTGCTGCTCCGAAAGGCCGTCCCCGCCCCGCTCGGGCGCCACATGGTCCCCGTAGGGCGAGGCCGTGTGCCAGCAGTGCTCGTACAGGCTCAGGAAGGAGCGGACGAGCAGCGGCCCGCGGGCCAGGATCGCCCCCTTGCCGGGCTCCTCGGGACGCAGCGGCACGATCGCGTACTGCTCGTCGACGATGACCATCGTCATCGGCAGATCGGGCGCGATCCTGACCTCGACACCCAGCTCCGCACGGCGGTTGAGGACCTCCGCCGCCTCCGGCCGGGCGGCGTCCCTGCCGCGGTAGATGGCGCGGACCCGCACTCCGTGGTCCAGCTTGCGGCGGTCCCGTTCGAAGATCCGCTCGGGGACCTGCCGGGCCGGGCCGGTCGGATACATCGAGCAGGACGCCTCCTGCGTGACGTCGATGATGTCCTCCAGCGCCTGCTGGATCCGCCGGTAGTCGGTGATCGCCTCGACCGCGATCTGGGAACGGGTCAGCGAACCCGGCCGGAGAAACGTGCCGGCCAGCGTCTCCAGCGCGCTGTACGCGTGGTCGGCCTCGGCCAGATGCTCCCGCAGTCGGGCCCGTTCGCGGTCCAGGATGCGCAGCAGCGCGATCTCCGGATCGACCGAGGCGACCGCGTCCGCGTCCGGCTGCCACCGGGCGTCACGAAGGTCGGCACTGGTGGCGTGGGTGCTGGTGGTGGGAACGATGAGACCGAGGGAGATCAGTTCGGCGCGACATCGCTCGTACTCCTCGGCCCCGAGCCCTAACTCCTTCGCGACCTCCGGGAAGTTCGACACGCCGCGCCGACGCAGCTCGCGGTGGAGGGCCACCAGCTGCGCGTCGGCCCGGCCGTCCGCCCGGCCGTCCGCCCGGCCGTCCCTCATGGAGCCATCCGTCGTGATCACGGCGAGGTTCCCCCTTCTCTTCGTGGTCCGGTGTCCCGAGCCGTCAGATTACGTGCCGTGCGAGCGCGGGTCCTCGGTCAGGAGGCCGAGCATGAAGGCCCTCGACCCGGCCTCGAAGCGGCTCGACGCGCCCATTTCCTGCATGAGTTCGGAGATCTGACGGCTCACCGTGCGCAGCGAGACCCCGAGGGCGCGGGCGATCCTCTCGTCCTTCATGCCCGTCGCGAGCATCCGCAGCAGCTCCCCCTGCTGTTCCGTGAGCCGGTCGCCGGGCCCGCCCGGGTGCAGGGCGGCGAGATCGGTCCGGACGACATGCGCGATCTTCGGGTCGACGGTGGCCACCGTCCCGAGGTCCGGGCGCCGGTCGGCGCGTCGCGCACGTCGGAGCGGGTGGCGTGTGGGGTGCCGGTCGGCACGATCAGGCCGAGCGAGGTGAGGTCCGCCCGGAAGCGGGCATGTTCCTCGGCCGCCGGCCCCGCGGCGGCGGCCCCCGCGAAGTCCGCGACGCCGCGCCTGCGCAGCTCCCGGTAGAGCGGGACGAGCCGGTCGGCAGACCGGTCCGGCACGCCGGTGTCCGCCGTTGCCATGCCGCCCCTCGTGTCGTCGACTTCCCCTGCCCGCTGCCCGCTGCCCGCTGCCCGCTGCCCGCTGCCCGCTGCCCGCTGCCCGCTGCCCGCTGCCCGCTGCCCGCTGCCCCGCCCGCCCGTGCGTCCGTCCGTGCGTCCGCCCGTCCGCCCGTCCGCCCGTCCGCCCGTCCGTCCGTGCGTCCGTCGCGTTACGCCGTGTGCTCGTAGGGCTCGCCGTCGAGCAGACCGAGCCGGGCGGCCTGTACGCCCGCCTCGAAGCGGCTGGCCGCGCCCAGTTCCTGCATCACCTCGGAGATCAGCCGGCTGACCGTGCGCAGCGAGACACCCAGGCTCCGGGCCACCTGCTCGTCCTTGATGCCGGACGCGAGCATCCGGAGCGCGGCCCGCTGCTGCTCGGTCAGTCCGTCGCCGCCGTGCGGGGCCGGCTCCGCGTGGCCGTACGGGGTGGCCGCGTGCCAGCAGTACTCGTACAGGGCACGGTAGGAGCGGACCAGGCCCGGACCCCTGGCCAGGATCGCGGCGGACTCCGGATCCCGCGGGTCGGTGGGGAGCAGCGCGAAGTTCTCGTCGGCGAGGACCATGTTCATGGGGACGACGGGGGAGAGCCGCACCTCGACGCCGAGCGCGGACCGCTCCGCGAGGTGCTGCACCATCTCGGGAACCTGTCCGACCCGCTGGCTGTACATGGCCTGGACCCGCACGCCGCGCGCCACCCGGCCCCGGTCCCGGTCCAGCTCCAGGGCCATCTCCTCACGCCGCACCGATCCGGTGAGCATCGAATGGACCGATCCGCGCACCGTGTCTGTCAGGTCGGCCAGTTCGCGGCGGATGCGCGCGGGGTCGTCGACGATCTGCACCTCGACCTCGGAGCCGGTTTCCATCCCGGCCCGCAGGAACGGTCCGGCGAGCGTCTCCAGGGCGGTGTGGGCCCGGCTGGTCTCGGCGAGCCGGCTCTCCAGGCGGTCGCGCTCGTGCTGGAGGAGCCGCAGCAGGGCGATGTCCGGGGTGACGACGACGGGGGCGGGCTCGGGGGCCGGTTCCGTGCTCGGCTCGATCAGGCCGAGGTTCACCAACTCGGTGCGGCAGCGCTCGCGTTCGGCTTCGGTGAGGTCCAGTCGGTGTGCGACCGCGTCGAGGGGTTCGCCGGGACTGGTGCGAAGTTCCTGGTAGAGGGCGAGTGCCTGTTCGCTTGCCGTACGCGCTCCGGCGGCGTTCTTGGACACGGCGCAGCAGACTCCCCTCGGATCGCGCGGATCCTGTTGAAACGCCCCGCTAGACCCTGCCACACATTCGAACGCGCCGCACGGTGTTCGTGTGCTTTCAGTGTGAGGGGTGCGCTTCGCGGCAGTCGGGGCACAGGCCCTTGAAGACCACCTCGGCGTCGCTGACCGCCCATGCGGAGAGGCTGCCGCGCGGTGGCGCGGGCGCGGCGGCCGTCACGTTCTCCACCCGGCCGCAGTTCAGGCACAGCGCGTGCTGGTGCGCGGGACCGGAGATCTCGAAGACGGCGGGCAGGCCGGGCCGGTCGAACTTGCTGACCAGGCCCGTCTCCTGGAAGTGCCGCAGCATCTCGTACACGGCCTGGCTGGTCAGCGTGCCGAGCCGCTCGCGGGCGGTCGTGGTGATGGCCTCGACGTCGAGATGGCCGCCGGCGGCGAGCACCGTGAGCACCTCCAGGCGCGGGCCCGTGACCCGCAGCCCGACGTCGCGCAGGCGCTGGATCACCGCCTCGCGGCCCGTCAGCTCTTCCACGACTGCCATCTTCTCCGCCCGCCCGCCTGCCATCTGGTCGGCTCAAACTTTTGTGGGCATCGTACCTCTTGCTCGTCAACCTCGTCAGGACTCTTCGCGGGCCACCGTCAGCCGTCAGCCGTCCGGCCACTGTCGGCCCCGTCAGTCGTCCGTCCTGCACACGAGCAGGACGGACTCGGTCCGGTCGTCGATCCGGTGCCGCCGCCGGCCCTCGATGTGCAGGCCCGCGGAGTGCAGTTCCGCCGCGAGCCGCTCGGGGTCCACGATCCACTTGTCGGTGGTCAGGACGACCCGCTCCGTGGACAGCTTCCCGGTCCTGGCCGCGTAGTACGTGATCCGCTCGCTCATCGACGGCAGGTCGAAGACCTGCCGGGCCACCACCCACTCGTCGATGCCGTCGAAGCGGGGCACCTGGAACGCCCAGGTCCGCTGCGGCTCCGCGATGAGCCCCGGCAGCTGGTGCGCCGTGTAGTCCAGGGCGAGGGCGCCGCCCGTCTGCAGATGGGACGCCACCTCCCGCAGCAGCTCGGGCCGCCGCGCCGGGGGTACGGCGGTGACCATCGCGCCCGCGAGCAGCGCGAGCCGGTAGCTGCCTTCGAGGCGCAGCTCGGTGAGGTCCGTCCGGTGGGTGACGACGAGCCCGGCCACCTGCGGACCGATCCGGCGGGCCCAGCCGTCGAGGCGCGCCAGGGCCGAGGCGTCCCGGTCCACGGCTTCCACGGCGAAGCCGTGGCGGGCGAACGGGACGGCGAGCCGCCCGGCGCCGGAGCCGAGGTCCAGAACGGGTCCGCCGGTGGAGCGGGCGAGGCTGAGGTACCGGACGATGTCCGCGCTGTGCGGGCCGAGCAGGGCGTCGTGCAGCCAGACGGAGTTCTCGTCGGCGGGGGAGACGGATTCGAGTCCGGGCAGGGTGTCCGAGGTGACCCGGATGCCGGCCCCGGGGGCGGGCTCCGGCTCCCGGCCGTATCGGGACGGCAGGACCGGAGCGAACGCTGCGGGCACGACGGGCAGGGAAGTGCCGCTCGGTGTGTGCATCGCTCCTCCAGGGGCTCGCTCGGTCCATGCCGTCCGGACGAGGTACCCGTGCCGCCGGGGCCCGCGCCGCTGGACCCATCCTGACCTGGGGGAGGAACCCCGATCCACCGGATCGGGCTGCGTGAACACGCGATGGCGTGGATCTGCCACGCCCAGGAGCACGCCGGGAGTACGGCTGTCGCTACAGCGTTCTGCTCCAGCGTCGGGCGGAGAGGGCGGCGAAGCCCAGGTGGGTGTAGAAGGGCAGGGCCGGGTCCGCCTCCGCGGGGAGTTCCACCCGCTGGTCCAGGGCCCCGAAGGTCCGCATCCGGTCCGTGGCCGCCGCCAGCAGGGCCGTACCCACACCCCGGCGGCGGGATCCGGACTCCACGGCCAGGGCGTACACCTCGCCCTCGCCCGGCAAGGGGACACCGCCCGCGGCGACGCCGACGACCGTGCCCTCCGCGTCCGTCGCGACGAGCCAGCCGAGCCAACCGGGCGCGCCCCGGGAATTTCAATTTCCGCGCGTATGCGGGGAGTGCGCATTGCGCGGAGATCAGTCGCCGCATCGGGATTTCGTCCAGGATTCCCGTGTAGCTGCTCCGAATGGCGTCGGCGAGCAGCCTGGATATCGTCGTCGCATCGCCGGCCGCGGCCGTTCGAACGCCAGCCAGCTGCATCGGTTTTGTACCCTTCGACGTGCCGAGCCCGAGCCCCAACATACCCACAATAGCGGGGAATTCAGTTGTTCGTGACCGATGCGAAATCTACGAATTCGCTTAGTAAATAGCGCTGTTCGGCGGGTCGGTCGTGCTGAAGCGAGTAAATTATCCGGGGAAGGAACAGCAGGCGACGATCAACGGTGTCATCGCGAGACCCGCGGCCGCGATGGTCGTCAGACCGCGCAGGACGGGATGGCCGGCGCTGTGCGGAGTGAGGATGCGCCGCATCCGCAGTGCCGCCGACGGCCCGCCCGCCGCGAACGCCGACCGCGGCGCCCGCCCCGACGCGAGTGCGTACAGCGCCGTGGCCAGCGCGTCCCGCGTACATCGGCGCAACGCCCGGTCGTCCGCCGCCATTTCGAGCAGCAGCGGTACGGAGCCCACCCCGTGCCGGGCGAGTGGCAGGCGGGAGAACACGGCCGCGAAGGCCTCCGACGCGGCGACGAGGAGATGGTGCCGCCCCGCGATGTGGGCCCGCTCGTGCGCGAGCGCCGCCGCGAGCTGGGCGGGGGTGAGGGTGTCCACCGCGCCCGAGGAGACGACGACCCGGCGCGAGCGGCCCGGCAGGCAGTACACGGCGGGGCGCGCGTCGTCGAGGACGGTGGCCCGCAGCGCGGGGTCGTACCGTCCGACGAGCCGCAGCACCCCCGCGTGCCGCAGCCGCACCCGGCGGGCCCTCACCAGTCGGCGGGCGAACGCGGCGGCGGGCATCGAGAGCACCACCAGGGAGAGCGAGAAAGCGAGACGCTCCCGGCCGTCGAGGGCCAGGAGCTGTTCCACGGTGGGCAGTTGGAGGGCGAACATCATGTCCGCGAGGCGGTGGCTGCTGGCGCTCGACAGGACCAGCTGGGCCGGGAGCAGGGCGCTCGCGGCGGCGAAGGCGGTGCCGCACGCGGCCCACACGCCGAGGGCGAGCCGGGGCGCCTGCTGCGCCCAGCGCGCCCGGACGAGCAGCCAGGGGACGAGGAAGCCGGTGAGGACGAAGAGCCCGAGCGGGACGAGGACGTGATGGTTCACGTTCACGCGCCGCTCCCGCCGCCGAGGTGTGGATCGTGGTCGCCGCGGGCAGCGCGGAGGGCCGCGTCGAGGGCGTCCATGTCCTCGTCCGAGATGGCCTCGACGAACCGGAGGAGGGCGGCGGGGCGGTCCTGGCTGTCGCCGAGGGCGTCCCGCATCAGGCCGGCGGTGTACTCCTCGCGGCTGCGGACGGGCTCGTACAGCCAGGCGCGGCCGGCCTTCTCGCGACGGAGCCAGCCCTTGCGGTGCAGGATGTCCGCGACGGTCATGACGGTCGTGTAGGCGACCCGTCGGCCGCGGTTGATGTCGTCGACGATCTCGCGGACCGTGGCGGGCCGCTGCCAGGCCCACAGTCGGTCCATGATCTCGGCCTCCAGCTCTCCCAGCCGGCGCACGTGCATCCCCTCCCTATGGGCGGCTCATCGTACGGGCCGCTCCCCTCGCTCAGGTATACCCCCTAGGGGTACTCTGCCAGGATGTCGACCCTCATGAAGCTCCCTACGCGGAACCGCCCCTGCGTGAAGGTCTGCGACTCCGGTCCTCCCGGAACGGTGGAGTTGGTGCTCCTCCGGCAGCTGCTCGGCCTCTGTCTCCGGCTGAGCCTCACGCTGTCCGCCGACTGTCCCTCACGCAAGGGCGGTTGATTCCGCCTCGCTAATCCGTCATGTCGCTCGTCATGCCACTCGTCATGTCGCTCGTCACGTCCGGATCAGCCGGGCGATCGCCTTCGACGCCTCGCCCACCTTCACCTTCGCCTGGTCCCCGCCCTGCGCGATGGCCTCCGTCACGCAGCAGCTCAGATGCTCGTCGAGCAGGGCCACCGCGCAGGACTGGAGGGCCGCGTTGATCGCGGAGACCTGGGTGAGGACGTCGATGCAGTAGACGTCCTCGTCGACCATCCGCTGCACCCCCTGACCTGGCCCTCGATCCGGCGCAGGCGTCTGATGATGTCTTCCTTGTGCTGTCCGTAACCGGCCACGACGGGCTCCTCGGAGATTCGGCGGGGAAGGGTGGGTCCGCCGGCGGAATCACCGGCGGACCCGTCGATCAGTGGAATTCCGTCAGCGGTCGGCGGCCTGGAAGCCCCGCAGGCGGAGGCTGTTGCCGACCACGAAGACCGAGGAGAAGGCCATGGCCGCGCCCGCGATCATCGGGTTGAGCAGTCCGGCCGCGGCGAGCGGCAGGGCCGCCACGTTGTAGGCGAAGGCCCAGAAGAGGTTCGAGCGGATCGTGCCGAGCGTCTTTGGGAGAGGCGGATCGCGTCGGCCGCGGCCCGCAGGTCTCCCCGTACGAGGGTCAGGTCGCCGGCCTCGATGGCGGCGTCCGTGCCGGTGCCCATGGCCAGACCGAGGTCGGCCTGGGCGAGGGCGGCGGCGTCGTTCACGCCGTCGCCGACCATCGCGACCGAACGGCCCTCGGCCTGGAGCTTCTTGACGACGTCGACCTTGTCCTGCGGCATGACCTCCGCGATGACCTCGTCGATGCCGACCTCGGCGGCGACGGCCTCGGCGACCGCCTTGTTGTCACCGGTGAGCAGGATGGGGGTCAGGCCGAGCGCGCGGAGCCGCTTGATGGCCTCGGCGCTGGTCTCCTTCACCGCGTCGGCGACTTCGAGGACCGCGCGGGCCTCGCCGTCCCAGGCCACCGCGATCGCGGTCTTGCCGGCCTTCTCGGCGGTGTCCTTCGCGGACTTGAGGTCCGCGGGGAGCGCCATGGCCCACTCGTCGAGGAGCTTCTCGCGGCCGACGAGGACGGCGTGGCCGTCGACGATGCCCTGGACGCCGAGTCCGGGGATGTTGGCGAAGTCCTCGGGGGTCGGGAGGGTCCCCACCTTGGCGGCGGCGCCGGTGGCGACGGCCTGGGCGATCGGGTGCTCGGAGGAGTGCTCCAGGGCGCCGGCGAGGCGCAGGACGTCCTTCTCGTCGACGCCCTCGGCGGTGTGGACCTTGATGAGGGTCATCCGGCCGGTGGTGACGGTGCCGGTCTTGTCGAGGACGATCGTGTCGACCTTGCGGGTCGTCTCCAGGACCTCGGGTCCCTTGATGAGGATGCCGAGCTGCGCGCCGCGGCCGGTGCCGACCATGAGGGCGGTCGGGGTGGCCAGACCGAGGGCGCAGGGGCAGGCGATGATCAGGACGGCGACGGCGGCGGTGAAGGCCGCGGTCAGACCCTGTCCCGTGCCCAGCCAGAAGCCGAGGGTGCCGAGTGCGAGCGCGATGACGACGGGGACGAAGACGGCCGAGATCCGGTCGGCGAGCCGCTGGGCCGCGGCCTTGCCGTTCTGCGCGTCCTCGACGAGCTTCGCCATCCGGGCGAGCTGGGTGTCGGCGCCGACGCGGGTGGCCTCGACGACGAGCCGGCCGCCGGCGTTCAGGGTGGCGCCGGTGACGGAGTCGCCGACGGAGACCTCGACCGGGACGGACTCGCCGGTGAGCATGGAGGCGTCGACGGCGGAGGAGCCCTCGACGACGGTGCCGTCGGTGGCGATCTTCTCGCCGGGGCGGACCAGGAAGCGGTCGCCGACCTGGAGTTCGGCGGTGGGTACGGTGACCTCGCGGCCTCCGCGCAGGACGGTGACCTCCTTGGCGCCCAGCTGCATCAGCGCCTTGAGCGCGGCGCCCGCCTTGCGCTTCGAGCGGGCCTCGAAGTACCGGCCGGCGAGGATGAAGGCGGTGACGCCGGCCGCGGCCTCCAGGTAGATGTTCCCGGCGCCGTCGGTGCGGGCGATCGTGAACTCGAACGGGTGGGTCATCCCCGGCGTACCGGCGGTCCCGAAGAACAGCGCCCACAGGGACCACAGGAACGCGGCGATCGTGCCGACCGAGATCAGGGTGTCCATGGTGGCGGCGCCGTGCTTGGCGTTCGTCCAGGCGGCGCGGTGGAACGGCCAGGCGGCGTAGACGACGACCGGGGCGGCGAGCGTGAGGCTCAGCCACTGCCAGTACTCGATCTGGAGCGCCGGGACCATCGCCATGGCGATGACGGGCACGGCGAGGGTGACGGCGGTGACCAGCCGCTGCTTGAGGGGCCGCAGCTCCTCGTCGGCCTTCTCCTCGTCGGTGGGGCCGTCGGGGGCGCCGGGGGTCTCGGACCTCGGGGGCGCGGGCTCGGCGGCGGTGTAGCCGGTGGCCTCGACGGTGGCGATGAGGTCGGCGACGTCGATGTCGGCGTCGAAGGTGACCTTCGCCTTCTCGGTGGCGTAGTTGACGGTGGCCTCGACCCCGTCCATGCGGTTGAGCTTCTTCTCGATGCGGGCCGCACACGAGGCGCAGGTCATGCCGCCGATGGCGAGCTCGACCTGGGCGGTGCCCGGTGTCGTCGTAGTCATGACTGTTCCTGCTCCTCGTGAGTACGGGGGTGTCGGGGGCCGGGGCCCGGGCGTGGTGGGCGGGCCCCGGCGGCCGAGGACAGGCCCCGAGGGGGCTGTCGGTCAGGCGCGGCCGGTGAGCTCGTAGCCCGCGTCGTCGACCGCCGCGGTGATGGCCGCGTCGTCGGGCTCGCCGCCCGTGGTCACGGTGACGAGGCCGCCGGCGACGTCGACGTCGACGGAGATGACGCCGTCGAGCGCGCTGACGGACTTGGTGATCGCGGTCTTGCAGTGGCCGCAGGTCATGCCGGAGACGGCGTAGACCGTGACGGTGCTGTCGGCGACCGCGACGGCGGTGGTCTCCGTGGTGGTCGAGCAGCTGTTGTCGGGGGTGCAGCAGGAGCCCATGGCTTCTCCTCGGTCGGTTCCGGTCGGTTCCGGTGGGGCGAGATACCCTCGGGGGGTATCGGCTTCGGTTCCATGTATACCCCCTCCCGTATCTGACGCAAGCGGTTCCCTGACTTGACTTGATACCCCCCAGGGGTATGGTGAAGTGCATCGAACGGCTACGACGCCGCCACCACCCACGTACGGGAGAGCAGCCATGAACACCGGAGTGAAGATCACTGCCTATGCCGCCGCACTCGCCGCGACCTTCGGGGCCGCATACGGGGTGGGCGCGGGCGTCGGCCCCGTCGAGGAGCCCGAGAAGGCCGGGCACGGGGAGCACGCGGCCGCGCCCGCGCCCTCGAAGAGCGGGGCGGCCGACGGTCACGCCGGGCACGGCGAAGAAGCCCCCGCGAGCACCGCCGCCGCGAACACCCCCGGCGGCCTCCAGGTCTCCGAAGGCGGCTACACCCTGGCCATGGAGACCCCCGTCCCCGCCGCCGGCAAGAGTGTCCTGAAGTTCTCCATCAAGGACTCGGCCGGCAGGAAGGTCACCGCGTTCACCACCGAACACGGCAAGGAACTGCACTTCATCGTCGCCTCGCGCGACCTCAACACCTTCCGCCACCTGCACCCCGTGAAGGCGGCCGACGGCACCTGGTCGGTGACCGCGGACCTGCCCGCCGCCGGCGGCTACAAGGCCTTCGCCGACTTCAAGCCCGCCGCGCCCGGCGCCCGGGGCATCACGCTCGGCGTCGACCTCTCCGTACCGGGTGCGTACGCGCCGAAGCCGCTGCCCGCCGTCGCCCCGACCTCCACCGTCGACGGCTACCAGGTCCGCCTCGGCGGCACCCTGGACCCCGGCAAGGCGGGCGAGCTCCGGCTCACCGTCACCAAGGCCGGAAAGCCGGTCACCGACCTGGAGCCGTACCTCGGGGCGTACGGACACCTCGTCGCCCTGCGCGACGGCGACCTCGCCTACCTCCACGTGCACCCGAACGAGGGCGGCCCCGGCCCGGACGTCTCCTTCACGGCGACGGCGCCCAGCGCGGGCACGTACCGCCTGTTCCTCGACTTCCAGCACGAGGGCAAGGTGCGGACGGCGGCCTTCACGGTCACCGCGGGTGGCGCGTCGGCCGGGACGAAGGCGTCCGTCCCCGCAGCCGGTGAGGCCACGCACGATGCGGGAGGCCACTCGCACGGCTAGGCTGGTCATTGGACTAGACCTGTAGAGACGCATTCATGGAGGAATGGGCTCGATGAGCAACCGTGCAGTCCTTGAGGTGATCGCCCTCGACGAGGAAGACGCGGTCGCCGCCCAGACCGGTGGAGCCGACAGGCTCGAACTCGTCACCGACATGGCGGCGGACGGACTCACCCCGTCCCGGACCGGCTTCGCCGCCATCCGCGCCGCCGTCGACATCCCGCTGCGCGTGATGCTCCGCCTCACCGACGGCTTCTCGGCCGGCGGCCCCGAGGGCGTCGACGCCCTGGTGGCCCGGGCCCTGGAACTGCGCGAGGCGGGCGCGGACGAGTTCGTCCTCGGCTTCCTCACTCCCGACGGCGAGCCCGACCTGGTGGCCGTCGAGCGCCTCATCGCCGTCCTCGACGGCTGCCGCTGGACCTTCCACCGGGCGATCGACCGCGCCGCCGACCGCGACGGACTGCGCAAGCGCCTCGCCGACCTGCCCGGCCTCGACACCTATCTGACGGCCGGCGCCGCCACCGGCGTCGACGACGGACTGGCCACCCTCAAGGCCGAGGCCGCCCGCGCGGGCGAGCCCGGCTACGAGGCCCGGATCCTCGTCGGCGGCGGCCTCCGCCTCGACCACCTCCCCGAACTGCGCGCCGCGGGTCTCGACGCCTTCCACATCGGCGGCGCGGCCCGCCCCCAGGGCTGGGCGGCCCCGGTCTCGGCGGACGCGGTACGCGCGTGGCGCGAGGCGGTGGACGGGTAGATCCCGGCGGCCGTCCCCGGACGCGCCCGGCCCCGGCGGCCGTCCCCCGACGTGTGGGCCTCGGCGGCCGTCCCCGGAGACCTGTCAGGCTCCGGCGGCCGGCCCGACGCGTGGGCCCCGGCGGCCGGTTTTGGACGTACAGGCCCGGGTGGCCCCGGACCGTACCCCGCCCGGGGCGGCGGGTCGCGGGCGCGCGCCCCTACGAGGCCGTGTGAAAACGCGTCGCCCCGCTCGGCGGGCGCGAGCTAACCTCCCCGGCATGGCAGCCACCACGACCCCGACCACGCCGTCCGACGAGCCTGTCGTCGACACCGAACTCGTCGCACGGCTCGTCGCCGGGCGCTTTCCCGAGTGGGCCGGGCTCCCCGTCCGGGCCGTGCGGTCGGCCGGCACGGACAACGTCATGTTCCGGCTCGGCGACGACCTCGTCGTACGGCTGCCCCGCGTCCCGTACGCCGCGCACCACGTCGAGAAGGAACAGCGCTGGCTGCCCCTGCTCGCCCCGCACCTGCCGCTGGACGTCCCGGTCCCGGTGGGGCGCGCCGGGGCGAGCGCGGACTTCCCGTGGCCCTGGTCCGTCTACCGCTGGCTCGACGGCGACGACACGTACAACGTCCCGCTCACCGACCTCGCCCACGCGGCCGTCGAACTGGGCCGCTTCGGCGCCGCCCTGCGCGCCGTCGACGCGAGCGACGGACCCGCCTCCTTCCGGGGCGGCCACGTCACCACCTGGGAGGAAGGCCACCTGCCGGGCGTGATCCGCGACTTCGGCGCCGAGGGCCTGATCGACGCGGAACTGGCCACGGCCTCCTGGGAGGCCGTCCTGCGGCTCCCGCAGTGGGACGGCGCACCGGTCTGGGTCCACGGCGACCTGCTCCCGGGCAACCTGCTCGGCCGCGAGGGCCGCCTCAGCGCCGTCATCGACTTCGGCGGCGTCGGCACGGGCGACCCGGCCTGCGACACGATGCCCGCCTGGACGCTGTTCACCGCCGACACCCGCCCGCTCTTCCGCGAGGCGGCCCGCGTCGACGACGCGACCTGGGCGCGCGGACGCGGCTGGGCCCTGGCCTGGGGCCTGGTGACCGAGCACTACTACCGTGAGAAGAACCCGGTGCTCGCGGCGGTCGCCCGCCGCACCCGCACCGAGGCGCTCGCGGAGTACGCGACGCTGTAGGTCACCGCCTCACCGCCTCACCGCCTCACCGCCTCACCGCCTCACCGCCTCAGCGGACGACGTCGAACACGTTCTTCTGGATGCCGTTGGCGTACACCTCGTGCTCGACGAGCTTCAGCTTCTGCGCGTCCCTGTCCGCCTCGCTGAACAGCCGCTTGCCCGCGCCCAGCAGCAGCGGGAAGACGAGCAGGTTGTACCGGTCGATCAGACCGGCGTCCGAGAGCGCCCGGCCCAGCGAGGCGCTGCCGTGCATGATGATCGGGCGGCCCTCGGTCTCCTTCAGCGCGGCGACCTCGTCGATCGAGCGCAGGATCGTGATCTCGCCCCAGTTGTCGACCAGGTCGTCCTCGGTGAGGGTCGTGGACACGACGTACTTCGGCATCGCCTTGTAGCCGGCGAAGTCCTCCATGTCGGGCCAGACGGCGCTGAACGCCTCGTAGCTGGCCCGGCCGAGCAGCATCGCCCCGGCCTCACCCTGCTCCTGGCCCTTGAGCGCGTACGCCTCCGGAACGAACTCCACGTCCTTGAAGGTCCAGCCCGAGTTCCGGTAGCCGGGCTCGCCGCCGGGCGCCTCCACGACGCCGTCGAGCGAGACGAAGGCGGTACTGATCAAGGTGCGCATCTGGAGTCTCCCGTGAGGTTCATGACGGCCGCTCAGCACCGGCGCTCAGCAGCGGATACAACCTATAGACCGGCGCTCCCGAAGAAACTCATCGGTCGACGGCCGAGGCGCCCGCGTGTCGCCCCGCGCCGCCTCGCCTCACACCCGCCTCGCCTCACACCCGCACGGGCTCCAACTGCTCCGGAAGCGGCGCGGAGTGAAGGATCGTCAGCCCGGACACGGCACGGGTCAGCGCCACGTACAGCCGCCGCAGACCGGTCCGCTCGTCCGGCTCGCCGTCGACGACGGCCGCGGGCTCGTCCAGGACCACGTAGTCGTACTCCAGGCCCTTCGCGAGCGAGGCAGGGACCAGCGTCAGCCGCGACTCGGCCGTCGTCTCCTCGCCGGGGGAGAGGTACGCGAGACCGGCGGCCGTCAGCGCCTCCGCGAGCGGGGCGATCCGCGCGTCGGCGGCGATGAGCCCGATGGAGCCCTCGTGGGCCAGCGCCTCGACACAGGCCGCGACGACGTCCTGGTCGAGCGCGTCCGTGCGCCGTACGTCCAGCGAACCCGGATTCTCACGCACCGACTCCACCGCCGCGAGCCCCGGCGACATGTGGGGCAGGAGCCGGGAGGCGTACGCGATGACCTCACGCGGCACACGGAAACCGGCGGTCAGCTCCTCCACCACCGCCTCCGGCTTCCCCAGGTGCCCGAGCGCCTCCGCCCAGCTCGCCGTCGCCCACGGGGTCGTACCCTGCGCGAGGTCGCCCAGGATGGTCGCCGAACCGGTCGTGCAGCGCCGGCCCACCGCCCGGTACTGCATCGGGGACAGGTCCTGCGCCTCGTCGAGGACGACATGGCCGAGCGAATGCGTCCGCTCCACCAGGTCCCGCGCCTCGTCGATGAGGACCGCGTCCGCCGCCGACCACTTCGCCGTCCTGACGCTCCGGGCGGGCTTCGTCCAGAGCAGCAGCTTCTGCTCGTCCTCGGTGAACAGCCCCTCGGCGTGCTCCGCAAGGAACTCCGGGTCACCGAGCAGCCGGAGCACCAGCTTCGCGGGCTCCACCAGCGGCCAGCACTCCTTCACGACGGCCTTCACGGCCGTGTTGCGCGCGACGGCGTTCTGCACCCGGTCGTCGGGCGCCTCGCCGGCCTCCTCCATCCGCACCAGGACGGCGTGCGCGATGCGCTGCGGAAGCGCCTCGCGGGCGGCCCCGTACCGGATGTCGCGGTCCATCAACTCCCGGACGATCTCCTCCAGTTCGTACGCGGGCACCCGCCAGCGACGTGACCCGCGCACCACCATGAGGGACTCCGTGGGCAGCGCGATGTGCGAACGCACCGCCCGCCGCAGCAGCTCCGCCATCCGGGCGTCGCCCTTGACGACGGCGGTGGCGGCCTCGTCCGTGCCCCGCACCTCGACCTGCCCGCCGACGAGGTCGTCGACGGTGGCCTGCTTTACCTCCAACTCGCCGAGAGCGGGAAGGACTTGCTCGATGTAGTGCAGGAAGGACCGGTTGGGCCCGATCACGAGCGTGCCGGTCCGGGCGAGCCGCTCCCGGTGCGCGTACAGCAGATAGGCGACACGGTGCAGACCGACGGCGGTCTTACCGGTCCCGGGCCCTCCCTGCACGCACACGGTCCCGGAGAGCTCGGACCGGACGATCCCGTCCTGCTCGGGCTGGATCGTGGCGACGATGTCCCGCATGGGGCCGACACGGGGCCGCTCGATCTCCGCCTGAAGCAGCCGGCTGGTCTGCTCCAGCTCCGCCGGGTCGGAGAGGTGCTCGTCCTCGTACGCGGTGAGCTCGCCGCCCGTGTAGCCGAAGCGCCGGCGCAGCCCGACGTCCTGCGGGTCCTTCTTCGACGCCTGGTAGTACGGCTGCGAGACCGGCGCGCGCCAGTCGATCACCATCGGGTCGCCGTCGGCGTCGTGCACGTGCCGCCGCCCGATATAGAAGCGCTGCCCCTCCTGCGTGGTGTGCAGATAGTCGAGCCGCCCGAAGAACAGCGGGGTGTGGGACAGGTCCGCGAGCGCCTTGATCCGGTCCTCGATCTGCCGCCCGAGGACCAGCGAGTTCACCCAGTTCGCGGTGACGTCCTTGATGTCGAGCGCCTCCACGTCCTCGCGCATCGCGCGCAGGGCGGCGCGGGAGGAGGTCAGATGGGCACGCTCGCGCGCGAGGGGATCGTCGGACACGGGCACGGCGGAGCCTCCGGGGAGAAGTACGCGGACACGTCGAGGTGGCCGCCGGTTACCGACCGGGCGGCGGCTCTCCACGGAGGGAGGCGGGGAAGCTGGCGAGTGTAACTCCAGGGCGGGGGCCAAGGCGAACGGTTTTCCCCGGGATCCACCCCGTAGGGGACGGGGTCCGCCTCACGTCGGACACGGCCGTCACCCCGGTTCACCCCCCAGACCGATGTGTTCGGAATGTCCGAATTCCATCATGGAGACATGACCGCGACGACCTTCACCCTCGTGACCACCGCGACCCGCCCCCGGGTCCGCCCCCTCGGCACCGCCCTGCGCGCGATACGCGCCTTCGGCGGTGCCGCGGCGGGCGTCGTCCTCCTGGGCGACTACGGCCCGCCCGAGGCCGGAGTCAGGAACCCGCGCCCTGAGTACGCGCCGGGCCCCGACTGAGTACGAGAACGTCTGTCGCCACGGGACGGCTCCCTGATGTGATCGCCCCATGACGACGACGCCCACCGACCGCACGGACCTCACCGACCGCGCCCCCGGCACCGACCCCTACGCCCCGAGCCCCCGCGCCCTGCGCGTCATCGCCGGACTCGGATTCGTCTTCCTGGCCGTGTGCTACGTCGCCACCATCGTGGTGGTGATCGTCGACGCCGTCGAGGGGGACGGCGCCGCCAAGGGATTCGTCACGGCGGGCTTCTGGGCCCTGGGCGTCGGAGCCCTCACCGGAGTGGCGGCCCTGATCGCCCCCCGCAAGGGCCTGGTGATCGCCGAATACGCCCTGGCGATCACGGGCCCCGTGCTGGCCCTCATGGACTGACCGACCGCTCCAGGGGGCCGCTCCACGGGTCCGCCCCCTCGGCACCGCCCTGCGCGCGATACGCGCCTTCGGCGGTGCGGCGGCGGGCGTCGTCCTCCTGGGCGACTACGGCCCGCCCGAGGCCGGCGTCGGGAACCCGCGCCCTGAGTACGCCCCCGGCCCCGACTGAGTACGAGAACGTCTGTGGCGGGCGGGCCGCCGCCTGATGTGATCACCTCATGACGCCGACCACGCCCACGCCCACGACCGACGACTTCGTCCGCACCACTCGGGACCTGCGCTTCACCGCCCTCGGCGGTTTCCTCGTCCTCGCCGCGCTCCTGGTTCTCACCGCGACCCTGGTCATCGGCGACGGCGTCAGCGGGGACGGCGTGGGCGGAGGCTTCACCGACGCCGCCTTCTGGATGTTCCCCTTCGCGGCGGCGGCCGGCCTCGTCGCCCTCGTCACTCCCCGGGCTCTGATGCCGGCCACGCCCCGTCGGGCCCTCGTCATCGCCCAGTACGCCCTCGGGGTCCTCGGAGTCTTCCTCCAGATCCTGGACTGACCGGACCGTGCCCGCCCCTACGGCGCCAGCAACTCGTCCGCGTCCACGATCCGGTACGCGTACCCCTGCTCGGCCAGGAACCGCTGCCGGTGGGCGGCGAAGTCCTGGTCGATGGTGTCCCGCGCGACCACCGAGTAGAAGTGCGCCTGGTGCCCGTCGGCCTTCGGCCGGAGCACCCGGCCGAGGCGCTGTGCCTCTTCCTGGCGGGAGCCGAAGGTGCCGGACACCTGGATGGCGACGGTCGCCTCGGGCAGGTCGATGGAGAAGTTCGCGACCTTCGACACGACGAGCACGCTGATCTCGCCGGTCCGGAACGCGTCGAAGAGCTTCTCCCGCTGGGAATTCGGCGTCTCGCCCTTGATGACGGGCGCGTCCAGGTGCTCGCCCAGCTCGTCGAGCTGGTCGATGTACTGCCCGATGACGAGGATCTGCTGCCCCTCGAACTTCTTCACGAGGGCCTCGGTCACCTTCCGCTTCGTCGCGGTCGTGGCGCAGAAGCGGTACTTCTCCTCGGCCTCGGCGGTGGCGTAGGCGAGCCGCTCGGAGTCGGTCAGGTTCACCCGGACCTCGACGCAGTCGGCGGGCGCGATGTAGCCCTGCGCCTCGATCTCCTTCCAGGGCGCGTCGAACCGCTTGGGCCCGATGAGCGAGAACACGTCGGACTCCCGCCCGTCCTCGCGGACGAGGGTGGCGGTGAGCCCGAGCCGGCGCCGGGCCTGCAGATCGGCGGTGAACTTGAAGACGGGCGCGGGAAGCAGATGCACCTCGTCGTAGACGATCAGGCCCCAGTCCCGGGAGTCGAACAGCTCCAGGTGGGGGTAGATCCCCTTCCGCTTGGTGGTGAGCACCTGGTACGTGGCGATGGTGACCGGCCGGATCTCCTTCTTCGTACCGCTGTACTCGCCGATCTCGTCCTCGGTGAGCGAGGTCCGCTTGACCAGCTCGTGCTTCCACTGGCGGGCGGAGACGGTGTTGGTGACGAGAATGAGCGTGGTCGCCTTGGCCTGCGCCATGGCACCCGCCCCGACCAGCGTCTTCCCCGCGCCACAGGGCAGTACGACGACGCCGGACCCACCGTGCCAGAAGCCCTCGACGGCCTGCTTCTGGTAGGGCCGCAGGGACCAGCCGTCCTCGGCGAGGTCGATCCGATGGGCCTCGCCGTCGACGTACCCGGCAAGGTCCTCGGCGGGCCACCCCAGCTTCAGCAGCGTCTGCTTGATCTGCCCGCGCTCGGAGGGGTGCACGACGACGGTGTCGGCGTCGATCCGCTCCCCGACGAGCGGCTGCACCTTCCGCGACCGCAGGATCTCCTCGAGCACGGGCCGGTCGGTGCTGGTCAGCACGAGCCCGTGCGTCGGATGCTTGGACAGCGTGAGACGCCCGTAGCGGGCCATGGTCTCGGCGATGTCGACGAGCAGCGCGTGCGGCACGGGATAGCGCGAGTACTCGACGAGCGCGTCGACGACCTGCTCGGCGTCGTGCCCGGCGGCCCGCGCGTTCCACAGCCCGAGGGGCGTCAGCCGGTACGTGTGGATGTGCTCGGGTGCGCGCTCCAGCTCGGCGAACGGCGCGATGGCCCGCCGACAGGCGTCGGCGAGCTCGTGGTCGACCTCCAGGAGCAGCGTCTTGTCACTCTGGACGATGAGTGGACCGTTCACGTACGTACATCCCTTCGCACGGGCCAAACATCCAGTGTGCCTGAGGTCCGGCGGTTGTCGGTGGGCCCTGCCACACTGAAGGCGACCGGTTCCACGAGAGGGAGGTGGCGAGATGAGCGTCGCGCACGATCCGCACTACGGGCCCTGGACCATAGAAGAAGTCCTGGCACTGGGGGAGGACCGCGGTCAGCGTCGTGAATTGATGGGGGAAGCGCTCATGATGTCTCCGGCTCCGGGAACCAAGCACCAGCGGGCGTCGTCGCGTCTCTGGAGTCTGCTGGATCGCGCCATGGAGGCGTACGGCGTGCCCGCCGAAGTCCTCGAAGCGGTCAACCTCATCCTGCCCGACGGGCTCTTCATCCCGGACATCGTGGTGGTCGAGGCCGCCGCCGCCGCGGAGAACCCGATCACGTACGACGCCGACGACGTGCTGCTCGTCGTGGAGATCGTCTCGCCCTCGTCGTCCGGCCGCCGTACCGACCGGCTGCTCAAGCCGCCGTACTACGCGGAGGCCGGCATCGAGCACCTCTGGCGCCTTGAGCTGGAGCCCGTGCCCACGCTGGTCGTCTGCGAGCTGCAGGACGGCCGCTACGTGGAGCGGACCGTCGCCGAGGCGGGGCGGACGACGCTGATCGAGAAGCCGTTCCCGCTGGAGGTCGACCCGGAAGCGCTCGTCAGCCCGAGGTCCTGACACCTGTCCTCCGGATCGGTCCGGGCTCTCGGGACCGACCCGGAGGACACGCCCTACACCTGGTCGTCCGCCAGCTCCGCGACACCCGTGATGCGGTGCAGCGGGTACGTGCGGACCTCGTCCGCCGTGTGGTCGTAGGCCGTCACGAAGCCGCCCTCCACCCGCACCGGGGCGATCACCCGCTGGCTCGCCCCGCCCTCCGCGTTCACGTAGCCGATCCAGACCGCCGAACCCGTCATCGCCGCCGCCTGGACCGTCGCCAGGGTCTCCGCCGCCGACGTGCGCGGCAGAGCGCCCGCCGCCGTCGGGGCCGCCGCCGGCTCCTTGCGGACCGCCGTCGCCGCCCGGTCGCCCGCCCGGATCGCCCGTACCGCCGCCCCGAGCAGCGTCGTGTCGGGCGCCGGGGGCCGTCCGGCACCGGCACCGGGGCCGTACGCGCGCCCGTGCGGTACGCGTCCGCCCGCGTGATCAGGACATCGCCCGTCGTCGACTCGGCCGCCGGCGCGTACCCCATCGACCGCAGCCCGTCGAGCAGCGACCCCGGGTCCGTCTGCGCCGCGAGCACCGTCGGCGCGAGCCGCCGCAGGCCGAGGGAGGACGAGCGGCGGTCCGCCAGGATCTCGCCGAGCACCGTGTCGTCGTCGCAGCGCACATACGCCGACGCCGCCCCGACCCGCAGATGGCCGTGGCGCCGCGCCACGTCGTCGACCAGGTACGCGAGCGGCTGCGGGACCGGCGTCCGCGAGTGCGCCTTCAGGAACTCGTGCAGATCGGTGGCGGTCTGGCCCGAGTCGAGCGCCCGCCGGACGGACCCGGGCGTGAACCGGTAGACCGTCGCGCCACCCTTCGACTCCACGTCCGCGAGCACCGCGAGCGCGTCGGCGAGCGGCCGCCGCAGCGGCCCCGGCGCCACCGCCGTCAGATCCGCCTGGAGCAGTACGTGATCGACGGCCTCCGGCAGCAGAGGGGCCAGCAGCGTCGCCGCCCGCCCCGCCGCCACCGACAGTTCCACGCCCCCGCCCAGCGCCCCGGCGGACGCCGCCTCCGCCAGCGGAAGGTTCAGCAGCGCACGAGCCGGACCCGACAGGGCACCCCGCCCGGTCAGACCGAGCAGCTCCGCCTCCGCCAACGCCCAGCGGGCCAGCCGTGACCGCAGGTCGCCGCCCTCCTCGCCGGCCGCCGCACCCTCAGCGGCCGCTCCCACCTCAGCCGCGCGAACAGCGACTCCGGCTCCACCGACGAACCCGGCGGCAGCGTCGCGAGCAGCCCGAGCACCCGGTGCCGGACCTCCGGCGCGGGCGACCGGTCCAGATCCGGACCGAGCACCGACAGCGTCCGGCCCTTCGTGTCCTGACCCCCGACCAGCCCCGGCGTACGGGTCGCCGTCAGCCACGGCGTGACGAGCAGCGCCCAGCGCTCCGCCGGCGGCAGATCGAGCCAGTCGTCGTACGCCGGAGTCGGCGCGTACCGCTCGTCAGCCTCACCGTCCGACGCCAGCAGCCCCGCCCCGTAACAGAGCTCCAGCCAGAACGCCGCCGTCTCCTCCGAGACGTCCAGCGCGGCCGCCGTCCGCTTGAGATCCCGTACGGACAGACCGCCCGCCCGCAGCACCGGCGGCCCACCCCTGTCCCAGGACTTCAGCAGCTCCTCGACCGTCGCGAGCGCCAGCTGTGCCTGCCCGGCCGCCGCACTGTCCACAACCTGTGGGCGGTACTCCCGCAACACCCCCGGCACCGGCGCCACCGGCTCCGGCACCCGGTGCGCCCGCCCGCCCCGCAGATGCAGCGCCACCTCACGCGGCAGCACCATCGTCCGAGGCGACACCGGCAGCAGCAGCCCCCGGTCACGCAGCCACCGCACCGGCGGCGCCGGATTCGCCGTCACCTCCCCGTACGGCGGACCCCACACCAGCCGGTCGAGCACGGACAACGCGTCCGGCGACGCCGTGTCGAGCAGCGCCCCCATCCGGTCCCGGTCCGTGAACAGCTCCGTCAACGCCGCCACCGCCGACACCGCGTCGTGCGTCCCCGGCAGCCCCGCCGCCGCGATGATCTCCTGCACCCGGCCCGGCGACATCCCCGACGTCGCCTCGGCCACCGTCGGCCCGAGCCCCGTCGGCGACGGATGCTGCGCCGACGGCGCGAGCAGCTCCCGCGCCGTCCGCACCAGCCGCAGCCGGTCGTCCTCGCCCCACACCAGCGCCTGCTCACGCAGCAGTGCCACCGCACCCGGCAGCGCCGCCTCGATCACCGGATCACCCTCGTCGCCAGTGAGCAGCCCCAGGAGTACGGGGTACGGCGCCGGGTCCTGTGCCACCGCCAGCGCTTCGGCCGTCTGGAGGGCGAACCTGTCGAGCCGCTCCAGGGCCCGCACCACCGAACCCCGCGTCCCGGCGCGCGTCGCCAGCTGCGTCAGATCGTTCGGCACGGGACTCAACAGATCGGGCCGGGCCCGCAACAGCGCGGCGAGCCCCTCGTCGCCCCGCGCGCGCAGCGCCTCAGCGAGTGTGCGGGGCGCCGCGGCGGCGCCAGTTACCTCGGGCACGTGCGCCTCCCGGTCGAGCTCACCGATCCCCATCCGGACCACGTTAGCCGCTGCGCAGGCGCTAACGTCGGGCCGTACCGGGCGAACCGGCCGTGGAGGGGCAGCGTGGGGATCGAGAGCGACCAGTTGGTCTACGACTATCTGAGCCGGGTCGGCGATCTGGCCCAGCAGCGGCAGCTGCCGGCGAGCGACCGGATGCGGCTGGTGTCCACCCTCCGCAACGAGATCGACCGCCGCCGCGCCACCCACGGCGAGGAGAGCCCGGCGGCGATACGAGGCATCCTCGGCGCGCTGGGAACCCCTGACGAGGTGGTGGAACGGGCAGAGGGCCCGGGCGCGGCGCCGCCGCCCACGCCTCCTTCGAAGCCGGCGAAGAAGCCTGTGCCGAAGCCTCGCGCGGGGGAACGGTCGGGGAAGCGCCTCGGGTGGGTGCCGGGCAGCCGCCGGTCCCGCGAGGGAGCGGCCCCGGTGTCGACGCCGAAGCCGATGCCTGAGCCGACTGCGACTCCGGCCCCGGACGCCGCGGTCGCCGACACCACCGACGCGGTGGGCCTCGCCGGGGCGGACGCCGGCACGGACTGGTGGCAGGTCGACGCCGCCGACGGCCTCCCGGGCTTCGTCGGCGGGGTCGAGCGCCCGGACCTCTTCAAGGAGCCCGTCGCCGAAGAGGGCGAGGACGACGACCGGGACGGGGACGACGACCGGGACGGGGACGGGGACTGGGAGGACGACGAGGACGCGGCGGACCCGGCGGACCCGGTCCCCGGGAAGCGCCGCCGCCTCGCCCGTATCCTCCTCCGCCGCAGGCAGACGGCCCCCGAGGCCGAACCGGACGCGGACGAGGGCACGGAGCCCGAGGCGGCCCCGGTCTCCCGTCTCCGCCTCACCAGCCCCTTCGTCCTGCTCGCCGCGCTCCTGCTGCTCGGCGGCGCGCTCTTCGGCTCACTCGTCGCCCTGGCCGCGGGCTGGCTCATCGCGTACGCCTCCCGCCGGCTGACCCCCGGCGAGGTCAAGGGCGCCGTCCTGGTGATCCCGGGCCTCGCCGCCGCGTCCGGCATGGCCTGGCTGTGGGGCCGTGTGGAGGGCCGCTGGGGCGAGCCGGTGGCCGCGGGCGGCGAGGCGATGGGCGTGGCGATCTCGGAGACCTGGCCGTGGGTCCTGCGGGGCGCGGCGGTCGCGTCGGCCCTGTTCCTGCTGTGGAGGGCCCGGAGGCACTGACCGGGTGAGCTCAGCTCACCCCGCAGAAACCTTCACATCCGCATCCGCGTGCCACGGCGCCCCCGGCACCACCAGCGGCGACCCCGTCACCGGGTCCGGGACCACGACCGACGCCAGCCCGAAGACATCCCGTACGAGCTCCTCCGTCACGACCTCCCCCGGCGGCCCCTCCGCCACCACCCGGCCCGCCTTCATGGCGATCAGGTGGTCGGCGTACCGGGCCGCCTGGTTCAGGTCGTGGAGGACGAGGACGACCGTGCGGCCGCGCAGCCGGTTCAGGCGGCGGACCAGGTCCAGGACCTCCACCTGGTGGGAGATGTCCAGGTAGGTGGTCGGCTCGTCGAGGAGCAGCAGGTCCGTCTCCTGGGCGAGGGCCATCGCGATCCACACCCGCTGCCGCTGCCCGCCCGACAGCTCGTCCACGGAGCGGTCGGCGAGCGCGGCCACGTCCGTGCGGTCCATCGCCTCGACGACCGCCCGCTCGTCCTCCTCCGACCACTGCTTCCACCAGGCCTGATGCGGCTGGCGGCCGCGTGAGACCAGGTCGGCGACGGTGATCGCCTCCGGCGCGACCGGTGTCTGCGGCAGCAGCCCGATCGAGCGGGCGATCCGCTTCGTCGGGAGCTTCGCCAGCTCCTCCCCGTCGAGGAGGACCGCGCCGCCCGCCGGCCTGAGGAGCCGGCCGAGCGCCCGGAGGGTGGTCGACTTGCCGCAGGCGTTGGGGCCGACGATCACGGTCACCTTGCCGTCGGGGATCGCCAGGTCCAGCTCGTGGACGACGGTGCGGTCCTCGTAGGCGAGCGTCAGCTCGCGCGCGGTCAGCCTGCTCACGCCTTGCCTCCTGAGGATGCTGCGGTACGGCTCCGGACGATGAGCCAGATCAGATACGGGGCGCCGACGGCCGCCGTGAGGACGCCCACCGGAAGTTCGACGGGCGACAGGAGCCGCCGGCCGATCAGGTCGGCGAGGACGACGACCGCGGCGCCGGTCAGCGCCGAGGCGAGCAGCGGGATCTGCGCGGTACGGGTCATCCGGCGGGCGATCTGCGGCGCGAGCAGCGCCACGAAGTCGACCGGGCCCGCGACCCCCGTCGCCACGGACGCGAGGACGACGCCCACCGCGACGAGCCCGAGCCGGACCCGCCCGAGCCGTACGCCGAGCGCCGTCGCCGTGTCGTCGTCGAGGGAGACGGTCCGCTGCGCGCGGGCCGCCCACCGGCACGGCGGGCAGCATCAGCAGCAGCGTCCAGCGGATGGGCGCGGACTCGTCCCAGCCGCGCCCGTTGAGCGAGCCCGTCATCCAGATCTGGGCCTGCTGGGCGACGAGGAAGTCGCCCTTGGTCATGAAGAGGGTGGTGAGCGACCGCAGCGCGATCGCGAACCCGATGCCGATCAGGACGAACCGCGTCGCGTGCAGCCCGCCGCGCCACGCGAACGCGTACACGAGCGCCGCGGCGAGCACACCGCCGGCGATCGAGAGGTACGGCAGCACGGTGTACGAGGTGAGCCCGAAGGTCATCGCGGCGACGGTGACCGCCCCCGCGCCCTGGCTGATGCCGATGATGTCGGGGCTGGCCAGCGGGTTGCGGGCGACGGTCTGGATCAGCGCGCCGGCCACCCCGAACGCGGCGCCGACGGCGAGCGCGACGACGAGCCGCGGCTCCCGCAGCTCCGCCACGACGAACGTCGACGGCGACGGCTGCCCGAGGAGGACGCGTACGACCTCGGAGGGTTCGACGAACCGCTCACCGACGCAGAGGTACGCGATCGAGGACGCGGCCAGGAGCAGCAGCAGGCCCACGGTGACGGCGGCGGACCGCCGGTGCACCAGGAACGAGGCGCGCCCGGCACGCACGAGCCCGTACCCGGCGGGCCGCAGCGTGTCCTTCGTGGGTCGGACAGCAGTGGTGGTCGTACTCACGCCGCCACCGCCTTCCGGCGTACGAGCGTGACCAGGAACGGCACCCCGATCAGCGCCGTCATCACCCCGGCGGGCACCTCGCCCGGCGGGAACAGGATCCGCCCGGCGACGTCCGCCACGAGCACCATCACCGGACCGATGACCGCGGCCATCGGCAGCATCCACCGGTGGTCGGAGCCGACGACGGCCCGCGCGATGTGCGGGACGGCGAGGCCGACGAAGGCGATGGGCCCGGCGGCGGCCACCGCCGCGCCGGTGAGGACGGTCGCGCCGATCCCGCCGACGATCCGCACGGTCGCGACCCGCTGCCCGAGCCCCTTGGCGACGTCCTCGCCGAGCGCGAGCGCGTCGAGCCCGCGCGCCACGGAGACGACGAGGAGCGAGCCGAGCAGCAGGAAGGGCCAGATCTGGCCGACGATCTGGGCGTCGCGCCCGTCGAGGGAGCCGATCTGCCAGAACCGGAACTCGTCGAGCGCGGAGGCCTTGGTGGTGAGGATGCCGGTGGTGACGGAGAGCAGCAGTGCGTTGATCGCGGCCCCGCCGAGCGCCAGCTTCACCGGGGTCGCGCCGCCGCGCCCGCTGGACGCGATGGCGTGGACGGCGACCGCGGCGAGGGCGGCGCCGGCGAAGGCGAACCACACGTAGCCGGTGAGCGTGTGCACCCCGAAGAAGGCGATGGCGAGGACGACGCCGACGGAGGAGCCCTGGCTGATGCCGAGGATGCCGGGGTCGGCGATCGGGTTGCGGGTGATGCCCTGGAGGGCGGTACCGGCGAGCGCGAGCGCCGCGCCGACCATCAGCCCGATGAGGGTCCTGGGCACCCGGAGCTGCCGTACGACCTCGGCGTCGGGGCTCGTACCGCCGTGCAGCAGGGCGTCGAACACCGTGGACGGGGCGATGGCGCGGGCGCCGACGGCGAGGCTCAGGAGCACGGCGAGGAGCAGGGCGACGAGAGCCGCCGAGGTCGCGAGGACCCGTCTGGAACGGAAAGCGGCTGGCATCAGGACCCATCGGGCGGTGAGGTTCGGTAAGGCTTGGCTTGGTTCAACTGGCTCGGCTCAGTGTAAGCAGCAGCGATATTCGAACACCTGGGTCATGGGTCCCCCGGAACGGTCCCCGAGAATGGCCCCATGACGACCTCCACGGAAAACGCCTCCGCCCCGCTCACCGTCGGCTTCGACCTCGACCTGACGCTGATCGACTCCCGCCCCGGCATCAAGGCCGCCTGGGAGGCGTTCTCGGCCGAGTTCGGCGTCCCCGTCGACGCGGACCTCGTCGTCAGCCGCCTCGGCCCGCCGCTCGAGCACGAGATGGCGTACTGGGTCCCCGCGGAGCGGGTCCCCGAGATGGTCGCCCACTACCGGACGCTCTACCCGGCGTACGCGATCGAGCCCTCGCCGCCGATGCCGGGCGCGAGGGACGCGATCCAGGCCGTACGCGACGCGGGCGGCCGCACCATCGTCGTCACCGCGAAGAACGGCCCGCACGCCGAGCTGCACCTCGCGCACCTCGGCATCGAGCCGGACGCGATCGTCGGCGGCCTGTGGGCCGAGGGCAAGGCGGAGGCCCTGCGCGCCCACGGCGCCCAGGTGTACGTCGGCGACCACATCGGCGACGTCCGAGGCGCCGCCACTGCGGGCGCCCTCTCGGTGGCCGTCGCCACCGGCCCCTGCGCCCCCGAGGAACTGAAGGCGGCCGGCGCGGACGTCGTCCTGCCGGACCTGACGGAGTTCCGCCCCTGGTGGGAGAGCTACCTGGCCTGAACCGACGCGGCCGGAACGCTGCGCGCCTGCCGCCGCTGAGCCGCGATCGAGCGCAGCACCCCGGCGGCGGCGACGGCGAATCCGACCCCCATCAGCATGGAGACGGTGTACGCCACCGTGGGGAACGGGTCCGTACCGAGGAACAGCGGAGCCACGGTGACCAGCGTCGCCACCGCACCGATGGCGAAGAGCACGACACCGGCCTTGACGAGCCCATCACCCGGAGCGCTGTCGTTCGCCGGCGCGGCAGGGGTTTCGTTACGCATCCGGCCAGGGTAGTTCCCAGGCCGAAGGAACACATCGGCGACGTCTTGTCACCGAAAACGCGTGCTTATCGACAAGTCCTATGAGGCTGCCTGAACACGCAATACCGTGCCGCTCATGGAACCCCACCTGCGCTATCTGGCGTGCCTGCGACTGTCTTCCGACTCCGACGAGTCGACCGCCATCGTGAGGCAGCGGAGGGGTGTCACGCATTACCTCAACGCACCGCATGTGGCAGGTGTCCTCGTCGGCGAAGCCGAGGACACGGACGTCTCCGGTGGTCTGTCTCCGTTCAAGCGGCCTCAGCTCGGCAGCTGGCTCAACCACCGCGCCGACGAGTTCGACGTGCTCATCGCATCCCGGCTCGACCGCTTCACCCGTCGGTCCCTCCACTTCAACGAGTTGCTGAAGTGGTGTCAGGACAACGGCAAGTTCATCGTGTGCGTCGAGGAAGGATTCGATCTTTCCACCGGCCCCGGAAAGATGATGGCCCAGATCACCGCCGTCTTTGCCGAGGCCGAATGGGACGCGATCCAGGCCCGTGTCCTGAACGGCGTCCAGACCCGCCTCGAGAACAAGTCCTGGCTCGTGGGTGCACCGCCCGCCGGGTACAAGATCGTCTCCGTGGAGGGGGAACGTCGGAAGGTCCTGGCGCGGGACGAGACCTATTGGCCTGTGATCGAGGACATCAAGACCGGGATCCGTGAGCGGAAACAGTCCACGCACAAGATTGCCAAGGAGTTCAACGCGAAAGGCGTTCTCACCTGGAGCGATCATCTGCGCGTGTTGAAGGGCCAGGAGCCGAACGGCGTCTTGTGGCAGGCCACGATCATCAACAAGATGGTTCGCTCGAACTGGTTCGCCGGCATCTACACGTACAAGGTGAAGCCGTCCTCGGTGACGACGGCGACCCGTTCATCCTGCCCGACCAGCCCCACGCGGACCTGAACGAGTGGTTCGACCTGGTCGGCAGGATCGCTCCGAAGGAGAAGAGTGGCGGCGACGGGCCGCGGGCCCGGGCATCCAGAAGCCTGCTCGCCGGAATCGCCAAGTGCGGAGAGTGCGGTGCGCCACTGGCCCGGGTCTCGACCTCCGGTGCCAAGCGCAAGGACGGTACCCGTACCCCCTCGAAGTACTTCTATCGGTGCACGAACCGGTTCCGAGGTGGCTCCTGCACGAAGGGGGCTTATATCTCGTGTGAGGAACTGGACCGGGTCGCCGAGGACATCATCCTCGCGAGTGTCGGCCAGTGGCAGCAGTACGAGCGGGCCGGCGCGGCTCTCTCGTACGAGAAGGAACTCGGGGTGGCCGAGGTGCGGCTCACCAGGCTCGAAGCCGACTATCTCGCGGGAAAGTACGACGGCGAGGGGCAGGAGGACTCCTACTGGCGGATGCACAAGTCCCTGTCGAGCAAGGTGCGGCACCTGAGGAAGCAGGAGGCGGAGCGCAGAGATCCGCCGATCAGGCCGACCGGTCGCCAGTACAGCCAGGTATGGGAAGGAAAGGATCAGGACGACCGCCGGTCCTTCCTGAACGAGTACAAGGTGACCATGTGGGTCTGGCGTGACTGTCTGCCGGACATGGTTCGAGGAGAGCGCTCCGGGGCCGTGCTGGACCTCGGCGAGATCGCGAGGCTCGCGGCGGAGCAGAAGCTCGTCATGCCGGAACAGGTGGACTGGCTCTGGCGCGGCTGGAACGTTCCGGAGCACTGGACATCCCCGCATCTCCTGAAAGATCCCGAGGCACGTGGGGGCCCGGCCGAGGGCTACGAACCGATGGAGCTGCCCAAGACGCTGCGCGTCCGGTGGGACGCGTACGAGCAGCGGCGCAGCTCGCGCGGAGAGGCCGTTACGGCCCCGTGGGCCTGACCTGACAGATCCCTCTCCTCCATTCGTCGCAGGAGGGGGTTTTGTCGCATCTCCCACAGGCATTCGCCGCCCCGGCACCACCGACATGTGCTGTGATGTGCGTGCCTTCTCGCCGTTCCCGGGCGAGCCGCAATCGATGTCGGCCACTTGTGCCGACCGGTATGGATGGAGCGGCTTGACGGGGGGTACAGAGCCGGGGAGGCTTCCAGGCGACACGGCAGGCACGAGCAAGCGCTAGATAGCCTGACCTGCGAAGACAGTGGTTTGGCTAACTGGTGGAATGGGGTGCGTGCTTTGCCTACCGGCAAGGTCAAATGGTTCAACAGCGAGAAGGGCTTCGGCTTTCTCTCCCGTGACGACGGCGGCGACGTCTTCGTCCACTCGTCGGTGCTCCCTGCCGGAGTCGACGCACTGAAGCCGGGGCAGCGGGTCGAGTTCGGGGTCGTCGCCGGCCAGCGCGGCGACCAGGCACTGTCCGTCACGATCCTCGACCCGACGCCGTCCGTCGCCGCGGCGCAGCGCCGTAAGCCCGACGAACTGGCGTCCATCGTGCAGGACCTGACGACGCTCCTGGAGAACATCACGCCCGCGCTCGAGCGGGGCCGCTACCCGGAGAAGACCCAGGGCGCCAAGATCGCGGGCCTGCTGCGCGCGGTCGCGGACCAGCTGGACGTCTGATGCTCTCGGCCGCCCTCGCACCGCTGCGCGGGCTTCGGGCGGCTGCCGGACTCCGTCCGGCGGTCCCGGCTACGGGAACGACAGCGCGTCCGGGCCGAGGGGCGGTACCAGCCCCTCGGCCGCGGCGCGGGTGAGCAGCCCGCGGACCGCCGCGTACCCGTGCTCGCCGAGGTCGGCCGTGAACTCGTTGACGTAGAGCCCGATGTGCTGGTCGGCGACCTTCGGGTCCATCTCCTGCGCGCGCTCTCCATGACGTACGGGCGGGAGGCCGCCGGGTCGTCCCAGGCCATCCGCACCGACGTACGGGCCGAGTCGGCGAGCCGCCGCAGGGTCTCCGGACCGAGGGAGCGGCGGGCGACGATCGCGCCGAGCGGGATCGGCAGGCCGGTCGTGGACTCCCAGTGCTCGCCCATGTCGGCGAGGCAGTGCAGCCCGTAGTTCCTGTACGTGAAGCGGGCCTCGTGGATGACGAGCCCGGCGTCGACCTTGCCGTCGCGCACGGCGGGCATGATCTCGTGGAACGGCATCACGACGACGTTCCCGACCCTTCCCGGCACCTGCTCGGCCGCCCAGAGCCGGAACAGCAGATACGCGGTGGAGCGCTCGCTCGGCACCGCGACCGTCTTCCCGGCGAGGTCGGCGCCGGTCGCGTCCTCCCGGGTGAGGACGAGCGGCCCGCAGCCGCGGCCGAGGGCGCCGCCGCAGGGCAGCAGCGCGTACTCGTCGAGGATCCAGGGCAGTACGGCGTACGACACCTTGAGGATGTCGTGGCCGTCGGTGCCGCTCTCGGCCCAGCCGTTGGTGATGTCGATGTCGGCGAAGGTGACGTCGAGCCGCGGGGCGTCCGGGACCCGGCCGTGGGCCCAGGCGTCGAAGACGAAGGTGTCGTTCGGGCAGGGCGAGTAGGCGATCTTCAGCTTGGTCACGACGGCTCCAGCTCCATGAAGACGGTCTTGCTGAGCAGCTCGAAACCGTGCCGGAGCGCGTTCAGGGCCTCGCCGATGCGCCAGGCGGCGCGGTCGCGGGGCCCGACGGCGTTCGACACGGCGCGGATCTCGACGACGGGCACGCCGTACGCGGCGGCGGCCTCGGCGACGCCGAAGCCCTCCATCGCCTCGGCGGCGGCTCCGGGATGGCGCGCGGCCAGCTCGGCGGCGCGGCCGGCGGTGCCGGTGACGGTGGAGACGGTGAGGACGGGCGCGACGGTGTGCGGCAGGCCGGCGGCGTGCAGGGCGTCGGCGATACGGCCGGTCAGGTCCTCCGGCACGGGGTGGACGGACCGCCCGAAGCCGAGCTCGTCGACGGTGAGGTACCCGTCGGGGGTCTGGGCGCCGAGGTCGGCGGCGACGACGGCCGACGAGACGACGACCGACCCGAGGGGCGCGCGAGGCTGGAACCCGCCGGCGATCCCGGCGGAGACGACGAGCCCGTAGGGGTGGTCGGTGCCGTACGACTCGGTTGCGTACGGCTCGGTGCCGTACGACCCGGTGGTGCCGGTGAGCGCGGCGTACGCCAGCGCGGTCCCGGTCGAGGCGGCGACGGCGGCGGGGCCGAGCCCACCGACGAGTACGTCGATCATCCGCACGCGACCGCCCGGTGAGTCCGTGTGGCGGCGCAGGACGAGACCCCCGGCAGCGGGAGCAGCTCGGGGGCGCCGAGGCCGAGGCCGGCGGAGACGGAGTCCGCCTCCGCCGCCACGGCCGTCACGATCAGGATCCGGTGGACCACCGGAGGATCAGGATTCCTTCTTCAGCTGGAAGTGCCAGATACCGGTCAGCTTCTTGCCGGTGTTCTCGACGATGGTCACCTGGGAGGTGTCGGTGGCCTCGCCGGTCTGGCTGGAGAAGAAGGCGCTGGCCGGAATGGTCCGGTACGTCTTCTTGTACGGCTCCGGCTCGGCCTGCTGGCCGCCGAGGAAGATGGTCCAGCCGTTGTCCGCGATCTCGGGGTCGACCCCGAAGCGGATCTTGTCGTCCATCGCCACGGTGATGGACTTCTCGGCCTTCTTGTTGAGGCACTGCTGGATCTGCGACTCCTTGATGGCTTCGCCGTCGTTGTAGCAGGCGGCCTCGGAGTGGATCGAGTCGGACCCGACCGTCACGGTCGCGATCGGAGTCGGCTTGTCGCAGGCGGAGAGAACGAGGAGCCCGGCGGAGACGGCCCCGAGGGCGACGGCGGCCCGGCGGCGCGAGCCGGAGAAGAACGCAACGGTCATGAGCCGAAGGCTATCGGGCCGCGCGCGCCCGCGCCACGCGGGGGTACGGCGTGCCGCTGTCCGGTACCGGAAGGAGGGCGGCGGGTGAGACGGAACGAGGGTGGCAGGCGAGACGGAACGAGGGCGGCAGGTGAGACGGAACGAGGGCGGCAGATGAGAGCGATTCCTACGCCACCCGCGCCTTCGACCGCCCCTTCGGCCCCGGCCGCCGCCGGGCCGCCGTGAGCAGCCCCCGTACGGCGAGGAGCGCGCCCGTGGCCAGGATCCCGGCCGCCACCGCCATGCCCAGGGACCCGTTCAGGGGCAGGGCGATGCCGATCGCGCCACCCACCACCCACGCCATCTGCAGCGCCGTCTCGGAACGCGCGAACGCCGAGGTCCGTACGACCTCCGGCACGTCCCGCTGGATCAGCGCGTCCAGGGACAGCTTCGACAGGGCCTGGGTGAGGCCCGCGACCGCGCCCAGGACGGCCACCATCACCCCGCCGAAGAAGATCGCCGTACAGATCGCCGTGGCGCAGACCACGCTGATCATCGTGGCGATGATCACCTCGGGCCCGTGCCCCCGGTCCCGCAGGAGCGAGCCCATCGCCGTGCCGCAGGCGTTGCCCACGCCCGCCGCCACGCCCACGATCCCCAGGGAGACGGCGGCGCTCTGCCCCGACAGCGGGTGCTCGCGCAGCAGGAACGCCAGGAAGAAGATCAGGAAACCCGACAGCATCCGCTGCGCCGCGTTCGCCTCCAGACCGTGCAGCACCGAGGGCCCCACCGTCCGCAGGCTCGGCTTCCGCTCGCCGTGCGTCAGCAGGTGCGCCCGCCGCTCACCCTTCGCCGAGTCCACCTTGTGCGGCATCCGCAGCGCCCAGAACGTCCCGAGCAGGAACAGCGCGCACGCGCCGTACAGCGGATAGCGGGGCCCGAGCACCTGGAGCCCGGCACCGATGGGCGCGGCGATGCCGGTGGCGAGCAGCCCGGCCAGGGTGACCCGGGAGTTCGCCTTCACCAGCGAGAAGGTCGGTGGCAGGAGCCGGGGTACGACGGCGCTGCGCACCACCCCGTACGCCTTCGAGGCCACCAGGACGCCGAGCGCCGCCGGGTACAGCTCGATGCCGCCGGTGGCGACCGCCCCCGACATCATGATCGCGAGGACCGCCCGGGTCAGCATCGCGCCGGCCATGGCGGCCCGCCGCCCGTGCGGGATGCGGTCGAGGAGCGGCCCGATCACCGGGGCGAGGAGGGTGAAGGGGGCCATGGTGACGGCGAGGTACAGGGCGACGCGGCCGCGGGCCTCGTCGGTGGGGACGGAGAAGAAGACGGTGGAGGCGAGGGCGACGGTGATCATGACGTCCCCGGCGCCGTTCACCGCGTGCAGCTCGATCAGTTTCCCGAGCCCCGACTCGCCCGCGCCATGGGCGTGGGTGGCCTTGCGGATGCCCTTCGCGGTCCCCGTGAACGGCAGGTGCAGGGCACGGCCGACCTTCCGGCCCGCTCGGCGGAGCGGTCCGGCATGATCTTCGGATCGTGCGGGGGACCGTGCGGCTGCCACTCCGTCATAGTGCCCCACCGGCACGCAGGACGAACCGTGGCGCGGCGGTGAAGGCGACCTCGGAACCGTGCACGAGGGAGACGCGAGGGGCGGGCGAGGGCTGTGTGAGGGGTACGCGAGGGGCGCGCGCGGGCTGCGCGAAGGGCGAGCAAGGTGGACGCTGGGGCTGCCCGCGTGGGGTGCGCGGCGGCTGCGCGGCGGCTGCGCGAGGGGCGCGCGAGGGGGTTTCGTAGCCTCCCGGGCGTCCGCGATCCGGGCCACTTGGGACGGGCAGGTGGGCTGAGGCTCGCGAACGGGGTAGCGTGCGTAGCGCGTCACCGGCGGAAGCTCTCGGCCGCGCGCCTCTTCGGCATCCCGCAGAATGGATGACGATAGGTGTGCCCGAGACACGCGAGACAAGTCGGGTGCGCGGACGTCGATGCGGCCCACAGGTCCGCTCCGCCCGCTGCCCGTGGCTTCGCTCCCGCCCCTCGGCCGGCGCACCCGTGAGACGGCGTAGGAGAGAAGCGAGACCTGTGAGTGCTGCGACGACGCGAAGCGGTACCCCGCGTACCCCGCGAGCCACGCGTATCCCCGACCGCCTGTGTGCCGAGGCCGTAGAACTCGCGCGGGAGGCCGCCGAGGAGGCGGCCGCCCCCGGGATCGTCGGCGCACATGTCGAAGTGATCGCCGAGGGTGACCGTGTCGTCACCCACTACTTCGAGTCCAAGGAGCCCGGCTACCGGGGCTGGCGCTGGGCGGTGACGGTCACCCGGGCCTCCCGCGCCAAGAACGTCACGCTTGACGAAACCGTCCTGCTGCCCGGCTCCGACGCGCTGCTCGCCCCCGAGTGGGTGCCGTGGAGCGAGCGGCTGCGGCCCGGCGACATGGGCCCCGGCGACCTGCTGCCGACCGAGGCGGACGACCTGCGCCTGGAGCCCGGCTACTCGGGCGAGGACGCGCCGCCGCCGAACTCCGTGGTGTCGGAGGAGCTGGCGGACACCTCGACGTCGAGGACGCCGAGATCGTCGCCCGTACCCCTTCGCGGGGTGCGATCGCCGCGGTCGCCGAGGAGCTCGGCATGCGCCGGGCCAGGGTCCTCTCCCGATACGGGCTCCACATGGCAGCGGACCGTTGGGAGGAGTCCTTCGGCGCGCGGACGCCGATGGCACAGGCCGCCCCGGCCACCTGCGAGTCCTGCGCGTTCCTGGTGCCGCTGGCGGGCTCCCTGAAGCAGACGTTCGGCATCTGCGCCAACGAGTTCGCCCCGGCGGACGGGCGGGTCGTCTCCCTCTCGTACGGCTGCGGGGGCCACTCGGAGGCCGCGGTCATGCCGAAGCCGCCGCGGCCGGCGCCGCCGGTGCTCGACTCGATGGGGGCGGACGCGTTCCCCCTCCGCCCGGCGAAGGACTCCGGCTCGACGACGGAACCGGACGCGACCCAGGAAGACCTGGGCCACTCGTAACCCCTGGGGCCCGCGGCCAGTCCCGGGGGCCCGCGGCCCCTGCGCGCGCGCGCCCACCCCCGTGTGGGGGCGCCCGCGCCCGCCCCCCGCCGTGTGGGCATTCGTCCCTCCCCCAGACTTCGTCCGGGGGGACCCCCAGGGCGGGACGGGTGGGCACACGGGACGGCGCGCTCTGGCGGCGCCTCCGCCCCTTGTGCCTGGACCCGCACTCCTTGCGCGCCGCACCTGTGGTGCGGGTTCAGGCGCGGGAGCCTAGGCCCGGCAAGGGGCGCCGTCCGTTGTGCCCACCCGTCCCGCCCTTGCGGGACGATTGCCCACAACGGGGGGGCGACGGGGCGAAGCCCCAACGGCGGAGGCACGCGGCCCGGCCCGCACAGATGCACCCTGGACATAAAGGGCGCCCCCGCACACCCCCACCCGCGCCCCAGCAAACCCCCCGCCCCCGAGCGCGGTACCTTCGGGCCCCCGGGTCCAAGGGCTCGCACCCTGGCCCCCCGGCCCGGGTCCCGCAACATCACCGCCCCGCAGAGTGGAGTCAGACGTGAGCGTCAGCGTCCGGACGACGACCGACGGAACCGACCCCTTCGGCACCGCACGGCTGCGGCGGGGTGTGCTCGACGCCTGGGGCGCGTCCCCCGCCCGGTTCCGGGAGGACGCCAACGCCGAGGAGGACCTCGCCCTCGGCGGCTACCGCGACCGCCTCGTCGTCGAACTCGCCCAGAACGCCGCCGACGCCGCCCACCGCGCCGCCGTCCCCGGCCGCCTCCGCCTCACCCTCCACCCCGCCGACCACGAGGGCCCCGCCGTCCTCGCCGCCGCCAACACCGGCGCCCCCTGGACGCCACCGGAGCCGAGTCCCTGTCGACCCTCCGCGCCTCCGCCAAGCGCGAGCAGCAGGCCCACGGCGCGGTCGGCCGGTTCGGCGTCGGCTTCGCCGCCGTCCTCGCCGTCACCGACGAGCCCGCCGCCGTCCTCGGCCGCCACGGCGGCGTCCGCTGGTCCCTCGCCGAGGCCCGCGAACTCGCCGCCGAGTCCGCCCGGTACAGCCCCGGCCTCGGCGACGAACTGCGCCGCCGCGACGGCCACGTACCCCTCCTCCGGCTCCCGCTGCCCGCCGAGGGCACCGCCCCCGACGGCTACGACACCGTCGTCGTCCTCCCGCTCCGCGACACCGCCGCCCGTGACCTCGCCGAACGGCTCCTCGGCTCCGTCGACGACGCGCTCCTCCTCACCCTTCCGGGGCTCGCGGAGATCGTCGTGGAGACCCCGGAAGGGGTACGGACCCTCCGCCGCTCCGAGGACGACGGCTACGTGCGGATCGTCGACTCCGCCACCGGCACCCACCGCTGGCGGACCGTCTCCCACGGCGGCCCCCTCGACGCCGAACTCCTCAAGGACCGCCCGGTCGAGGAGCGCCTGCGCCCCCACTGGTCCGTCACCTGGGCCGTACCCGTGGACACGGAGGGAGCCCCGCGCTACCCCCGGACGACCCCGGTCGTGCACGCCCCCACCCCCACCGACGAACCCCTCGGCATCCCCGCGCTCCTCATCGCCTCCCTGCCCCTGGACACGGCCCGGCGGCACCCGGCGCCCGGCCCGCTCACCGACTTCCTGGTGCAGCGCGCGGCCGACGCGTACGCCGAACTCCTCGCCGAGTGGCAGCCGGTGACGACCGCCACGCTCGACCTCGTCCCCGGCCCGCTCGGCAAGGGCCCCCTCGACGGGGCCCTGCGCGAGGCGATCCTGGACCGGCTGCCGAGGGTCGCGTTCCTGGCGCCCGCCGCCCCCACCGAGGAACTCCCCGCACTCCGCCCGATCGAGGCCGAGGTCGCGGAGGGCGCGGGCGTCGACACCGTCGACGTCCTCGCCGAGGTGTTCCCGACCCTGCTGCCCGCCGGTCTGGAGCGCCGCCCCGAACTCCGCACCCTCGGCGTCGGCCGCGTCCCCCTGACCGAGGCGATCGACCGCCTCGCCGGGGTGGACCGCGCCCCGACGTGGTGGTGGCGCCTGTACGACTCCCTCGCCGGCGTCGACCCGGACCGCCTGTCCGGCCTCCCGGTGCCGCTGGCGGAAGCCGCCGAGGGAGCCCGGATCCGTACGGCGATCGGCCCCCGCCAGGTCCTCCTGCCCCAGGACAGGACCCCCGCCGAGCTGACCCGGCTCGGCCTGAAGGTCGCCCACCCCGAGGCCGCCCACCCGCTCCTGGAGAAGCTGGGCGCCCTGCCCGCCACGCCCCGCGCGGTCCTGACGACCCCGCAGGTACGGGCGGCGGTCGCGGCCTCCCTCGACGCGGGCGAGATCTGGGACGAGGACGCGGACACCCTGGACGCGGACGAACTCGTCGAGACCGTCCTCGCCCTGGTCCGGGACGCGGAACTCGACCCGGGCGAGGAGCCCTGGCTGGGCGCGCTGGCGCTGCCCGACGAGGACGGCGAACTCTCCCCGGCGGGCGAGCTGGTGATGCCGGGCTCGGCGTTCGCCGCCGTCATGCGCGCGGACGAACTGGCCCACGTGGACGCCGATCTGGCCGCACGCTGGGGCGAACAGCCCCTCGCCGCCTGCGGAGTCCTCGCCACCTTCGCCCTGGTCCGCGCCACCGACCTGCTCCTCGACCCGGACGAGGTCGAGCCGCGCGAGAGCGACTACCCGGAGCCGGACGACGCGGGGCTCCTGGACGCGGTCGACGTGTGGTGCGAGGACGTCCTGGACCGGCTGCCGGAGACACCGGTGCCGCCGGTGGCGACGGAGATCGTGGCCGTACGGGACCTGGACCTGGTCGACGACGACGCCTGGCCGCAGGCGCTGGCCCTCCTGGCGCAGCCTCCTCTCCGCGACGCCCTCACCCAGCCCGTACGAATCCTCCTGCCGGACGGCACGACGGAGACGGTCCGCTCGTACACGGCGTGGTGGCTCCGCGACCACCCCGTCCTGGACGGCCGCCGCCCGGCGGGCCTGCGCGCGGAGGGCTCGGACCCCCTCCTCTCCGGCCTGTACGACTCCGCCGACGCGACCGGCTTCGAGGACGAGCAGGTCCTGCGGGCCCTGGGAGTCCGCACGTCGGTGGCGGCGCTCCTCGACGAGCCGGGCGGGGCGGCGGAACTCCTGACGCGGCTGGCGGACCCCTCGCGCGAGGTCACCGACGCCCAACTCCACGCGCTGTACACGGCACTGGCGGACCTGGACCCGGAGCAGGTGACGCTGCCGGACGAGCTGCGCGCGGTGGTGGACGGCGAGGTGGTCGTGGTGGACGCGGCGGAGGCGATGGTGGCGGACGCGCCGGACCTGCTGCCGCTGGCGGGCGGAGTGCCGCTGCTGCCGGTGTCGCCGGCGCGGGCGGCGGACCTGGCGGAGCTGTTCCAGGTGAGGCGGCTGAGCGAGGCGGTGGAGGCGGAGGTGGCGACGACGGGCGAGGAGCACGAGGTGCCGGACTCGGTCGGGACCCTGCTGGGCCCGACGACCCCGACGACGTACGTCGAGCACGAGGAACTCAGGGCGGCGGACACGGAACTCGACTGGCGCCGCACGGCGGACGGCGTCGTCCACGCCTCCACCCTGGAGGGTGTGGCGGCGGGCCTGGCCTGGTCGGCCGGCCAGTGGCCCCGCCGCTTCGAGGTGGCGGCCCTGCTGGAGGACCCGTCGAGGACGGCGGAACTGGCGAGGGACCGCTGGTTCGACTGAGGGGGAGTGGACCGGCTCGGCTCGGCGGAGGCGGGGGCGGGGGCTCAGCGGAGGGGGACTCGGCGGAGGACGGTCCTCGCCCCGGCCCCAGAGCCGCTCGACAATCCCCATGGGACCAGGGTGCCGGACGGAAGGGGTGCGGGGCGCGGGGGTTTCGAACGAGGTGCGGGTGCGGCCGCCCTCTTTCCGAGTGTGGCGGCCTCCACCACCGCGTCAAGGGCGCTCCCTTCGGTCGCGTCGCTGCGCGATGGGCTGCGCCCACCCTTGACCCGGCGGCGGAGGCCGCCTTTTCACACTCGGAGGGCGGCCGAGGGCCGGGGCCTACGCGGACTGCTGGGGGGTGGTTGCGCGTCGTGGGCGGCGTGGGGCTTGTGGGTGGGGTGCGAGGCCGGGCATCGGTGGGGCGTGTGTTGGCTGTGTGCCTGGGTGGGTGGGGGCTTGGTTCGTTGCTCGGGCCGGTGGGTGAAGTCCGGTGGGTTGGGGGTGCGCGGTTGTTGAATGGGGCGGTCGGGCTGGGCTCAGCGGATTGCGGATGTCGGTTAGCTGGGCTTCAGGCCCCGCTGGTCTGTGTGAGTGGGTGGTTCGGCGGTGGCGGTGAGAGTTTCTTGCACTTTCATCGCCCGATAAGGGCGATTCACCCCCAATGAGGCTTAATCTGGGGCCTGTTACTTCGAGAAGTGCAGAGTTACTCACGCCCCCACCCGCGGGGGTGACCAGCGGGGCCTGAAGCCCCGCTCCGATCGGCATTCCGACGCTAAGCGTCGCCCCGCCGCCCCATTCAACAACCGCGCACCCGAACCGGCCGACGGAAGCCCATCCCCCTCGGCCGCGAACCAAGCCCCCACCCACCGGCCGGCACACGCCCTCCCGCCCCGGCCGCTGCCCGGGCCGTACGCGTGACCCCGTCCCCTGGACCGCCCTCCGAGAGTGTTTTCGCTCCTGGAGGTGGTGGGTCAAGGGTGGCCGAAGGCCATCGCGCAGCGACGCGACCGCAGGGAGCGCCCTTGACGCGCCGCCGGAAGGAGCGACTCTCGGAAAGAGGGCGGTCCCACCCGACACTCGCGTACCCGGCCCACCCCTTGGGCCCGACCCATTGCCGCGCCGTTCGCACCGGGGCGCGGTCCAGCGCGTCCCGGTTCTGCTCGACGCTCCCGCCGCCTGACCCCTGCGGCTACGCCGGGAACCTCCTGCTCACCCAGCGGTACGCCACCTCCAGCAGTACCGCTCCCGCCGCCGCGATCGCCACCGCCGCCCACGGCATCGTCGTGCCCACCAGTTTCAGGGCGAAGAAGTCCTGGAGCCAGGGCACGACCAGGACCAGGAGGAACGCGCCTCCCATCGTCGCCACCAAGGTGAGGCGCCACCACGTGTACGGGCGGGCGATGATCGCCAGGACCCACATCGAGACCAGGAAGAGGGTCAGGGTGGCCGCGCTCGTCTCCGCCTCCAGGGCGCCCTCGCCGCTGTAGTGGTGGCGGGCCAGGAGGTACGTGGTGAAGGTGGCCGCCGCCGCGATGACGCCGCCCGGGATCGCGTACCGCATCACCCGGCGTACGAAGTTCGGCTTCGCCCGTTCCTTGTTGGGGGCGAGGGCCAGGAAGAAGGCCGGGACGCCGATCGTCAGCGTGGAGAGGAGGGTCAGGTGGCGGGGGAGGAAGGGGTACTCCACCTGCGAGCAGACCACCAGGACCGCCAGGAGGACCGAGTACACCGTCTTCGTCAGGAAGAGGGTGGCGACCCGGGTGATGTTGCCGATGACCCTGCGGCCCTCCGCCACCACCGACGGGAGCGTCGCGAAGCTGTTGTTCAGCAGGACGATCTGGGCGACAGCCCTCGTCGCCTCCGAGCCCGAGCCCATCGACACGCCGATGTCCGCGTCCTTCAGCGCCAGTACGTCGTTCACGCCGTCGCCGGTCATCGCGACCGTGTGTCCGTGGGACTGGAGCGCTGCCACCATGTCCCGCTTCTGCTGCGGCGTGACCCGGCCGAAGACCGCGTTCTCGTCGAGGGCCTTCGCCATCTCCTCCCGGTCCGTGGGGAGCAGCCGGGCGTCCACCGTGTTCTCCGCGCCCGGCATGTCGAGCTTTCCCGCCACCGCCCCCACCGACACCGCGTTGTCACCCGAGATGATCTTCGTGGCGACGTTCTGGTCGGCGAAGTAGGCGAGGGTGTCGCCCGCGTCCGGGCGCAGTCGCTGCTCCAGGACGACCAGGGCCGTCGGGTGGGCGCCGGTCGCGACCTCGGGGGAGTCGAGTTCGTTCGCCGTCCGCGCCAGGAGCAGGACCCGCAGGCCCTGCTCGTTGAGGTGGTCGATCTCCGTGAGCGTCGGGTCCCCGGCGGGCAGGAGGACGTCCGGGGCGCCCAGCAGCCATGTCGAGTTCTCGCCGTCGCCTTCGCTGAACGCCGCCCCGCTGTACTTCCGCGCCGACGAGAACGGCAGCGCCTCCGTGCACCGCCACTCCACCGTGTCCGGATAGGCCTCGATGATGGCCTGGAGGGAGGCGTTCGGGCGGGGGTCGGATTCCCCCAGGGCGCCGAGGACCTTCCGTACGTACGTCTCGTCGCTGCCGTTGAGGGGACGGAGCTCCGTGACGTCCATGCCGCCCTCGGTCAGCGTGCCCGTCTTGTCCAGGCACACGACGTCCACGCGCGCGAGGCCCTCGATCGCCGGCAGTTCCTGGACGAGGCACTGCTTGCGCCCGAGTCGTACGACTCCGATCGCGAAGGCGACCGAGGTGAGCAGGACGAGTCCCTCGGGGATCATCGGGACGATGCCGCCGACCGTACGGGCGACGGAGTCCTTGAAGTTGTTGTCCTTGACGACGAGCTGGCTGATGACGAGCCCGATCGCGGTCGGGATCATCATCCACGTCACGTACTTGAGGATCGTGGAGATGCCCGTACGCAGTTCGGAGTGGACGAGCGTGAAGCGGGAGGCCTCTTCGGCGAGCTGTGCGGCGTAGGCCTCGCGGCCGACCTTGGTGGCGGTGAACGCGCCGCCGCCGGCGACGACGAACGAGCCCGACATCATCCGGTCGCCGGGCTTCTTGACGACCGGGTCGGCCTCGCCGGTGAGCAGTGATTCGTCGATCTCCAGGCTGTCGGCCTCCGCGACCACGCCGTCGACGACGACCTTGTCGCCGGGGCCGAGTTCGATGAGGTCGCCGAGGACGATCTCGGAGGTGGAGAGTTCGCCGGCGATGCCGTCGCGCCGGACGGTGGGTTTCGCCTCGCCGATGACGGCGAGTCCGTCGAGGGTCTTCTTGGCGCGGAGTTCCTGGATGATGCCGATGCCGGTGTTGGCGATGATCACGAAGCCGAAGAGGCTGTCCTGGATCGGCGCGACGAAGAACATGATCACCCAGAGCACGCCGATGATCGCGTTGAAGCGGGTGAAGACGTTGCCGCGGATGATGTCCGTGGTCGAGCGGGAGCTGCGGACGGGGACGTCGTTGACCTCGCCGCGGGCGACGCGTTCGGCTACCTCGGCGGAGGTGAGTCCGGCGGGTCGGTGGACAACGGGCGGCCCCACCGCCTCGGCCTCGCTGCCGTCCGTGTCGATCTTCGCCCGCTGAGTCATGTTTTCGACGGTACGACCGGAATCGACCGTTCACCTGCTGAGGGGGGCGGATCTCAGACCGGGGGAGGAGGGGAATCGTTCCCCGGTGCCATGCCGGTCGCTACGCCTCGGGACCTCGGGTGGACTCGGGCTCGGACTCGGGCTCGGACTCGGGCTCGGACTCGGGCTCGGACTCGGGCTCGGGGTCGGGCTCGGATTCGGGGTCGGACTCTTACTCGGGCTCTTACTCGGACTCGGGCGTGGACTTGCCCGCCGCCGGGCCTCCCGCCGCCTCCGTCGCCCGCGCCGCCTCGTGCCGCTTGATCGCCGCGTCCCGCTTCCGTACGTACCAGATGCCGATCAGGCCGAGGCCCGCGCCGGCCAGGCAGGTCCACACCCACCAGGTGAGGTCCCGGTCGTCGAACCAGCCGTAGAACGGGACCTGGACGAGGAAGAGGACGAACCACAGGATCGTTCCGCCGGTGATGGTGGCGACGACGGGCCCTTCGAGGGGCTCGGGTGCCTCGTGCTTCGGTGTCCACTTCGCCATGGGGTCAGTCTAGGTGGCGGGAAATCGTACCCACGCATGGTCTACGCGCGGAGATAGACGCTCGCTCGTTCATGTGTTCATACTGAAACGGTTTGCCTCTGGCGGGTTTCCTTCGTATGAACCGCCAAACGGACATCTCCCGAAGAGGAACCCCACCCCATGAGCACCACGGCCACCGCCAAGGCCATGCCCCCCGAGCCTTCCGCTCCCCAGGAGCCGACCTCGGGCCTCGACCGCTACTTCAAGATCTCCGAGCGCGGCTCGACCGTCGCCCGCGAGGTCCGCGGCGGCTTCGCCACCTTCTTCGCGATGGCCTACATCATCGTGCTGAACCCGATCATCCTCGGCAGCGCCAAGGACATGTACGGGCACCAGCTCGACGGCGGCCAGCTCGTCACCGCCACCGTCCTCACGGCGGCGTTCTCGACGCTCCTCATGGGCGTCATCGGCAACGTCCCGATCGCCCTCGCCGCCGGCCTCGGCGTCAACACGGTCGTCGCGCTCCAGCTCGCACCGAAGATGTCCTGGGCCGACGCCATGGGCATGGTCGTCCTCGCGGGCGTCGTCGTGATGCTGCTCGTCGCGACCGGTCTGCGCGAGCGCGTCATGAACGCCGTCCCGGTCGGCCTGCGCAAGGGCATCGCGATCGGCATCGGCCTCTTCATCATGCTGATCGGCCTCGTCGACTCGGGCTTCGTCTCCCGCATCCCCGACGCCGCGCACACCACCGTCCCGCTCCAGCTCGGCGGCGACGGTCACCTCACCGGCTGGCCGGTGCTCGTCTTCATTCTGGGCACGCTCCTCACCCTCGCCCTGATCATCCGCAAGGTGCCGGGCGCGATCCTCATCTCGATCGTCGTCATGACGATCGTGGCGATGGTGATCAACGCGGTCGCGACCGTCCCGTCCTGGGGTCTGACCACCCCGGAGTGGCCGGGTAACCCGGTCGCCTCGCCCGACTTCGGCCTGGTCGGCGAGGTCAGCCTCTTCGGCGGCTTCGAGAAGGTCGGCTACCTGACCGGTGTCCTCTTCGTCTTCACCGTGCTGCTGTCCTGCTTCTTCGACGCCATGGGCACGATCCTCGGCGTCGGCGACGAGGCCAAGCTGATCGACAAGGACGGCAACTTCCCCGGCATCAACAAGGTCCTGCTGGTGGACGGCCTGGCCGTCGCCTCCGGCGGCGCGACCTCCTCCTCGGCCACCACCTGCTTCGTGGAGTCCACGGCGGGCGTCGGCGAGGGTGCGCGCACGGGTCTCGCCTCGGTCGTGACCGGCGGTCTGTTCTCGGTGGCGCTGTTCCTCACGCCGCTGGCCACGATGGTCCCGTCCCAGGCGGCCACGCCCGCGCTGCTCGCGGTCGGCTTCCTGATCCTGGCCGGATCGGTCAAGGACATCGACTGGAGCGACTACACCATCGCGGTGCCGGCGTTCCTGGCCATGGTGATGATGCCGTTCACGTACTCGATCACGAACGGCATCGGCATCGGCTTCATCGCGTTCAGCGTGCTGCGGCTCGCGGCCGGCCGGGGCCGTGAGGTCCCGGTGGCCATGTACGCCGTGTCGGCGGTCTTCGTCTTCTACTACGCGATGCCGGCGCTCGGCCTCACGTGATCCTCGGGCCCGGAAGCAGACGCTTCCGGGCCGTAGAACTTCTCCGTCTCGTCGACGGCGGTCTTGAACCGCTCGTCGAAATCCTCGCGAATGAGCGTCCGGACGACATAGTCCTGGACGCTCATTCCTCTTTTCGCGGCGTGACTCCTGAGCCGGTCGAGCAGCTCACCGTCGATGCGCAGGCTGAGCACTGTCGATCCCATGTCGTTCAGGGTCGGGGCAGCCGGGGTTCCTTTGCGTCACTTTCTGGATCCGACTCACTCGTTTGGGTGATACATGGCTGCGGAAGCGTGATCTGCGTGCATCCGGTTCACCCGCGCGCCCGTGTGATCCGTACTACGTCGGCGCGTCCCCGTTGGTATTTAGACAGAGTAATGAGTTAGGCTAACGAACATGCCTGACCTGTCCCACGGCACCGCCGACGACGCCGCGGCCGTGAACGCGCTCCGCTCCTCCGTCATGCGACTGGGCCGACGCCTCAAGCACCAGCGCGTCGACGAGTCGCTGAGCCCCACCGAGATGTCGGTACTCGGCACCCTCGCGCTCTGCGGCTCCGCCACGCCCGGCGAGCTGGCCCGCAAGGAGCACGTCCAGCCGCCGTCGATGACCCGCATCGTCGCGCTGCTCGAAGCCAAGGGACTGGTCCGGCTGGAGCCGCACCCCGACGACCGCCGGCAGAAGGTGGTCAGCCAGACCGAGCAGGCCGAAGCCATGCTCGAAGAATCCCGCCGCAAGCGGAACGCCTGGCTGGCCTCTCTCGCCGAGGGCCTGGACGAGGACGAATGGGCCAAGCTGCGCGCGGCCGCCCCCGTCCTGGAGAAGCTCGCCCACCTCTGATCCACGCGCCAAGGAGGCGACGCACTTTGAGTACGGGACCCGGAGCAGACTCCGCACCCGTCCACAAACCCACCCTCGACACCCGCGGGCGGGGGGAAACCTTCTCCTCGCTCAGGATCCGTAACTACCGGCTGTTCTTCACCGGCGCGATCGTCTCCAACACCGGTACGTGGATGGCCCGCATCACCCAGGACTGGCTGGTCCTGAGCCTCACCGGCTCGGCCGCCGCCGTCGGCATCACCACGGCCCTGCAGTTCCTGCCGATGCTGCTCTTCGGCCTCTACGGCGGAGTCATCGCCGACCGCTACCCGAAGCGGCGCCTGCTGCTCGTCAGCCAGGCAGCCCTCGGCCTCTGCGGCATCGCGCTCGCCGTCCTCACCCTCTCCGGCAACATCCAGGTCTGGCACGTCTACCTGATCGCCTTCCTGCTCGGCATGGTGACCGTCGTCGACAACCCGGCCCGGCAGGCCTTCGTCTCCGAGATGGTCGGCCCGAAGCACCTCCGTAACGCCGTCTCCCTCAACTCGGCGAACTTCCAGTCCGCGCGGCTCGTCGGCCCGGCCGTCGCCGGTGTCCTGATCGCCGGAGTCGGCAGCGGCTGGGCCTTCCTCCTCAACGGCCTGTTCTTCCTCGCGCCCCTCACGAGCCTGCTGCTCATGCGGACGAGCGAACTCCACAAGGTGGAGCGCGCCCCGCGCGGCAAGGGCCAGCTGCGGGAGGGCCTGCGGTACGTGGCCGGGCGCCCGGACCTGATCTGGCCGATCGTCCTCGTCGGCTTCGTCGGCACGTTCGGGTTCAACTTCCCGATCTGGCTCACCGCCTTCTCGGGCGACGTCTTCCACGTCGGCGCCGGCGCGTACGGCTTCCTCAACACCCTCATGGCGGCCGGCTCGCTCGTGGGCGCCCTCGCGGCGGCCCGGCGCGGCTCGACCCGGCTGCGGATGCTGGTGATCGCGGCGGGAGTCTTCGGCGTCCTGGAGATCGCGGCGGCCCTTTCGCCGACGTTCTGGCTGTTCGCGCTGCTGCTCGTCCCGATCGGCATGATCGGCCTCACGGTCAACATCACCGCGAACTCGGCCGTCCAGATGGCGACGGATCCGGCCATGCGGGGCCGGGTGATGAGCCTCTACATGATGGTCTTCGCCGGCGGTACGCCGATCGGCGCGCCGCTCCTCGGCTGGGTCACCGACACGTACGGCGCGCGCGTCGGCTTCGCGACGGGCGGCGTGATCTCGCTGGCGGCGGCGGTCGTCGTGGGCCTGGTCCTGGCCCGGGTGGGCGGCCTCAAGGTCGCCTGGGCATGGCGCCACGGGCACCCACAGGTGCGGTTCGTGGCGCGGGAGCGCCTGGCGACCGCGGCGTAGCCCTTGGGCGGGCGGCGGCCTGGGATCCGGGGCCGGCCCCCCAGGCCGCCGCCCGCCCGCCGTCGCCCCGGTCTCAGACCCGTCGTTCCAGCACCTGTCCCGCCCAGTCCCCGACCAGGAACGTGTCCGTCGGGGTGAAGCCCTGGCCCTCGTAGTACGTGACCAGCCGGCCCTCGCTGCCCGCGAAGCAGTCCACCCGCAGCAGCGACACCCCCTGCCGCCGCGTCTCCTCCGCCGCGTGGGCGAGCAGCGCCGCGCCCACCCCGTGGCCGTGGAACCGCGCGTCGGTCGCCAGGAGCCGTACGTACACCTCGGGCTCGTCCGCCGGCTCGATGTGCTGTCCGGGGAACGGCGTCAGCGTCATCGTCCCCGCCGGTACGCCGTCGATCTCGGCGATCCACGGATCACCCGCGGCCATCGTGTCCTCGACCTGCTTCACGGCCTTGGGGCGCCCGGAGAACGACTCGGTGCCCCACTGCGCGGTGATCCCCTTGCCGTTGAGCCACACCACGGCGCTGTCGAGGACGCCGAGTATCGCGGGGAGGTCCGCCGCCCCGCCCTTCCTGATGGAGATCTTCATGCCGCAGAGGCTAACCGCTGCCACACTCGCCCCATGAGGATCTTCGCCGCCGTCCTGCCGCCGCCCGAGCGGCTGGACGAGCTCGGACACGTCGTCGACCGGCTCCACCGGCTGCCCGGGGCCGACGGGCTCCGCTGGACCTCGCGGCCCGGCTGGCACCTCACGCTCGCCTTCATGGGAGAGGTCGACGAGGAACTGCTGCCCGAGCTGCGCGTCCGGCTCGCCCGCGCCGCGCACCGCACACCGCCCTTCCCCCTGCGGCTCCACGGCGGCGGGCACTTCGGGCGCCGCGCCCTGTGGGTCGGGATCGCCGGAGACCTGGACGAGCTCCGGCTGCTCGCCGAGCGCGCCGACGCCGCCGCGCGCAGGGCCGGGCTCCCGATGGACGAGCACCGCCGCTACCAGGCGCACCTGACGGTCGCCCGGGCGCGGGGGGACGAGGTGGACCTGCATCCCTTCCTCGACGAGCTCGGCACCTTCGAGGGCTCCCGTTGGGAGGCGGGCGAGCTGGCCCTGGTGCGCTCGAACCTGCCGGTCAGCGGGGTGCGGGGCGAGCAGCCCCGGTACGAGAAGGTGGACGGCTGGCCGCTGGGGCGGGAGGCCCCTTGAAGGACGGGAGGGGCGGTCGGGTTAACCTCGTCGGGTGGACCCGAAGACCCGTAACCGGATCATGGCCGGTGTGCTCGTACTGATGTTCGCGATCATCGCGGTGGCATCGGTGGTCGGCCAGTAGCCCTTCCCGCCCCGTGGGACCCGCCGCGTGGGAACCCCCTTGCTTCGAGCGCACTCGAAGCAGTTGGCTTGACGCCCGTGACTCCTCCCCTTCGTGAACGAGGGGGCTTCTCGCTATGCCGGGTGGGCGTCGCGACGGACCAGCCCGGCCCGTAGAACGTTAAGGGCGCCCACCGTGTCCGCGTGTGCGTGGTGGCCGCACGCCTGGCAGTGGAACTTCTCCTGGGTGGGCCGGTTCTCCTTGGCGGTGTGCCCGCATTCGGGACACTGCCGTGAGGTGTTGCGGGGGTTCACGGCCATCACTTCCCGCCCGGCACTCTCAGCCTTTGCGTTCAGGATCGCGAGGAACACCCCCCATCCGGCATCAGCGATCGATCGGTTGAGCCCGGCCTTCGCGGCGGCCCCGTTGGGCAGGAAGCCACCAGGCTGTCCGGGGTCGGGCTTCGGTGCAGGGGCCTTGCTCATGTTGCGGATCTTGAGGTCCTCGTGCGCGATGAAGTCGTGTGCGCGGACCAGGTCGAGGGCCGTCTTGTGTGCGTGGTCGAGCCGCTGGCGACGTACCTTGCCGTGCAGATTGGCGACCTTCTCCACCGCGCGCTGGTGATTCCTGGTGCGGTCCTTGGCCTTGCGGCGCGGGAACCGGGACAGTTCCTGCTGCGCGGCTTCGAGCTTCGCGGCGGCCCTGCGGCCGTGGCGCGGGTTGGGCACGAACCCGCCGCCCGAGTCGGCGAGGAAGTTGGCGATGCCCAGGTCGATCCCGGCCACGCTGCCGGTCGCGGGCAGCGGTTCGGGCGTCTCCTGCTCGGCGGTCAGCACGACGAACCACTTGCGGCCCTCGCGCTTGACGCTGACGGTCCTGACCCTGCCGGCCACCGGCCTGTGCTGGTTGACCTTGACGTGACCGACACCCTGGAAGCGGACGCGGGTCACCGGGTCGTGCGGAGTGGAGTTCCACCGGCAGCCGTCCCCGTCCTTGGGGAAGTCGACCGTGTCGAACCAGTTCACCCCGCGAAAACGCGGGTAGCCGGGGGCGTCCCCGGACTTGACCCGGCGGAAGAACGCAGCGAACGCCTTGTCGAGACGGCGCAGCGTCGCCTGCTGGGAAGAGAACGACCAGCGTCCCTGACGTTCCGGGTCGTAGGCCCGGATGTCTTTGAGCTGCGCGGACTGCATCCCGTACTTGACCGAGGTCTTCGACACGTGCCGGTAGGCGTCGCGGCGTTCCTGCAACGCCCCGTTGTACAGCGAGCAGTGATCAGCCAGCATCTCGCCCAGCGCGATCGTCTGGCCCACGGTGGGCCGCATGAGGAACTTGTACGCACGGATCACCTCAGCCCACCCCCTCCGGTCGAGTTCGCTCCCTCACACTGCCCTTGGCGTATGTCACCCCGCTGGGAACCAAACCCCGATGTCCGGACCGGACGACATGTTGCGTACAGCCTGCGTGCCCACTTGGTGTTCGTGACCAAATACCGGCGCGATGTGTTCGATGACGCCATGCTCAAGCGCTGCGAAGAGATCATGCGGGAGGTCTGCGCCGGCTTCGAGGTGGAACTGCGCGAGTTCAACGGCGAGGCTGATCACGTCCACCTGCTGGTGCACTACCCGCCGAAGGTCGCCCTGTCGAAACTGATCAACTCGCTCAAGGGCGTCAGCTCCCGATACCTGCGGGCCGAGTACACCGGCCGGATCAACCGGATCGGCATGGGGTCCGTGTTCTGGTCACGCTCCTACTTCGCCGGATCCTGCGGCGGCGCTCCACTGACCGTGATCCGCCAGTACATCGAAGACCAGAAGCGGCCCGTCTGACAGTCACCGACGGCCGCGCAGCGAACTCCGGCGCAGCGAACTCCGGCGCAGCGCGCCTCCGGCCCGAGGACGCGTTTCCCTCCCCGGCTGAAGCCGGGGAGGACCCACGCAAGATTAAGGATGGACACGGCGTTGGACACGGGGCTCAACTTCTTCGTAACAGCCAAGCAGGGACTTTGACGCCCGTGTGATGCGGTGGCCGTCGCCCCACCGGAACGGGCGACGGCCTTGCGTACGAGGCTCTACTCGATCACCAGGCGAAGGCCTCCGGCGACGGGCCCGGGCCCGGGAAGATCTCGTCGAGTCCGGCGAGAACCTCCTCGCTCAGCTCCACTTCCAGGGCGCGGAGCGCGCTCGTCAGCTGCTCGGGCGTGCGGGGGCCGACGATCGGTCCGGTGACCCCGGGCCGGGTCAGCAGCCACGCGAGGGCCGCCTCGCCCGGCTCCAGGCCGTGCTTGTCGAGCAGGTCCTCGTAGGCCTGGAGCTGCGCGCGGGACGCCGGGTCGGCGAGGGTGGCCGCCGCGCGGCCCTCCGTACGCCGCTTGCCCTCGGTCTCCTTCTTCAGGACGCCGCCGAGCAGACCGCCGTGCAGCGGCGACCAGGGGATGACCCCGAGGCCGTACTCCTGCGCGGCCGGGATGACCTCCATCTCCGCGCGCCGCTCGAAGAGGTTGTAGAGGCACTGCTCGCTGACGAGACCGACCGAGCCCCGCCGGGCGGCGGTCTCGTTGGCCTGGGCGATCTTGTACCCGGGGAAGTTCGAGGAGCCCGCGTACAGCACCTTGCCCTGCTGGATCAGCACGTCGACGGCCTGCCAGATCTCCTCGAAGGGAGTCGCGCGGTCGACGTGATGGAACTGATAGACATCGATGTAGTCGGTCCCCAGCCGCTTGAGGCTGGCCTCCACGGCCCGGCGGATGTTGAGCGCCGAGAGCTTGTCGTGGTTGGGCCAGGCCTCACCGTCGGGGCCCATGTTCCCGTACACCTTCGTGGCGAGGACCGTACGGTCACGGCGGCCGTCGCCCTTGGCGAACCAGGAGCCGATGATCGACTCCGTCCGCCCCTTGTTCTCCGCCCACCCATAGACGTTGGCCGTGTCTACGAAGTTCAGACCTGCATCGAGGGCGGCATCCAGGATGCCGTGACTTGTCGGTTCGTCTGTCTGTGGACCGAAGTTCATCGTGCCGAGGACGAGTCGGCTGACCTTGAGTCCGGTGCGTCCGAGCTGCGTGTACTTCATGAGGCACAAGCCAACTGCTTCGAGCCCACTCGAAGCAAGAGCCGACCACTCAGGCGCCCTTTTATGCGACAACGCGCATGAGTCACGTCCGTGCATGGACGGCCGCGAGCGACCTCCGTACGGTCGTCCCAGGTGGCCCGAACGGGTCGACAAGTCAAGGGGGTTCCGCATGGCACGCGAAGAACTGACTCGGCTCACCGGCAACGGCAACGGCACATGTGGAGAGGACGACTGCCCGAACGTCTACCGCACCGCTTCCGGCGCCATCGTGGTTCAGGGCGACGTGTCCGACGCCTTCACGCCCCCGCAGGGGGAAGGGCTCGTGGAGATCCCCGAGAGCGTTCTTCGGGAGGCCGTTCGTGCTCTTGGATGGTGACGAGTGGCGGGCGATGCTCCGGGGCTTCCAGTCGGAAGCGTGGCGGTTGGAGACCCTGCCCCAGTACCTCGTGCCGCAGGAGGCGGAAGAGCTCGAAGCCTTCCGGGCAGGCAAGCGCGTCGACCCGCACGCCTACTCGTCCGCGTACACGGAAGACCTGAAGCGACTGCGCGGCGAGGGGAGGAGCAAGGGTCGCGTGCACGTCCTGACTCGACCGCTCTCCGAGTACCTGCGCTTCGAGTTCTCCCGGTACTACGCCCCGCACGTGCTCGCCGGGGAGGACATCCGCATCCTGGACGTGACCGAGCGAGAGAACCCGTTGCCGGATGTCGGGGACTTCTGGATGTTCGACCGCTCGACGGTCGTCCTGATGCACTACGCGGGCGACGGTACGCAGATCAGCCGGGAGCTGTACGAGGGCGACCCTGCGCCTTTCATCGAGTGGCAGCGCATCGCCGTTGCCGAGTCGGTTCCCTTCCTGGAGTACGCGGAGCGCGTGACGGAGTGACGTTCGAAGCTGAGCAGCTTGGTGGGTCTGGTATCGAACTCGCCTCCCTGCTCCGGGACCTGCGCAAGCGAGCCGGCCTCTCAGGGGACCGGCTCGCAGCGCGCTGCAACATGTCCCAGTCGAAGGTCTCTCGGATCGAGAACGGCCGGACACGGCCGTCCCTGGTCGACGTCGAGCAGATCTTGCGAGCGCTGGACGCTCCGCCGAGTCTGGTCGCCGAGGTCTCCGCCCTCGCCAGGATGGCGAACACCGAGTGGCGGAACCTCCGAGAACTTCGGCGCAAGGGGCTTGGTACGAGACAGGCCGAGCTGAAGGCACTCGAAGTGTCCTCCACGCAGATGCGTTACTTCCTGCTCTCGATGGTCACCGGGCTTCTCGCAACACCGGAGTACGTACGGGCGAGCCTGGCCCACTCAACGGCCGACACCAGCAAGGCGGTGGCGGGGAAGCTGGGACGGCAAGCCGTCCTCTAACGCCTCGAAGCGATTCACGTTCGTTCTGACCGAGCAGGCGGTTCGCTGGCCGGTCGTCTCCCCGCTGGCACTGGCCGAGCAGATGGACCGGCTGGGGTCCCTGTCCTACCTCCCGAACGTTCAGATCGGGGTCATCCCCGTAGGGGCGTCGACGCCCCGAATCCCTCTGAGCACGTTCACCATCTACGACGCCGCGTTGGTCACTATCGAGACGACGGCGGGAAGTCTCGTACTCCGCGACGGCCGAGACGTTCAGGCGTATCTGAACGAGTTCGCCGGGTACGAGGAACACGCCCTCTTCGGCGAAGACCTCCGGGCACGGCTCGCCGAGTGGTCCGCCGCTTGCCGAGCATGACTTCAGTCGACTACGCGACTGAAGCGCCATCTCGTGCGCACCCCGGGGGATCATCCTTCGGCAGGCGAACAGTCGGGAGGTCGCACGGATGAGCAAACCCAAGACGACGATGGCAGGGCCGGTGAACCTGACCCTTCCGGAGGGAGACCCGGCCCCCGTCGCGGGCTGTCGGCAGTGCCTCGGCGTCGCCGTGACCCGAGCCAACGCCCGATCGGTCGGCGACTACTCGAAGGCGACGGACGCGAACGTCGTGCTCCGCACGCACCTCCGGGAAGACCACGGGGCCGAGTGATGGCTCGCACGGTCCTACGGTTCGTGACGCACCGGATCACACGGCATCCGGATACGGACGTGACCTTCGAAGCGGAGTGCCTGCACTGCAAGTGGAAGGCGGAGCCTTCGCCGGACAGTGCGGCGGTCGATGTCGAGTGCATGAGCCATACCGGCCTGAGCAACCATCGCGGCTTCCGGCGGATCTGTACGTCGTTCGCCATGGTGGTGCGGGCTGAGTAAGGCAGTGTTGTACGTCCGCGTACGCCAACGGCCCCCGACGTAGCCGGGGCCTGCCTCAAACGTTTCCCCGAGATGCGGGGATGGGTGACAGAGGGGCAGATGGGTCTCATGAGAGGAGCTCAGACGATGCCTGCCCCGAGGAAGTATCCGCTGGAGTTGCGTGAGCGTGCGGTACGGATGTACCGGACCGCCGAGTCGAATCCCGTGATCCGTCGCATGGCCGAGGAACTCGGCGTGCATCACGAGGCCCTGCGCAACTGGATTCGGCAGGCCGAGGCTGACGCCGGCGAGCGAGGCGACATGCTCACCACCGCCGAGCGGGAGGAGCTTGCGGCCCTGCGCAAGGGGAACGTGCAGCTCAAGCGTGCGAATGAGGTCCTGCGGACGGCCTCGGCTTTTTTCGCGGCCCAGCTCGACCCGACCCGGCCCAGGTGACCGCGCTCCTCGCCGAGCACCCGCACCTGGGGGTCGAGCCCGTACTCCGGGAACTGAACATCCCCTCCTCCACCTGTTGACGAGCGCGCTGCGCGCCCTGGAGCTGGAGCTGAGCGAGGAGGTCCTGGCGGGTCTCGACGAGATCTTCCCGGGCCCGGGTCCGTCGCCGGAGGCCTTCGCCTGGTGACTCTTCCTGGCCGGTCGTACCGGTCAGGGAGCGCCCAGCCAGCTCGTGGCGTCCAGGCGGAACGCCGTCTCCGCGGGGACGACGTTCCGCAGGGCCGCCTCCAGTTCCCGTACGCGGTCCGAGCCGAGGGTCGCCGCCCACTCCGCCCGCAGGTCGTCGAAGATCGCGGCGGAGCGGGCGAGGGCCTCGTACCCCCGTGGGGTGAGGTGGACGAGTTTGCGGCGGGCGTCGGTGGGGTCGTCGGCGCGCTCGGCGTAGCCGAGGGCGAGGAGCCGGTCGACGGTCTTGCCGGCGGCCTGCTTGGAGACGCCGAGGCGCCGTCCGATCTCGCTGGCGGTGGCGCCCCGCGCGCCGATGGCCTGCATGGCGAAGCCGTGGGAGGGGCGCATGTCGGGGTGGCCCTCGGTGGCGAGGCGGGCGTGCAGGCGGTCGATGAGGGTGCGGAAGCCGCCGAAGAGGAGCAGGGGGAGTTCATAGCCCCGGCCCCCGCCCTCGGGTTCGCTTTCTCCCTTGCCATTATCGACAACCTGGTTTACGTTTTCCCTCGTCACATGGTCAACCATGTTGTCGATTCTACTCGCTCAAGCCTGGAGACGCTTTGTCCGTGGACATGTCCGCTCGTACCGCCAACGCCATCGCCCTCCTCAAGGAGTCGCCCGAGACCCTCGACGGCTTCCTGAAGCTCAGTCAGACCTTCGAGTCCACCACCCTCGACCCGCACTCCCGCGAGACGGTCATCCTGACCGTCGCCGAACGCAACCAGTGCCACCTCTGCGTCGACATGCACGAGGCCAAGATGGCCGCCCTCGGCCCCGCCCCCGACGCCGAACGCCTCGCCGCCGTCCGCCTGTTCACCCTCCGTGTCCTCGCCTGCTCGGGCGCGGTGAGCGACGAGGACCTGGCCGCCTTCGAGGCCGCGGGCTACACCCGCCGCAACGCCCTGGAGGTCGTCCTCGGCATCGGCGCGTACACGCTCTCGACCTTCGCGAACCGCCTCACCAGGGCCGCCTGAGCCGGACCGCCTGAGCCGGTCCGCCTGAGCCGGTCCGCCTGAGCCGGTCCGCCTGAGCCGGGCCGCCCGAGCAGGGCCGCCCGAGCCCCGGCCGCTATCCGGCGTACGGGCCGCCGAGCCCCCACGCCTGGTGCATCGCGTCCGCGAAGGCCGCCGCCAGCTTGTGCTCGCCCGAGGGGCCCGGGTGGGTGCCGTCGTAGGTGTCCGCGTCGAGGTCGTACGACTCCGATATCGCCGCCAGGAGGAGGGGGGAGGCCGCCGTGTCCAGGTCGGCGACCGCCTTCGCGAGCAGCTCGTTGAAGCGGGCGCATTCGAGGGCGAAGGGCGCGTCGTACCCGGCGCGCACGTTGGGGATGACCGGCAGGAGGACGGCCCGGACGCGCGGGTTCGCGGCGCGGGCCGCCGCGACGAACGCCCGGACGTTCTCCTCGGTCTGCTCGCTGTTGGTGTAGAAGCCGAGGTCGATCAGGCCGAGCGAGATCAGCAGCACGTCGGCGTCGGTCGCCCTGACCGTCTCGCCGATGACGGGCGCCATGTGCAGCCAGCCCTCGCCCCAGCCGGCCAGATGGCGCCGGGCGGGGACGGGGAAGGCGGGGTCGGCGTACGCCTCCGAGGCCGGGGCGTCGGCGGCTGGGTCGTACAGCGCGGTGCGGGGCCCGACGATCTCGTACGCGCCGGGGCCGGGCAGCGTGGACTCCAGATGCCGCCACATGCGGTATCGCCAGGTCCAGTCGCCGGCGCGCCCGATGGTCATGCTGTCGCCGACGAACAGAAAACGCATGGTCATATCATCGCGGACGGCGTCCCGGACCTGCGACGTGATCCGGGACACGGGCCCGAGGGGGCAACCCCACCCCTACCCCAGGAAGTCGCCGACCGCCCCCGCGAACCGCACCGCGTCGTCGTGCCACGGGAAGTGCCCCGCCCCGTCCAGGACGACGAACTCCGACTTCGGGAACAGCTCCGCGTACGCGGCCGCCGTCGGGACCGGGGTGTTCACGTCCCCCTCCCCGGCCACCACGAGCACCGGCCGCGCGAACTCCGCGAACACCGCGCGGGTCGCCTCCGGGTCGAAGGCCCCCTCGCTCGCGAAGACACCCGCGCCCTCACCGTTCCGCTGCTCCTCCCCGGCGGCGTGCCGCTCCCGCGCCGCCTCGTCCCAGGTCCCGTGGAAGAACGGCGCAACGGCCCGGAAGCTCTCGCCCGTCCCGCGCCCCGCCGTGACCTCCTCAAGTGCCGCGTACGCCGGAGCGAACCACGGCTCGTCCCGCCGCAGCCGCGCCGCCGCGAGCCGCTCCTCCGGCGCCGTGTCGAGCCCGACGGCCGCCGTGCCCGGGGTGACGAGCACGAGCCGGCCGACCCGCTCGGGGTACCGGGTCACGTACAGGGCGGCCAGGTTCGCGCCCGCCGAGTGCCCGAGGACGTCGACGGTGTCGAGCCCGAGGTGCGCGCGCAGCGCCTCCACATCGTCGACGAGCCGGTCGCAGCGGTACGAGGCCGGGTCCTCCGGCACGGCCGACGCGCCCGTACCCCTGAGGTCGAGCCGGATCAGCTGCCGGTGCGCGGCCAGGCCGCCGAGGTCGCCGAGATAGGCGGAGTCCTGGAGCGGACCGCCGGGGAGACAGAGAAGGGGGGCGCCGGTGCCGGACACATGGAAGGCGAGTGTCGTGCCGTCGGGCGCGGAGAAGGTCTGCGGGGTGGGCATGAGCGCGACCCTGACAGCAGCTCCGGGGCAGGTCAAGGAGGTTTCAGGGACATCGGTCGAAGCCCCCGCCGCCGCGTCGTGGCAGGCTGGGGGACATGCGATCTGCTCTGTGCGCCCTCGGCGCGGCGGCGGCCCTGGTGCTGCTCCCGGCCGGTCATGCCCGTGCCGAAGGGCAGGAGCCGGACCGGGACTTCACCATCGAGGACTCCCGCGTGACGGAGTCCAGCGGTCTCGCCGCGAGCCGGGCCCACCCCGGGATCTACTGGACGCACAACGACCAGGACGCACCCCTGATCTACGGCATCGACTCCCGTACGGGGAAGACGGTCGCGACCCTGACCATGCAGGGCGTCGGCACGCCCCGTGACATGGAGGCCATCGCGGTCGGGCCGGACGGCGACATCTACGTCGGCGACATCGGCGACAACCTCGACGGCTCCTGGGACCACGTCTGGGTCTACCGCTTCCCCGAGCCGAAGGTGCTCGAGGACCAGAAGGTGGCGGCGAAGCAGTACGTCGTGAAGTACGCCGACGGGGCGCGCAACGCCGAGGCGCTGATGGTTCATCCGAAGACCGGCCGGGTGTACATCGCGAGCAAGAACGAGGACGGCGGCGGCCTGTACGCGGGCCCCGAGCGGCTCTCCTCGTCCGGGACGAACGTCTTCCGGCGCATCGGCGACGTTCCGTGGGTCACCGACGGCGCCTTCTCGCCGGCCGGTGACCGCCTGGTCCTGCGCGGCTACCTGATGGCGCGCGAGTACGCGTGGCAGGACGGCCGGCTCGGCGACGAGGGCACCTCGATCGGGGCGCCGTTCCAGGGCCAGGCGGAATCCGTGACGTACACGAGGGACGGCTCGGCGTTCATGCTCGGCTCGGAGGGGCAGGACAGCCGGGTGGTGCGGCTGGACCGGCAGGACGCCGGACGCGCCCCGGAGAAGCCGGGCGGCTCCCCGGACGCCCCGGGCGCACCGCAGGCCCCGCAGTCCCCGGCGGCCGACGGCGAGAAGGGGAACGTCACCGTCGGCTTCCTGGTCCTTGCGGGCGCGTTCGTCCTCGTCTTCGGCGTCAAGCGCGTGCTGCGCCGGGGCTGACCTGCGACGTCGTCTCCGCCTCGACCCGGTGCGGCAGGGGGTCGAGACTGGAAGGAGACCGACCGAGGAGGCGTGGAGGAACCATGACGGGATTCACTCGTGAGGACACCCCGGTCGCCATGGAAGGCGGCGGTCTGGACTTCCGTACGCAGGAGGCCGGCGGCGACATGTCCGTCGCGTTCATCCACCTGCCTCAGGGCACCGACATGGCGCCGGCGCTGAAGGGACTTGAGGACGACCTGTGCCAGTGCCCCCACTGGGGCTATCTGCTCAAGGGCCGGATCAGGATGCGTACCTCCTCGGGCGAGGAGATCTACGAGGCCGGACAGGCCTACTACTGGGGGCCGGGCCACGCCCCGGAGGCCCTGGAGGATGTCGACGTCGTGGAGTTCTCGCCGACGGCCGAGTTCAACGCCGTCATCGACCATGTGAAGTCGCAGGCGGGCTGAACGGAGAAGCCCCGGCGGCGGAGATGTCCGCTGCCGGGGCTTCCGTGCCGTGCGACGAGCCGTTACAGCTGCTGTCTGCCGTTACAGCTTCTCGATCACGTAGTCGATGCAGGCCGTCAGGGCGCGCACGTCCGACGGGTCGATCGCCGGGAACATCGCGACCCGCAGCTGGTTGCGGCCCAGCTTGCGGTACGGCTCCGTGTCGACGATGCCGTTCGCGCGCAGCGCCTTCGCGACCGCCGCCGCGTCGATGTCGTCCGCGAAGTCGATCGTGCCGATGACCTGCGAGCGCTTCGCCGCGTCCGCGACGAACGGCGTGGCGTACTTGGACTCCTCGGCCCAGCCGTACAGCGCGTCCGAGGACTCCTTCGTCCGGGACACGGCCCAGTCGAGACCGCCCTGGCCGTTGATCCACTTCAGCTGCTCGTTGAGCAGGAAGAGGGTCGAGAGCGCCGGGGTGTTGTACGTCTGGTTCTTCAGCGAGTTGTCGATCGCCGTCGTCAGCGAGAAGAACTCCGGGATGTGCCGGCCGGAGTCGTGGATCGTCTGCGCCCGCTCCAGGGCGGCCGGGGAGAAGGCCGCCAGCCACAGGCCGCCCTCGGCGGCGAAGGACTTCTGCGGGGCGAAGTAGTAGACGTCCGTCTCGGTGATGTCGACCGGGAGGCCGCCCGCGCCGGAGGTCGCGTCCACGAGGACGAGCGCGCCCGGGTCGGCGCCGTCGACGCGCCGGATCGGGGCGGCGACACCGGTGGAGGTCTCGTTGTGCGTGTACGCGTAGACGTCGACGCCCGCCTCGGCCACCGGCTCCGGGTGGGTGCCCGGGTCGGAGGAGATCACGGTCGGCTCGGCAAGCCACGGGGCCAGCTTGGCGGCCTTCGCGAACTTGGAGGAGAACTCGCCGAAGGTGAGGTGCTGCGACTTGTGCTCGATGAGACCGTGGGTCGCGACGTCCCAGAAGGCGGTGGAGCCGCCGTTGCCCAGGATCACCTCGTAGCCCTCGGGGAGCGAGAAGAGGTCACGGATGCCGGTACGTACCTCGCCGACCAGGTTCTTGACCGGAGCCTGGCGGTGGGACGTGCCGAGGAGAGAGGTGCCGGTGGCGGCCAGGGCGTCCAGCGCCTCCGTACGCACCTTGGAGGGGCCCGCGCCGAAACGGCCGTCGGCGGGCTTGATGTCAGCGGGAATCTGGATATCAGCCACGAGGCGGAGAGTATCGGGTCGGGAAGGGGCCGGTCGCCGGATGTCCGCCCGATGAGACGAGCTCTGAGACATCCTGGGCTTGTGGGAACACACCAGGAACACGGGTCCGGACTCGCCGCCGACCTGCGCGCGGCGGTGCGCGGAGACGTCGACTTCTCCGTCACCGCCAGGGCGTTGGCGACCATGGACGCCTCCAACTACCGCCGCGTTCCGGCCGGTACGGTCGCGCCGCGCGACGCCGCCGACATCGCGGCCGTCCTGGAGGTGTGCCGGGCCCACGGCACCACCCCGGTCGTCGCGCGGGGCGCCGGGACCTCGATCGGCGGCCAGGCGACCGGCACCGGCGTCGTGCTCGACCTCACACGGCACATGGGCGGGATCGTCTCCCTGGACCCGGAGGCGCGGACGGCCGTGGTCGGGCCGGGGCTCGTCCTCGACCGGCTGCGGGAGGCGGCCCGCCCGTACGGCCTGACCTTCGGCCCCGATCCGTCGACGCACAGCCGCTGCACCCTCGGCGGCATGATCGGCAACAACGCGTGCGGGGCGCACTCGGTCGCGTGGGGGACCACGGCGGACAACGTGCGCTCGCTGGATGTGATGACGTACGGAGGTGCGTCGTTGACGCTGGGGCAGGACGGGCAGGGTGCGCCCGCCGGACTCCTCGATCTCGTCGACCGCCGGCTCGCCCTCCTGCGGACCGGCTACCCGGCCGGTCTGCCGCGCCGCATCTCCGGGTACGCACTGGACGCGCTGCTCCCCGAGCGGGGCGTGGACGTGGCCCGCTCCTTCTGCGGCAGCGAGGGGACGCTCGGGGTGGTGACGGAGGCGACGGTACGACTCGTCCCGCTGCCGGCCGAGCCCGTGCTCGTGGTGTTGGGGTACGTGGACGAGAGCGCGGCGGCGGACGCTGCGGCGGGGCTCCTGGCGTACGAGCCGCTGACCGTGGAGGGGATGGCGGCCGATCTCGTACGGGGTGCTTCGGGGCTGCCTCGCGGTGGGGCGTGGCTGTTCTGCGAGGTCGACGGGGAGGGCGCCGCCCGGGCGCTGGTCCGGGCGGCCGACGCGCTGGACGCGACGGTGGTGCGGGACCCGGCAGGGCAGCGGGCGCTGTGGCGGATCAGGGAGGACGCGGCGGGGACGGCGACACGGGCCCCCGGGGGCACCTCCCGGACGGGGTCCGGGGGAGGCGGAGAGGCCTGGCCGGGGTGGGAGGACTGCGCGGTGCCGCCGGCGAGGCTCGGCGCGTACCTCCGCGAATTCCGTTCGCTCCTTGCCGACTTCGGCCTCCGGGGAGTTCCGTACGGGCACTTCGGTGACGGCTGCGTCCACGTCCGGATCGACTTCGATCTGTGGACGGAGAAGGGAGTACGGGACTTCCGCCGGTTCTCGGAGGCGGTGGCCGACCTCGTGGTCGCGCACGGCGGCTCGCTCTCCGGGGAGCACGGCGACGGGCAGGCGCGGGCCGAGCTGCTGCCGAAGATGTACGGGGAGGAGCTCGTCGCCCTGTTCGGGGAGGTCAAGGACGTGTGGGACCCGGACGGCGGCCTCAACCCGGGGATGCTGGTGCGACCGCGCCCGCTCGACGAGGGGCTGCGGTTCGCGGGACTGCCGGTGGTGGGGGTGGGAAGGGCCGCCGCACGGTGCGTCGGGGTGGCCAAGTGCCGGGTGGAGGGGCCGAGTTCGGGTCCGGGGGTGATGTGTCCCTCGTACCGGGCGACGGGGGAGGAGAAGCACTCGACGCGGGGGCGGGCGCGGCTGCTCCACGAGATGGCGCTCGGCGAGGTGATCACGGACGGCTGGCGCTCGGAGGAGGTCCGGGAGGCGCTGGACCTGTGCCTGTCGTGCAAGGGGTGTCGCAGTGACTGCCCGGTGGGCGTCGACATGGCCGCGTACAAGGCGGAGTTCCTGGACCGGCATTACGCGGGACCGCTCGGCTTCCTGCGCAGGCCGCGCTCGCACTGGACGATGGGCAGGCTGCCGCACTGGCTGGACCTGTTCGGGCGGGGTCTGAACGCCGGGATGAGGCTGCCGTTCGCGGCGCGCCTCGCGGGGGTGACGCCGGAGCGGACGATGCCGAGGGTGGCGGGGAGGTCGTTCACGTCGTGGTTCGCCGAGCGGAGCTCGACCCGCACGGCGGCCCTCACACTGTGGCCGGACACCTTCATGAACCACCTGGCGCCGGAGGTGGGACAGGCGGCGGTCCGGGTCCTGGAGGACGCGGGCCTGGGGGTGGACCTGCCGCCCGGCCGGGTCTGCTGCGGCCTCACGTACGTGTCGACGGGGCAGTTGGGGGCGGCGCGGAGGGTGATGCGGAGGACGCTGGACGCGATGGAGGGGCGGGACGCCGGGGCCGGTGCGCCCGTCGTGGTCCTGGAACCCTCCTGCGCGGCGACCCTCCGCACCGACCTGCCGGAGCTGCTGCCGGACGACCCGAGGGCGGCCCGCCTGGCGGCGTCGGTACGGACGTTCGCGGAGGCGGTGGAGACGCTGGCGCCGGACTGGGAGCCGCCGCGCCTGGACGGCCCGGTCGTGGGCCAGACGCACTGCCACCAGCACGCGGTGCTGGGCGACGCGGCGGACCGCCGCCTGCGTGAACGCGCGGGGCTGACGGGGGCTCTGTCGGGCGGCTGCTGCGGCCTCGCGGGCAACTTCGGCTTCGAGCCGGGCCACTACGAGGTCTCGGTGACGTGCGCGGAGGACCAGCTGCTGCCGGCGCTGCGGGGCGCGGCCCCGGGGGCCGCGGTCCTGGCGGACGGCTTCTCGTGCAGGACACAGATCGCCGACCTGACGGGCACGAGGGCGAGACACCTGGCGGAGGTACTGGCGGAGGCGCTGGACGCGGGCCTCTGAGGCGCCCGTTCGCCCTTCGGGCGGCCACGATCCGAGGTCCGTCTCCCCCGTCACTCTCAGTCCCCGCTGACGATCTCCCGTGCCATCGCCAACAGCGCCTCCGTCGCCGGGTGCGGGAACGCGTCCCGCCAGGCCAGGACCACCGCGAGCGGCGGGGCGTCCGGCAGCGGGCGGTACGTGACTCCCGGGTGCGGGTGCAGCGCCGCCGTCGACGCGGACGAGACGCCGACGCCCCTGCCCGCTGCGATCGCCGTCAGCCAGTCGTCGGTGTTGGCCACCGTGACCGTCGCCGCCGGGCGCGCCGCCGTCGGCCAGAGCGTGAGGGTCGTCGTACCGGAGACCGTGTTGAGCACGACGGTTCCGCCCGCCAGGTCGTCCAGGCCGAGTCGCGGCTGTTCCGCGAGCGGGCTGTCGGCCGGTACGGCCGCGACGCGTTCCTCCGTCGTGAGCTCCTCCGTGGCGAGGCCCGGCGCGTCGACCGGCCCCCGCAGCAGCGCCGCGTCCACCTCCCCCCTGGTCAGGCCGGCCGTGCGGTCGTCGATGCGGAGGAGTTCGAGCGGGGTCTCGGGGTGTTCGCGCTGCCAGCGGCGGAGCAGGGGCGTGGTGTACGGGCCGAAGGCCGACCAGGCGTGTCCGAGCCGCAGCGGCCGGTGGCGGAGCCTCGCCGGGTCGACGGCCGCCTCGAACGCGGCGAGGGCGGCGGCGGCCCGGTCCTGGAAGGCGCGGCCCTCGGCCGTGAGGGCGAGGTGGTGCGTGGAGCGGTCGACGAGGCGGGCCCCGAGGTGCTGTTCCAGGGCGGCGAGCGTGCGGGAGACGGCGGGTTGGGTGAGGTGGAGCCGGGCGGCCGCCCTGGTGAGGCTGGATTCCTCGGCGATGGCGAGGAAGCAGCGGAGGTGGCGTAGCTCGATGCTCATGCGTCCGGAGCATAACCGCAGCGCAATCGGCATTTCCGGCGCCGCGCGGGGGCTCGTAGCGTGAGAGGGGAACTCCGGTGACAGCGGAACCGGTGGTGCATTATTCTGGACTGGAAGTTCAATGCAGTGAACACTTGAGGAGTGGTCGGTGGACATCAGTCCGGTCAAGGAGGCGGGCCCGGCGGGGACCGCGGTCGGCCCCGGCTCGCCGGCTGCCCCTGTCGACGGGGCGCGGGGCGGGGTTTCTCCGGGCCGGGACGGGCGCGGGCCGAAGGGGCTCGCGGGCCACCGTTTCGGGCCGGTCGCGCTCGTCGTCACGGGTGGACTCTCCGTGCAGTTCGGCTCGGCGCTCGCCGTCCTTCTCATGCCCCGGGCCGGCGCCCTCGGCGTCGTCACCCTCAGGCTCGTACTCGCCGCCGCAGTCCTGCTGATCGTCTGCCGCCCGAAGGTCCGCGGCTACGGCCGGGCGGACTGGGGCACGATCGTCGCCTTCGGCGCGGCGATGGCGGGGATGAACATCCTCTTCTACCAGGCGGCCGACCGGATCCCGCTGGGCGCCGCGGTGACCCTGGAGGTCCTCGGCCCGCTGATCCTCTCGGTGGTCGCCTCCCGCCGGCTGATGAACCTGCTCTGGGCGGGACTCGCCCTCGGGGGTGTCGTCCTGCTCAGCGGTGGCGGCTTCGACCGCCTCGACCCGTTGGGCGCGGCCTTCGCGCTCGCGGCGGGCGCGATGTGGGCCACGTACATCGTGTTCAGCGCCCGTACGGGCCGCCGCTTCCCGCAGGCGGACGGGCTCGCGCTCGCGATGGCCTTCGGTGCCGTGCTCAGCCTGCCGCTGGGCATCGCGGAGGCGGGGGAGAAGCTGCTCGTACCGTCGACGATCGGCCTGGGGCTCGCGGTCGCGCTGATGTCGTCCGTCCTGCCGTACACGCTGGAACTGCTCGCTCTGCGCCGCCTGCCCGCGCCCACGTTCGCGATCCTGATGAGCCTGGAACCGGCGATCGCGGCGACGGCAGGATTCCTCATCCTCAGCCAGGCGTTGTCGCTGACGGACGCGCTCGCGATCGCTCTGGTGATCGCGGCGAGCATGGGAGCGGTACGGACGCAGGTACGGGCGGCGGCGAGGGAGCGGGGTAGGGCGGAGGGGTAGGTCGGAGGGGCAGGTCGGAGGGGCAGGTCGGGCGTGCCTAGGATCCGCGCATGATCGCTGAACTGCAGTGCCTGGTCATCGACTGCCCGGCTCCCGCGGAACTCGCCGAGTTCTACCGCGCGGTGCTGGGTGGGGAGGTGGACCGGCCGGACGGCCGATGGTCGCTGGACGAGGACTGGTCCACCCTGCACACCCCGGGAGGGCTGGTCGTCTGCTTCCAGGGGGTCGCGGACTACCGCCCACCGACGTGGCCGACCGCCGAGCGGCCGCAGCAGTCGCACCTCGACTTCGAGGTACGGGACTTGGATGAGGCCGAGGCAGAGGTCCTGGCGCGGGGCGCGAGGCTCCTGGACGCGGGAGAGGGCGACCGAGGCTGGCGCGTCTATGCGGATCCGGCGGGGCATCCGTTTTGCTTGGTGCGGCACTGAGGGGGGTCTTGGGGTCCTTGGGGTGGGCCGACTTCCTTGGTGCGGGTGGGACCGCCCTCTTTCCGAGAGTCGCTCCTTCCGGCGGCGCGTCAAGGGCGCTCCTTCGTCGCGTCGCTGCGCGATGGCCTTCGGCCACCCTTGACCCACCACCTCCAGGAGCGAAAACACTCTCGGAGGGCGGTCCAGGGGGCGGGGTCACCGCCGGGCTTCGGGCAGCGGCCGCTCGCCGCGTGCGTGTGCCGGCCGGTGGGTGGGGGCTGGGTTCGTGACGGGGGTCCGGTGGGCGCGTTCCCGTCGGTCGGGGTGCGCGGTTGTTGAATGGGGCGGTTGGGCTCCGGCCTAGCGGCGGAATGCCGATCGGAGCGGGGCTTCAGGCCCCGCTGGTCACTCCTGGTGGGTGGGGCGTGAGTAACTCTGCATTTCTCGAAGTAACAGGCCCCGCCATACTCCCCAAAGGGTACGAATCGCCCCAATCGGACTGTGAAACTGCAAGAAACTCACGCCGACCGCTCCCACCACCCACGAACACGGACCAGCGGGGCCTGAATCCCAACCAACCGCCGGCCGCAACCCGCCAAGCCAAGCCGGGCCGCCCCATTCAACAACCGCGCACGCCGAACCGGCCGGACTTCACCCACCGGCCCGAGCTACGAACCAAGCCCCCACCCACCCAGGCACACAGCCAAATCACGCCCCACCGATGCCCGGCCTCGCCCCGCCCACCGGCCCGACCGGCGCCCTCGGCGCGCAACCACCCCCGTGGCCCCTGCGTGGCCCCGGCCCTCGGCCGCCCTCCGAGTGTGAAAAGGCGGCCTCCGCCGCCGGGTCAAGGGTGGGCGCAGCCCATCGCGCAGCGACGCGACCGAAGGGAGCGCCCTTGACGCGGTGGTGGAGGCCGCCACACTCGGAAAGAGGGCGGCCGCACCCGCACCCCCACAGTCGGCCCACCCCGGAGACCTCACCCCCTCCCCGTGACCCGATCCTGTTGATCATTGACCCCCGGGCTGTTTCCGGGGCTCTGGGATCGCCCTGACGATGGGGGCGTTGTGTTGTTCGACGTACGAGGAGGGGGAGTCGATCGTGGCTCTGGAGATGCGTGAGCTGTGTGAGCGGTGCGAGGTGGCCGTGCTGGTGGTGGACGGGCCCGCGCGGATCTGTTCGTACGAGTGCAGTTTCTGCGTGCCGTGCGCCGACGCGATGAGCGACGTCTGTCCGAACTGCGGGGGCGAACTCGTGCCCCGGCCCCGGCGGGTCGCCGCCTAGTCCCGCCGGCCGGCGGGCGGGGGTCGGCATCCAGACTTCCGACCCCCCGGCCTTCCCGAACTAAAGCAAGCACGCTTGATTGTTTCTTTCTCCGCTGCCATGCTCCTCGCGAAGGCCCGTGAACGCCCGTCCCCGAGGGGAGCGCACCGTGTCCGACCCCGTCGTCGTCCTCGACGACCTGCGCGACGAGAGTGACGAACTCGACCGCCTCGTCGGCGAGTTGACCGAGGCGCAGTGGGCCACCCCCACCCCCGCCCCCGGCTGGACCATCGCCCATCAGGTCGCGCACCTCGCCTGGACCGACCGTGCCGCGCTCCTCGCCGCCACCGACCCCGACGGCTTCGCCGCCGAGACCGCCAAGGCCCTCGCCGCCCCCGAGCGTTTCGTCGACGACGGTGCCGAGGAAGGGGCGAAACTGCCGCCCGCCGAGCTGCTCGCCCACTGGCGCGCGGGGCGCGAGCTGCTCCAGGCGGCCCTTCGGGCCGTTCCCGCCGGTGCGCGGTTCCCCTGGTACGGGCCGCCCATGAGCGCCCCCGCCATGGCCACCGCCCGGCTCATGGAGACCTGGGCGCACGGTCAGGACGTCGCCGATGCCCTCGGAGTCGTCCGCGCGCCGACCGACCGCATCCGGCACGTCGCCTGGATCGGTCACCGCGCCCGCGACTACGCCTACCTGGTCCGGGGCCTGCCCGTTCCCGCCGCGCCCATCCGCGTGGAACTCGTATCCCCGAGTGGTGAGTTGTGGGTCTACGGGCCCGAGGACGCCGACCAGACCGTGACCGGGTCCGCCCTCGAGTTCTGTCTCCTCGTCACCCAGCGCGTCCACCGGGACGACACCTCCCTCGTCGCCGTCGGCCCCGACGCCGCGCACTGGCTCACCATCGCCCAGGCCTTCGCCGGCCCGGCGGGTCCGGGCCGGCCCGCCGAAGGGGCCCGGTGATGGTGCTCCGTATCGGCAACGCCTCCGGTTTCTACGGCGACCGTTTCGACGCCGTCCGCGAGATGCTCACCGGCGGCGGGCCCGAGGGCCCCGTCGACGTCCTCACCGGCGACTACCTCGCCGAGCTCACCATGCTCATCCTCGGCCGCGACCAGCTCAAGGACCCGGCCTCCGGATACGCCAAGACCTTCCTGCGCCAGATGGAGGAGGGCCTCGGGCTCGCCCATGACCGGGGGGTCCGGATCGTCACCAACGCCGGCGGTCTCAACCCCGCCGGTCTCGCCGACGCCCTGCGCGTCCTCGCCGCCAAGCTCGGTCTGCCCACGCGTGTCGCGCACGTGGAGGGTGACCGGCTCCCGGCCGTCGACGGCGCGCTGGCCGCCAACGCCTATCTCGGCGGTGCGGGGATCGCCGCCTGCCTCGCCGCCGGCGCGGACGTCGTCGTCACCGGCCGGGTCACCGACGCCGCCCTCGTCACCGGGCCCGCGCAGTGGCACTTCGGCTGGGGGCCCGAGGAGTACGACAGGCTCGCGGGCGCGGTCGTCGCCGGGCACGTCCTCGAGTGCGGCACCCAGGCCACCGGCGGCAACTACGCCTTCTTCCGTGAGCACGACCCGGCGCTCTTCCGCCGCCCCGGCTTCCCGCTCGCCGAGCTCCACGAGGACGGCAGCGCCGTCATCACCAAGCACCCCGGCACCGGCGGCCTCGTCGACGTCGGTACGGTCACGGCCCAGCTGCTGTACGAGACGGCCGGCGCCCGCTACCCCGGGCCCGACGTCACCGCCCGCCTCGACACCGTCCGGCTCACCCAGGAGGGCCCCGACCGGGTCCGGATCGACGGTGTACGGGGCGAGGCGCCGCCCCCGACGCTCAAGGTCGGGCTCAGCCGGCTCGGTGGCTTCCGCAACGAGGTCGTGTTCGTCCTGACCGGCCTCGACATCGAGGAGAAGGCCGCACTGGTGCGGGGGCAGGTCGAGGACGCTCTCGCCGACAGCCGCCCCCGCGAGGTCCGTTGGGAGCTCGTCCGTACCGACCGGCCCGACGCCGACACCGAGGAGACCGCCAGCGCCCTCCTCCGGCTCGTCGTCCGCGATCCGGCCCCCGAGGCCGTCGGCCGCGCCCTCACCGGCGCCGCCATCGAACTCGCCCTCGCCAGCTACCCCGGCTTCCATGTCACCGCGCCGCCCGGGAAGGGCGCCCCCTACGGGGTCTTCGAGAGCGCCTACGTACCGGCCGCCGACGTTCCCCACACGGCCGTGCTCCCGGACGGGACCCGCGTCCCCGTCCCCGTACCGGCGGAGACCAGGGAACTGGAGCCGGTCCCCGAGCCGTCGCTCCCCGAGCCGCCGGCCGCGCGTGGCCGGGTCTTGAGGGCACCGCTCGGCCGTCTCGCCGGCGCCCGCAGCGGCGACAAGGGCGGCGACGCGAACATCGGCGTCTGGGTCCGGACGGACGAGGAGTGGCGGTGGCTCGCCCACACCCTCACCGTCGCCCGGCTCAAGGAACTCCTCCCGGAGACCGCCGGCCTGGACGTCACCCGGCACGTCCTGCCGAACCTCCGTGCCCTGAACTTCACCGTCGCCGGGATCCTCGGCGAGGGCGTCGCCTCCCAGGCCCGATTCGACCCCCAGGCCAAGGCCCTCGGCGAGTGGCTCCGCTCCCGCGCGACAGACATCCCGGAGGTACTCCTGTGACCGTCCTCGCCTCCGCCCTCGACACCGGCGGATCCGACTACCGGGCCCACCGCGCCGCCATGCTCGACAAGCTCACCGCCCTCGACGCCGAGCACGCCAAGGCCCTCGCGGGCGGCGGCGAGAAGTACGTCGCACGGCATCGCAAGCGGGGCAAGATGCTCGCCCGAGAGCGGATCGAGCTGCTCGTGGACCCGGACTCGCCCTTCCTGGAGCTGTCGCCGCTCGCCGCCTGGGGCAGCGACTACGCGGTCGGCGCCTCCCTGATCACCGGCATCGGGGTCGTCGAGGGCGTCGAGTGTCTGATCACCGCCAACGACCCGACCGTGCGCGGCGGCGCCTCCAACCCCTGGACGCTGAAGAAGGCCCTGCGGGCCAACGAGATCGCGTTCGCCAACCGTCTGCCCGTGATCTCGCTCGTCGAGTCCGGCGGTGCCGACCTCCCCTCGCAGAAGGAGATCTTCATCCCCGGCGGGGCGCTCTTCCGCGATCTCACCCGGCTCTCCGCCGCCGGCATCCCCACGGTCGCGGTCGTCTTCGGCAACTCGACGGCCGGTGGCGCGTACGTCCCCGGCATGTCCGACCACGCCGTGATGATCAAGGAGCGGTCGAAGGTGTTCCTCGGCGGTCCGCCGCTGGTGAAGATGGCGACGGGGGAGGAGAGCGACGACGAGTCCCTCGGCGGTGCCGAGATGCACGCGCGGACGTCCGGGCTCGCCGACCACTACGCCGTCGACGAGGCCGACGCGCTCCGTCAGGCCCGCCGGATCGTGGCCCGTCTGAACCACCGCAAGGCCCAGCCCGATCCGGTCACCGTCGCCGAGCCCCCGAAGTACGACGAGGACGAGCTGCTCGGGATCGTGCCCGGGGACCTCAAGACGCCGTTCGATCCGCGCGAGGTGATCGCCCGGATCGTCGACGGCTCGGACTTCGACGAGTTCAAGCCGCTGTACGGGCCGAGTCTGGTCACCGGCTGGGCGAGCCTGCACGGGTACCCGGTCGGCGTCCTCGCCAACGCGCAGGGTGTCCTCTTCGGCCCGGAGTCGCAGAAGGCGGCGCAGTTCATCCAGCTCGCCAACCAGCGCGACATCCCGCTTGTCTTCCTCCACAACACCACCGGCTACATGGTCGGCAAGGAGTACGAGCAGGGCGGCATCATCAAGCACGGCGCGATGATGATCAACGCCGTGTCGAACTCCCGAGTCCCCCATCTGTCCGTCCTCATGGGGGCGAGTTACGGCGCCGGGCACTACGGCATGTGCGGCCGGGCGTACGACCCGCGCTTCCTCTTCGCCTGGCCGAGCGCCAAGTCCGCGGTCATGGGTCCGCAGCAGCTCGCCGGTGTCCTCTCCATCGTGGCCCGGGCGAGCGCTGTCGCGAAGGGGCAGCCGTACGACGAGGAGGCCGACGCCGGTCTCCGGGCGCTCGTCGAGGCGCAGATCGAGTCCGAGTCGCTGCCGATGTTCCTCTCCGGCCGGCTCTACGACGACGGGGTCATCGACCCCCGCGACACCCGCACGGTCCTCGGGCTGTGCCTCTCCGCGATCCACACGGCACCGGTCGAGGGCGCGCGCGGCGGCTTCGGCGTCTTCCGAATGTGAGGCCCCTCCCGATGACCTCGACGACCCCGATGACCTCGACGACCCCGACGACCTCGTTGATCACCTCCGTGCTCGTCGCGAACCGGGGCGAGATCGCCTGCCGGGTCTTCCGCACCTGCCGTGAGCTGGGCATGTCCACCGTCGCCGTGTACTCCGACGCGGACGCCGACGCCCTGCACGTACGGGAGGCGGACACGGCGGTACGGCTGCCGGGGGCGGCGCCCTCGGAGACGTACCTGCGCGGCGACCTGGTGGTGAGGGCGGCGCTCGCCGCGGGCGCGGACGCCGTCCACCCCGGCTACGGCTTCCTCTCCGAGAACGCCGACTTCGCCCGGCAGGTGATCGACGCAGGGCTGGTCTGGATCGGTCCGCCGCCGGAGGCGATCGAGGCGATGGCCTCGAAGACCCGGGCGAAGGAACTCCTCGGCATCGCGCCCCTGACGGATGTGACCGAGGCCGACCTGCCCGTCCTGGTGAAGGCGGCGGCGGGCGGCGGCGGCCGGGGCATGCGGATCGTACGTGAACTCGACCAGCTTGCGGGGGAGTTGGCCGCCGCTTCGGCAGAGGCGCTCAGCTCCTTCGGCGACGGCGAGGTGTTCGTCGAGCCGTACGTCGAGAACGGGCGGCACGTCGAGGTCCAGCTCCTCTGCGACACCCACGGCACGGCCTGGGCGCTCGGCACCCGTGACTGTTCCCTCCAGCGGCGCCACCAGAAGGTCGTCGAGGAGGCGCCGGCGCCCGGTCTGCCCGCCGCGCTCGAAGCATCCCTCCTGGACACGGCCGTCCGGGCGGCGAAGGCCGTCGGCTACGTCGGCGCGGGCACGGTCGAGTTCCTGGTGGCGGACGTCCCCCAAGCTCTCGGCCTCGCTCGAGCAGGGGGGACCCCCAGGGCGCACTTCCTGGAGATGAACACCCGCCTCCAGGTCGAACACCCGGTGACGGAGGAGGTGTTCGGGGTCGATCTCGTCGCCCTCCAGCTCGCCGTCGCCGAGGGCCGCGCCCTGCCGCCGGAGCCCCCGGCCCCGCGCGGCCACGCGATCGAGGCGCGCCTGTACGCGGAGGAACCGGCGCGCGCGTGGGCTCCCCAGACGGGCGTCCTGCACCTCTTCGAGCTGCCCGGGGAGAGCCGGAGGGCCGGGGAGGGCCGGAGGGGCGGGCAGAGCCGGAGGCCCGGGGAGGGCCGGACCGTCCGCCTCGACACCGGGTACGTCTCCGGGGACGCGATCGGAGTCCACTACGACCCGATGCTCGCCAAGGTGATCGTCCACGCCCCCACCCGCGCGGAGGCGGTCCGCAAGCTCGCCCATGCCCTGGACCGGGCCCGGATCCACGGTCCGGTCACCAACCGGGACCTCCTGGTCGCCTCCCTCCGCCACCCGGAGTTCGGGGACCCGGGGCTGCTGGACACCGGCTTCTACGACCGGAACCTCGCCGCGCTGACGGGGCCCCGGGCCGGTGAGGCGTATGCGGCCGTCGCCGCCGCCCTCGCCGAGGCGGCCGCCAACAGGGGTCGTTTTGGGGGTGGTTGGCGGAACCTGCGCTCGCAGGACGAGACGCGGACGTACGGGGATCACGAGGTCCGGTACCGGCCGACGCGGGACGGCGGGTACGAGGTCACGGCCCCGGAGGGCGTCCGGGTCGTGTCGGCGGCAGCCGATCGCGTCAGGCTCGAAGTCGCCGGTGTCGTACGGGACTTCGACGTGGCGGCGTACGGGGACGGCTTCGTGCACGCCGGTCCGTACCGGCTCACCGTCCGCCCCCGCTTCACCGACCCCCGCGAGCAGACGGCCCCCGGCTCCCTGCTCGCGCCCATGCCCGGCACCGTCGTCCGGGTCGCCGACGGTCTCGCCGTCGGCGACCGCGTCACCGCCGGGCAGCCGCTCCTCTGGCTGGAGGCCATGAAGATGGAGCACCGCGTCATCGCCCCCGCCTCCGGCACGCTCACCGCGCTCCACGCCGCCCCCGGCCGCCAGGTCGAGGTAGGTGCCCTGCTCGCCGTCGTCTCCGACGACGCCACGACCGAAGCAGCACAGGAGGACCAGACCGCATGAGCACCATGATCGAAAGCGAAGAGCTCACCGCGCTCCGCGCCGCCGTCTCCGCGCTCGGCCACCGGCACGGTCCCGGCTTCGACCGGGCCGCCCTGTGGGCGGAGGCCGGCAAGCTCGGCTATCTGGGGGTGAACCTGCCCGAGGAGTACGGCGGCGGGGGCGGCGGCATGGCCGAGCTGTCCGTCGTCCTGGAGGAGGCCGGTGCGGCCGGTGCGCCGCTCCTGATGATGGTCGTCTCGCCCGCGATCTGCGGCACGGTCATCGCCCGCTTCGGTACGGAGGAGCAGAAGCGGGCCTGGCTGCCGGGTCTGGCGGACGGCTCGCGGACGATGGCGTTCGGCATCACGGAGCCCGACGCGGGCTCGAACTCGCACCGCATCACGACGACCGCGACCCGTACGGAGGAGGGCTGGGTCCTCAACGGGCGGAAGGTGTTCGTGTCGGGTGTCGACATCGCCGACGCGACCCTGATCGTGGGCCGTACGTCGGACGCCCGCACGGGCAGTCTCAAGCCTTGTCTCTTCATCGTCCCGCGCGACGCCCCCGGCTTCCAGCGGCGGCACATCGAGATGGAACTCGACGCGAACGAGAAGCAGTTCGAGCTGACGCTCGATGAGGTGCACCTGCCGGCCGACGCGCTCGTCGGTGACGAGGACGCGGGGCTGCTCCAGCTCTTCGCGGGGCTCAACCCGGAGCGGATCATGACGGCCGCGTTCGCGATCGGCATGGGCCGGTACGCGCTCGCGCAGGCCGTGAAGTACGCGAAGGAGCGGCAGGTCTGGAAGGCCCCGATCGGCGCCCACCAGGCCATCGCGCATCCGCTCGCCCAGGCGCACATCGAGCTGGAACTGGCCCGGCTGATGATGGCGAAGGCCGCGCACCTCTACGACGCGGGTGACGACATGGGTGCGGGCGAGGCCGCCAACATGGCGAAGTACGCGGCGGCGGAGGCCTGTGTGAAGGCCGTCGACCAGGCGGTCCACACCCTCGGCGGCAACGGCCTCACCAGGGAGTTCGGCCTGGCCCGGCTGATCACGGCGGCGCGGGTGGCGCGGATCGCCCCGGTCAGCCGGGAGATGATCCTCAACTACGTGTCGCACCAGACGCTGGGGCTGCCCAAGTCGTACTGACCGGCGCGGCGCGGTAGCCCGGCGGCGCGGTGAAGCGCCGGGCCCGCGGCTTGTTCTTCCTGGAGTCGTCCGGTGGGGCGTCGTCCTTCCCGAGAATCATGCATGCGTGCTTGATTGTTTCGCCGGAGTGCTGACAAGGTCTCCCCAAGTCGTACCCCCACGCGCGATCCTGGCGACCACCTTCCACCTCTTCTCCCACCTCTCCAGGGGGCTTGCATGGTGTTCCACAGCGAGTACGAGGCCGTTCCGACCGTCTCCCTGCCGATCCACGACGCGGTGCTCGGCCACGCGGCAGAGCGGGGCGACACCCCCGCACTGGTCGACGGGGCAGGGGAGTTCACCCTCACGTACGGGCAGATCGACGCCTTCCACCGGCGGGTGGCCGCCGGGCTCGCCGAGGCCGGGGTACGGAAGGGGGACGTGCTCGCCCTGCACAGCCCCAACACCGTGCTCTTCCCCGTCGCCTTCTACGCCGCCACGCGCGCGGGTGCCTCCGTCACCACCGTGCATCCGCTGTCCACCCCCGAGGAGTTCGCCAAGCAGCTCCGCGACTCCTCCGCCCGCTGGATCGTCACCGTCTCCCCGCTGCTCCCCTCCGCCCGCGCGGCGGCCGAACTCGCGGGCGGGGTGCGGGAGATATTCGTCTGCGACCAGGCGCCGCAAGGCCCCGAGGGGGAGGGTGTCCGGTCGCTGCAGGCCTTCCTCGGGTCCACCGGCGCCGTGCCCGAGATCGACATCGACCCCGACGAGGACGTCGCCGCGCTCCCGTACTCCTCCGGCACCACCGGCGTCCCCAAGGGCGTGATGCTCACCCACGCCTCGATCGCGACGAACCTCGCCCAGCTGGAGCCGGTCATGCCGATGGGCCCGGGTGACCGGATCCTGGCCATCCTGCCGTTCTTTCACATCTACGGCCTCACGGCTCTCATGAACGCGCCCCTCCGGCAGGGCGCCACCGTCGTCGTGCTGCCCCGCTTCGAGCTCGACACCTTCCTCGGCGCCATCCAGAAGCACCGCATCAACGGCCTCTACGTCGCCCCGCCGATCGTGCTCGCCCTCGCCAAGCACCCGGCCGTCGCCGACTACGACCTGTCCTCCCTGGAGTACATCGTCAGCGCCGCCGCCCCGCTCGACGCGGCCCTCGCCCAGGCCTGTTCGGCGCGGCTCGGGCTGCCGCCGGTCCTCCAGGCGTACGGCATGACGGAGCTGTCCCCGGGCACCCACGTCGTCCCGCTCGCCGCCGAGAACCCGCCGCCCGGCACCGTCGGCAGGCTGCTGCCCTCCACCGAGATGCGGATCCTGTCCCTCGACGACCCGTCGAAGGACGCGGCGCCCGGCGAGGAGGGTGAGGTCGCCATCCGGGGGCCGCAGGTCATGAAGGGCTACCTCGGGCGGCCCGACGCCACCGCCGCCATGATCGACGCCGAGGGCTGGGTGCACACCGGCGACATCGGCCGGGTCGACGACGACGGCTGGCTGTACGTCGTCGACCGCGTCAAGGAACTCATCAAGTACAAGGGCTTCCAGGTCGCCCCCGCCGAACTCGAGGCCCTGCTCCTCACCCACGAGGGCATCGCCGACGCCGCCGTCATCGGCGTCACCGACGCCGACGGCACCGAGATACCCAAGGCCTACGTCGTACGCCAGGCCGCCGCGCCCGACCTCACCGCCGAGGACGTCATGGCGCACGTCGCCGCCCGGGTCTCCCCGTACAAGAAGGTCCGTGACGTCGAGTTCATCGAGGCCGTGCCGCGGGCAGCGTCCGGGAAGATCCTCCGCCGAGAGCTCCGGGACCGGGACCGCGAGGTCCGGGAACGGGAGCTCCGTGAACGAGAGTCGAGGGACCGCACATGACCCTGGTCGCCGTCACCGAGGAGCGGGGGATCACCACCCTCGCCCTCGACTCCCCGGCCACCCGCAACGCGCTCTCCGCCGCGCTCGTCACCGAGCTCGCCGACGCGCTCACCGCCTGCGGCAAGGACCCCGCGGTCCGGGCGGTGGTGCTCACCCACACCGGCGGCACGTTCAGCGCGGGCGCCGACCTGAAGGCGCCGCCGAGCCCGTACGCCTTCGTGGACCTGCTCCGGCAGATCGTCGAGCTGCCGAAACCGGTCGTCGCGCACGCCACCGGGCACGTACGGGCCGGCGGCCTCGGGCTGCTCGGCGCCGGTGACATCGTGGTGGCCGGGGAGGCGGCGGACTTCGCGCTCACGGAGGTACGGATCGGGGTCGCGCCCGCCGTCATCTCCCTCACCCTCCTTCCGAAGCTGGAGCCGCGCGCGGCGGCCCGCCACTACCTGACGGGCGAGCGGTTCGGGGTGCCGGAGGCGATCGCGATGGGCCTCGTGACGGACCGGGACGACGCTCTGCCCGGCATCCTCGACTCCCTCCGCGCGGCCTCCCCGCAGGGCCTGCGCGAGGCGAAGCGGCTGGTCACCGCTAGAGTCCTGGAGACCTTCGAACGTGACGCGGAGGACCTGGTGCAGAGGTCGGCCACGCTCTTCGCCTCCGCCGAGGCGCGCGAGGGGATGACGGCCTTCCTCGAACGACGGGACCCCGCATGGCGGCTTTGACCGCACCCAAGCCGGACCGGAACCCCAAGCAGGACAGGAGCCGCGCCACCCGGCAGCGGCTCCTGGAGGCGGCCGTGTCCTGCCTGGCCGAACACGGCTGGGCGGGCTCCACGGTCGCCGTCGTCGCGGAACGGGCAGGCGTCTCCCGGGGCGCCGCCCAGCACCACTTCCCCACCCGCGAGGACCTGTTCACGGCCGCCGTCGAGTACGTGGCGGAGGAGCGGTCCCAGGCGCTGCGGACCCTCCCGTCCCGCGACCGCCACGAGGCCGTCGCCGCCCTCGTCGACCTGTTCACCGGGCCGCTCTTCCGGGCCGCGCTCCACCTGTGGGTCGCCGCGTCGGGCGAGGAGCAGCTCCGCACGCGCGTGACGGAGCTGGAGGCCCGGGTCGGCCGCGAGTCGCACCGCATCGCCGTCGAGGTGCTCGGCGCGGACGAGTCCCGCCCCGGCGTCCGCGAGACCGTCCAGGGCCTCCTGGACATGGCCCGCGGCCTGGGCCTGGCGACCCTCCTGACGGACGACCGCGCCCGCAGGGACCGTGTGGTCGCCCAGTGGGCCCGCCTGATCGACGAGGCACTGGACGCCTGACACGGCCCCCACCCGGCCAGGGGGCCGGGCCGGCACCCGGTCAGACGCCCGGGATCTCGCGGGCGCGGAAGGCGTCCCGTACGGCCGTCGCCGCGCCCGTCCCGTACATCTTCTCCGCGGTCGCGATCGTCGTCAGGGCGGCGTCCTGGAAGCTGGTGTCGGGGTCGAAGCCGAACTGGGCGTTCACGATGATCCGGTCGGCGGTCCGGGCGCCGAGCGAGGTGCGGATGTCGAGGAGCGCCCGGGACCAGATCTCGCCGTCGGCGTGGACCTCGCCCTCCCGGTCCGCGTACGTCTTCGTGCCGTCGATCCGGCGGAGGCAGTGCGGCGCCTCGCTGTAGCCGGTCGCGTCCCAGTCGGCGACGCAGGCCGCGTCGGCCTTGACCGGCCAGCCGTACTTCCCGGCCGCGTGCGTGCCGACCGCCACGGCCAGGTAGTCGCCGAAGGCCTCGCCGATCGCGCCGGACTCCGGAGTCGTGCCGAAGCCGGGCACCTGGGCGTGGTGCACGGCGTGCCCGTACTCGTGCACGATCACCTCGGCGTCCTCGGCGTCGTCCACCCCGCCCTTGCCGAAGCGGATCTCGGCCTTCTTGTCGGTGAAGTAGGAGTTGTCGGCGCCCCACTGGTTGAGCCGGACCGGCTGCACCCGGTCGTTGGCGCCGGGCAGTTCGGTGCCGAAGCCGAGCCCCTGGAGGTACTCCTGTGACTCGTTGACCCAGAAGTACGCCATGACCTGCTCGAACTCGTCGTCGGAGCGGTCGTACGCGGTGGCGCCCGCGACCGTGGCGGGCTTGCCGGTCTCGGACCGCACCGTGGCCCAGCGGCCGGACAGGCCGCCGCTCGTGTCGAGGTTCCGCAGCGCGACGGTGGCGTACGCGGAGGCGGGGACGTCGCTCGCCGCGTCCTTGTGGTCGGTGAGGGACTGGTCGCCCGTGGCCTGGACCGGGTTCACCATGAAGACGCGGGCCTGGGGGAGCGGGGCGGCGGCGGGCAGCGGGGAGGCCGTGGCGCCGGCGGCGGGGAGCAGCGCGGCGGTGGCGAGGGCCACGGCGGCGGTGGCCGTGGCGATCGGGCCGCGGGACGGGCGGCGACTCATGGACATCCTCCTGCGATGGGATGCTGCGACGGGAGCATTGGCATGCGCTTGACATGCGTGGCGGCGATCTTCGCGTACGGCCGCCCCTTTGAACACCCCCGCGTCACGGACACCGGAACGTGACGCGGGCCACAGTCGTTCCCCCCGCCCCGCAGTACTCTGGTCGCATGCCTACGCTCGTACGCCGTCGCCACGTGGACCTCCTCCGCGTCACGACCATGAGCTGTCGCCGCTCCGCCTGACCCTCACGGGGCACCACCAGCGCCCCCACCGGGTCCCTCGTTCAGAGCCCAAGCCGACCGGCACCCGTGGCCCCCGCCCCACCCTCGGCGGCCGCCCCGGGCACCCGTAGACCCCGCGGACGCATCCATGACTCGCAGCTCGTACTCCTCGCAGCTCCCCATCGTCGACCTCTCCGCCGCAGACCGTGACCCCCAGGCCCGGCGGCTGCTCCACGCCCAGCTCCACTCGGCCGCGCACGACGTCGGGTTCTTCCAGCTGATCGGGCACGGGGTGACCGAGGCCGAGACGCGGGCCCTGACCTCCGCGATGCACGCCTTCTTCGCGCTGCCCGAGGCCGACCGGCTCGCCCTCGACAACATCAACTCCCCGCACTTCCGCGGCTATACGCGCATCGGCGACGAGCGCACCGCCGGCGCGCGCGACTGGCGCGACCAGCTCGACATCGGCGCCGAGCGCCCCGCGCGGATCCCCGGCCCCTGGGAAGCCCCGTACTGGTGGCTCGAAGGCCCCAACCAGTGGCCCGAGGCCCTCCCCGAGCTGCGGACCGCCGCCCTGACCTGGGTCGAGCGGCTCAGCGGGGTCGCCGAACGGCTGCTGCACGAACTGCTCGCCTCGATCGGCGCGCCCGAGGACTTCTACGACGACATCTTCGGGCCGCGCGCCCACCCGCACCTCAAGCTGGTGCGCTACCCGGGCAGCAGCGGCGAGGGCGACGACCAGGGCGTCGGCGCGCACAAGGACTACGGCTTCCTCACCCTGCTCCTCCAGGACCAGGTGGGCGGGCTCCAAGTGCAGCGCGAGGACGGGAACTTCCACGATGTGCCGCCGCTGCCGGGTGCGTTCGTCGTGAACCTCGGCGAGCTGCTCGAAGTGGCGACCAACGGCTATCTGATCGCCACCAACCACCGGGTCGTCTCACCGCCCGGGGCGACGGAGCGCTACTCGGTGCCGTTCTTCTACAACCCGCGGCTCGACGCCCGGATCACCCCGCTGGCCTTCCCCTACGCGGAGCGCGCGCCGGGCGTCACGGCCGACCCGGAGAACCCGCTGTTCGCCGAGTACGGCCGCAACGAGCTGAAGGGCAAGCTGCGGGCCCACCCGCTGACGACGGCCCGCCACCACGCGGATCTGCTGCTGCACCCGGAGGCGCAGCCCGCTCTGTCGTCCTAGCCGGTACGAGGCCGTCGGCGAGACTCCGGCGACGGCCTGCGAGGTCCACAGCGGCGGCCTGGCGACGGCCACAGCGACGGCCCCGACTGTGCGGGTCGGGCCGTCGCCGTGGCGTCGCGGCAAGCGGGCTCAGCCCGCGATGTCCCCGTACCCCTCGATCTCGCGCGGGTCCCGCTGCCCCGGGCCCGTGTAGCGGGCGGACGGGCGGACCAGGCGGCCGGTGCGCTTCTGCTCCAGGATGTGCGCCGACCAGCCGGCCGTACGCGCGCACGTGAACATCGACGTGAACATGTGCGCCGGGACCTCGGCGAAGTCCAGGACGATGGCCGCCCAGAACTCGACGTTCGTCGCCAGGACGCGGTCGGGACGCCGGCTGTGCAGCTCCTCCAGGGCGGCCTTCTCCAGGGCGGCGGCCACCTCGTAACGCGGGGCGTCCAGCTCCTTGGCCGTACGGCGCAGCACGCGCGCGCGGGGGTCCTCGGCGCGGTAGACGCGGTGGCCGAAGCCCATGAGGCGCTCGCCCTTGTCGAGTGCCTGCTTCACGTAGGCGGTGGCGTCGCCGGTCCGCTCGATCTCCTCGATCATGCCGAGGACGCGGGAGGGCGCGCCGCCGTGCAGCGGGCCCGACATGGCGCCGACGGCGCCGGAGAGCGAGGCGGCCACGTCGGCGCCGGTGGAGGCGATGACACGCGCGGTGAACGTGGAGGCGTTCATGCCGTGCTCGGCGGCGGAGGTCCAGTAGGCGTCGACGGCCTTGACGTGCTTCGGGTCGGGCTCGCCGCGCCAGCGGATCATGAAGCGCTCGACGACGGACTCGGCCTTGTCGATCTCGCTCTGCGGGACCATGGGGAGGCCCTGGCCGCGGGCGGACTGGGCGACGTACGAGAGCGCCATGACGGCGGCGCGGGCGAGGTCGTCGCGGGCCTGCTCGGCGGAGATGTCGAGGAGCGGTTTGAGGCCCCACACGGGCGCGAGCATCGCGAGGGCGGACTGCACGTCGACGCGGATGTCGCCGGAGTGCACGGGGATGGGGAACGGCTCGGCGGCCGGCAGACCGGGGTTGAAGGCGCCGTCGACGAGCAGCCCCCAGACGTTGCCGAACGACACGTGACCGACCAGGTCCTCGATGTCGACGCCGCGGTAGCGGAGCGCGCCGCCTTCCTTGTCGGGTTCGGCGATCTCCGTCTCGAACGCGACGACTCCCTCGAGCCCGGGTACGAAGTCGGACATCAGGCGGCTCCTCTATCGATGATCGATCAATTGAGTGGTGGTCGATGGTGGGGATTCAACAGTCGTCCAGCCCAAGAGTCTGTACGGTTCCGATGATGCGGGGAAGCGTGACATCCGGCACACTGCGCCGATCCGGCGAGTAAGGATTGGCGGCACGCGGTGCCGGGCAAACTGAGGCGCTGCGGCAGGATGGCCCCGTGACCGATCCTGTGAACGACGCCCTGGATCCCGCGGACATGCGCGAGCAGTACCGCACCACCGAACTGTCGGCCGCCGACCTCGCGCCCGAACCGATCGCGCAGTTCACCCGCTGGTTCAAGGAGACCGCCGCGAATCCGGCGATCCACGAGCCGAACGCGATGATCGTCTCCACGGCGACCCCCGACGGCCGCCCGTCCTCGCGCACGGTGCTCCTGAAGCACTACGACCGGACCGGCTTCGTCTTCTTCACCAACTACGACTCCCGCAAGGGCAGGGAGCTGGCGGCCAACCCGTACGCCTCGCTGCTCTTCCCCTGGCACCCGCTGGCCCGCCAGGTGATCGTCACGGGCCGCGCGGAGCGCATCGGCCGCGACGAGACGGTCGCCTACTTCCGGACCCGCCCGCACGGATCCCAACTGGGCGCCTGGGCGAGCCCGCAGTCCTCGGTGATCGGCTCGCGCGCGGAACTCCTCGCCCGGTACGCGGAGCTCGCCGCCCGCCACCCCGCCGACGCGCAGGTGCCGGTCCCGCCGGAGTGGGGCGGCGTCCGGGTCGTCCCGGACGCGGTCGAGTTCTGGCAGGGACACGAGAACCGGCTCCACGACCGGCTGCGGTACGTCCGCGAGAGCGGCCCCGACGGCGCCGAGGGCGAGACCTGGCGCGTGGAGCGGCTGGCGCCCTGACCGGCGTGCCCGGTGCGCTGACCGGCGCACATGCCTGTGGCGTACCCACTCCCCGCACCCGTATCGGAATGCGTTCCGCGATGCAACGATTTCGGTGAAGGTGATGTGCTCTGCGTCACGTTCCAGTTGAATGGCGGCAGCATGGGGGGTGCCGGGATGAGTGCTTTCACGGGGTCCGCGAGCGCGACCGCTTCCGTTCCCGGGGCGGGGGCCGATCTGCTGGCCGCGCTGCTCGACGGGATGGACGCGGCGCTCTGCGCGTTCGACGCCGACGGGATGGTCACGCACTGGAACCGCGAGGCCGAGCGGATCCTCGGCTGGTCCGCCGCCGAGGCGGTCGGGCGGCGCGGGTTCGAGGGCTGGGCGGCGCGCAGCGCCGACGCCGAGGAGACCCTGCGGCGGCTGATGGGGGCCATGAAGGGCCCCGGCCGGCAGGTCCACGAGCTGGCGCTGCTCCGCAAGGACGGCGGCCGGGTGCTCGTACGCAGCCAGGCCGCCGGCGTACGGGGGGCGGACGGCAGCCCCGCGGGGGTGTACTGCGCGTTCAGCGAGGTCCACGTCCAGCTCGACCTGGAGCGGTCGGTGGCCCTCAGCGAGGCGCTGTTCGAGGACGCGTCCTGGGGTGTCGTCCTCGTGGACGCCGACCTGCGCCCCGCCATGGTCAACGGCCACGCCGCCCGCGCCTTCGGAACCGGACGTACGGCCCTGCTCGGGCGCCCGCTGGGCGATGTCGTCGTGCACGGCGCGGAGGAACTGGAGGCCGCGCTCCAGCACGTCCTGGCGGAGGGCACGCCGTCGGCGCCCGCCGAGGTGTGGGTGACGCTGCGGACGTCCACCGGGGAGCGGCGCCGGTGCTGGCGCAGCGGCTTCCTGTTGCTGTCCTCGCCGATGGCGGAGGAGCCGGTGCCGCTGGGTGTGGCCTGGCTGTTCCAGGACGTGACGGAGGAGCGGCTCGCGGCGCGCGAGGCGGACCGGCTGCGGTTCCGGTGGAGCCAGCTGCACCGGGCGGGCGCGGCGGCGGCGGAGTGCGAGGACCCGGCGGAGGCGGCGGCGGCGCTGCTCGACTTCGCGCTCGCCGGCTTCGCGGACCACGCCCTGGTCGACCGGGTGGCGGGCGAGCGGCGTCTGACCCGGGCCCTGGCGACCCCGGCGGGCGCCCCCGGCCCGGCGTCGCCGGTGGTGGGCGGCGGCATCCCGCTGCGGTACGGGCCGAGGCACCCGGCGCTGCAGGCCTGGGACCGGGTGGGCACGGTCCGCGCGAGCGCGGGCCGCACGGCCGAGGTGTGGGCGGAGGCCCACCAGTGGCCCGCCGACGCGGCCCACGCGGTCTGCGTGACGCTGCGCTCCCGGGGCCGCACGCTGGGCGTGGTGACGTTCCTGCGGGCCGCGTGCCGCCGGCCGTTCGAGCGCGAGGACGTGGTCTTCGCGGAGGCGGTGGCGTCGAGGGTGGCGATGGCGCTGGACCTGGGGGAGCGGACGAACACCCCATAGCCGCGGACGAACACCCCCTGGCCACCCCTGGCTAGTGCTTGTAGAAGATCCGGTCGCCGTACTCCGTCATCACGCGGCCGTTCCACTCGTGGCCGCCGTCGACGTTCCCGGAGCGCAGCAGCGGCGGCTCGATGCCGCGGCGGACCAGGTCCTCGGCGGCGGCGGCGAGCGTGGCCTGCATGAGGGCGCTGGTGACGACGGTGGAGGCGGGCGCGAAGGGGGCCTCGATGCCCTCGTGGGTGAGCTCGGCGTCGCCGACGGCGATCCGGGAGTCGAGGACGATGTCGCAGTGGTCCTTGAGGTACGTCCCCGACACGTGCCGGGACCTGGTCTCCGTCGCGTACGCCACCGAGGTGACGCCGATGACGGTGAGGCCGAGCGCGCGGGCGTTCATGGCCATCTCGACGGGCAGGGCGTTGCGCCCGGAGAGGGAGATGATGATCAGGACGTCCCCGGCGGTGGCGGGGGAGGAGTCCAGCACGGCTCCGGCGAGGCCGTCGACGCGTTCGAGGGCGGAGCCGAGGGTGGCCGGCATGACGTCGACGCCGACGACACCGGGGACGACGAGCAGGTTCATCAGGGCGAGGCCACCCGCCCGGTAGACGACGTCCTGGGCGGCGAGCGAGGAGTGGCCCGCGCCGAAGGCGAAGAGGCGGTTGCCGTTGGCGACGGCCTCGGCGATCGCGGCGCCGGCCGCGGCGATCTCGGCCGAGTCGCCGTCGCGCACCTGCTGGAGCAGGCCGATCGCGGCGTCGAAGAACTGTCCGGCCAGCTTGCTCTCGCCCGCGCTGTCGCCCATTCCAGAAGCTCCTTCTCGTCGCCGTCGCGTCGTCGCGTCATGTCGTGGTCGTGCCCTGGTCCTGCCCCGGTCGCCGATCACGGTGCGGTCTGGACCATTGCTCTGTCAATACCGCCTTGGGCCGGTGCGGCCCGGTTGTCGGCGCGATGCGTCAGAATTGGTGCAGGGCCAGCGCACGACTCATCGAGGGGCACGTATGTCCGGACTGATCGACACAACGGAGATGTATCTCCGCACCATCCTCGAGCTTGAGGAGGAAGGTGTGGTCCCCATGCGTGCCCGGATCGCCGAGCGGCTCGACCAGAGCGGCCCAACGGTGAGCCAGACGGTGGCCCGGATGGAGCGCGACGGCCTGGTGGCCGTCGCCAGCGACCGGCACCTGGAGCTGACCGACGAGGGCCGCCGCCTCGCCACCCGCGTCATGCGCAAGCACCGCCTCGCCGAGTGCCTGCTCGTCGACGTGATCGGCCTGGAGTGGGAGCAGGTGCACGCCGAGGCCTGCCGCTGGGAGCACGTGATGAGCGAGGCCGTGGAGCGGCGCGTCCTGGAGCTGCTGCGGCACCCGACGGAGTCGCCGTACGGGAACCCGATCCCGGGCCTCGAGGAGCTCGGCGAGAAGGCGGAGGCCGAGGCCTTCCTCGACGACTCGATGGTGTCGCTGGCGGAGCTGGACGCGAGCGAGGGCAAGACGGTGGTCGTCCGCCGGATCGGCGAGCCGATCCAGACGGACGCCCAGCTGATGTACACGCTGCGGCGCGCGGGCGTGCAGCCCGGCTCCGTGGTGTCGGTGACGGAGTCCGCGGGCGGCATCCTGGTCGGCAGCAGCGGCGAGGCGGCCGAGCTGGACGCGGAGGTCGCCTCCCATGTGTTCGTCGCGAAGCGCTGACGCGCTGACAGCGCCCCTCGGCTGACACCGCCTCTTCGCGGGAAGGGTGCCCCGCCGGTCGTCGTACTCGACGTCCGGCGGGGCACCCTTCGGCGTCTCCGCCGGTTCTGATCGCGCCGGAACAGGAACAGGAACAGGACACGTTCGGGTGTCGTTTCCGGGCCAACGGCCCTTGTGCGCCCCGGTTTACGCCGGAATGGCTACGCCCGCGCCCTCGCCGTGCCACGCTGGGGCGAAGTGGTGCGGTACCGGGGAGGGGTGGGGGTTGTGCAGCAAGCGGAAGCCGTACGTCGGATGCCGTCCGCCCCGGTGGCCCGCGCGCCCCGGGGCGAGGAGGACGCCCGCGCACCACGGATGGCAGTGGGCTCCCGCTCGGTCGGGACGGCAGCGGGCTCCCGCGCGCCCCGGACAGCAGAGGGCCCCGGCGCCTCGCGGCGCCGGGGCCTGTCCTCCCCTGTGCTGACCTGGAGCCCCGAGCTCTCAAGGTCAATCCCCTCGGACCGTTTTCCCCGAGCGGTCCGCCTCCCGTTCAAGATCTCCCCTCGGCAGCGGCCGTCAATCCTTGAGCCCTGTCACTCGAACGAGGGGTGTTGCGCGGCAGGAGCGCATTTTCGAATGCGAGTTCGATAGTCTGGCGTGGTTCGACGGCAAGAAGAGGGGGTGCCAGGGATGGCGCGACGACTCGACGTCATGGGGGCCGACGGCGTACGGCTGGCGGCCTGGGACTTCACGCCCGGGACCGCCCCGCGGTCCGGCCCCGGCGTCTTACTCCTCCACGGCCTGATGGGCCACGCGGCCCACTGGTCCCCGGCGATCAGCCGCCTCGCGGCAGCGGCGACCCGCCCCGACGCGGCTCCCCACGACCACCCCCACCATCACCCCCGCACCGTCGCCCTCGACCAGCGAGGCCACGGGCACAGCGACAAGCCCCCCGCCGCCTCCTTCACCCGCGAGGCGTACGTGGCGGACGCGGCCGCCGCCGTCGAGCAGCTCGGCCTCGGCCCGGTCACCCTCATCGGCCACTCCATGGGCGCCCTCACCGCCTGGCAGCTCGCCGCCGAGCGCCCCGACCTCGTCCACGCCCTCGTCATCTGCGACATGCGCGCCTCGGCGCTCGGCGCGGCCTCGCAGCGTGAGTGGCGGGACTGGTTCCGCCGCTGGCCGACCCCGTTCCCCTCGCTCGACGCCGCCCGCCGCTGGTTCGGCGAGGAGGACCCGTGGGTCGAGCGCCCCCACCCCGCCCGGGGCGCCTTCTTCGCCGAGGTGATGGCCGAGCACCCGGACGGCTGGCGTCCGGTCTTCGACCCGGAGCAGATGCTGACCTCCCGCGAGACCTGGGTGCACGACGCCCACTGGGAGTCGCTGGCCCAGGTCCGCTGCCCCACGCTGGTCGTCCGAGGACTGGACGGCGAGCTGGGCCGGGCCGAGGCGCAGGAGATGGTCCGGGTGCTGCCGCACGGCGCGTACGCGGAGATCCCCGACGCCGGCCACCTCCTCCACTACGAGCACCCGGACGCCTGGCGCGAGGCGGTCGGCCCCTTCCTGAACGGCGTCCTGACCTCGTAGGACAGGGGCTCGGCGGACCCCCGCGGCGAGAGGCCACCCTCCTGTCGGACGCGCGAGCACGACAAGGTACGTTCCCTGTCGCGGCGCGTCCGAGGCCTTCTCCGCGCCGTCTCAGGGAGGAAATGCATGCGCACTTCAATGCTGCGGCGCCTGGCCACGGTGGCCACGGCGCTGGGGCTCAGCTCGGCCGGGCTGCTCGGCGCGGGCGCGGCGCCCGCGCAGGCCGCGCTCAGCGACTGTCCGTCGGGCTACTTCTGTGCCTGGAAGACCGACGACGGCTCCGGCACGATGTACAAGACGAACGTGAACGTGACGACGCTCGGGACCTGGGACAACACGTTCCGGTCGGTCATGAACCGCACGAACAAGTTCGCCTGCCTGTACGACGACGCCAACCACGGCCTCGACGGCAACGTCGGCGTCATGGACCCGAACCCCTCGGGCAGCGAGTGGGGCGGTCCCGGCAGCAACTCCGTCAGCTCCGTGAAGCTCGTCCCCACCGAGCGCGAGTGCGCCATGGACGCGTACCCGGAGTGGTACGCGGCCCAGGCCCCCAAGGCCGGCGGCTTCGGCGACCTGAACGGCGACCGGAAGTCGGACGTCCTCGTCCGCGACAAGGCCGGCCGCCTCTGGTTCCTGGCCGGTGACGGTTCCGGCAAGCTGGTCGGTGCCGGCGGCTGGAACGTCATGAACGCCCTCACCCGGCACGGCGACTTCACCGGCGACGGTCGCGAGGACGTCATCGCCCGCGAGGCCTCCAGCGGCAAGCTGTGGCTGTACCCCGGCACCGGCACCGGCGCGCTCGGCGCCCGCAAGCTGATCGGCTCGGGCGGCTGGAACGTCATGAACGGCATCACCGCGTTCGGTGACCTGTCCGGTGACGGCCGCTCGGACCTGCTCGCGGTCGAGAAGTCCACGGGCAAGCTGTGGCTGTACCCGGGCACGTCGACGGGCACCCTCGGCGCGCGGAAGCTCATCGGCGCGGGCGGCTGGAACGTCATGAACACCCTGACGGCGCCGGGCGACATGAACGGCGACGGCAAGGCCGACCTGCTCGCCCGCGAGGCGTCCACGGGCAAGCTGTGGCTCTACCCGGGCAAGACGGGTGCCCTCGGCGCCCGCACGCTGGTGGGCAGCGGCTGGAACGTGATGGCCTCGTTCCTGGCCGTCGGTGACCACAACGGTGACGGCCACAACGACATGGCCGCGATCACGAACGCCGGCTACGTCTCTCCCGAGTTCCGTGGAGACGGCACGCTGGTCCTCTACTCGGGCACGGGTACGGGCAAGTTCGGAGCGGGCTCTCCGGAGACCGACACCTGGTGGAACCTGAACGGCGCGTTCTGATCCGCCGGTCCTGACGATCGACGAAGGCCCCCTCCCGGATAGCCCGGGGCGGGGGCCTTCTCCGTATGCGCGTACGGAGTGCGGAGGGGAGGTGAGGGCCACGTACAGGGCCGGGGAGAGGGATCCGTGCCGGTTGCCGCCGGCAAGCGATCCCTGGCACGGTGAGGAACGGGTGCGGCGGTGAGAGGAGTGGGACCAATGGCACGCAGGGCATGGGCCTGGAGCGTGGGTGGTGCGGCGCTGGTGCTGGTGGCGGGCGGGGCGTTCGCGCTGGGCGCGGCGTCGGAGGAGCTGCCGCCGGTGACGGTGCAGCCCGAGTCCGCCGCGCGGGACATGCCGCAGACGCGGGCCGAGGCGATCACCGCGTGGACGGCGGAGCTGAAGGAGGCCGGGAAGGTGAAGCCCGCGGGGTGGGAGAAGCTGACGACGGACGAGATCAAGGACCGCTATCTGTCGCAGCACTACATCAACGCCCCGGACGCGGCGGACATCGATCCGGGCATGGTCAAGCGGGACTGACGTCCACGGCGACCGCCTCGGTGACCGCCTCGGTGACGGCGAGAGGCCCGCAGCCTGGTGGCTGCGGGCCTCTCGTGCGCGGGATGTCTGACGCTCGTGGTCAGCTGTTGATCTCGTTGATCACGGCCACTGCCTGGTCACCGTGCTCGGAGCCGAAGAGGTCGTCGTTCTTGCGTGTGACGCCGTCTTCCTCGGCCTCGTAGTGGGAGTTCGCGCTGACGAGCTGCCCGTCGGTGGTGAGGATCGGGCCGCCGCTCGCGCCCTTGCCCATGTCGCAGTCGACCTTGACCCGGTCGTCCAGCGGGTTGAGGTCGAACGCGTCCTCGGCGTTCCCCGTGCAGTAGAAGTGCGTGAAGGCGTCCATGTCCGTGCGGTGGTAGCCCTCGCCCGGGAAGCCGGAGTCGATGACGTCGGAGAAGTCCGACCCGGCGCCGAACCGGTAGCCGACCGCGCCGACCGCAGCCGACAGCGACGTGTACCCGGCGGGTACGGTCACCTCGAACGCGGCCATGTCGGCGTCCTCGACGTCGCCGTCGGCGGTCCACTGCGTGGGCGCGACCTTCTTGGTGGCGACCCACTTGCCCCACGGCGCGTCGTACCCGTCCGGCACGGAGTCGTTCTTCCGGAACCCGGGCATGAACGTGATCTTGTCGTAGAACCCGTCCGCCCCGGTGCCGTCACCGGGGTGGATGCAGTGCCCCGCGGTCCACACCGTGTTGCCGGAGTTCGACACGATCGACGCACCGGAACAGCCGTGTTCCTCACCGGCCTTGTCGGTGAAAATGATCTTCCCGGAGACGACGAACGGAGCGTTCTGCGGGAACGGGACCTTCTGTGCCACCGGCATCTCCGGCACGTCCTCCGCCTCGGCCGCCGCCGTCGACATGGTCGACCTGCTGCCGGCGGGGAGGACCCGCGGGGCCTCGGCCGTCAGACCGAGATCGGCTGCCTGGGGCGCGGCTCCGGTCGCCGCCCCGGCCGCCCCGGCAGCTCTCGCGGCCCGGGTGGCCTTGGCCGCGAACGCGGCGTCGTCCTTCTCCGAGTTGGCCAGGGCGCGCTTGATGCGAGCGGGGGTCCAGAAGTCGCGTACGGACTTCGCGTCCTCGGACTGGACGCCGACCGTCACCGCCGGTGCGTCCGGGGCGGGGATGTCGGCCGCCGTGGCGGTCGTGAGGGTGGCGGGTATGAGCGCCATCGCCAGCAGAGCGGCCGTGGCCGCCCTGCGGGGTGTACGTATACGCACGGGTGTCGTGCCTTCCAGTTGATGACCTTGGGCCTGTCGCGCCGGAGCAGTAGACCACAGCTCACCTGCGGGTTTCTGTGAACTTCCTGTGCCCGTGCGGTGCTTGAGGCAGATTCCGGTCATCCTGGAGGGCGGGCGGGGCGGACGCGGCCCCGCTCAGCGCCGGGTCAGTCCCACTGCTCGTCCGCGAGGGAGTAGACCGGCTTCGGCTTGCCGATGACGGCCAGGGCGATGAAGAAGTTGATCTGGCCGATCGCGATGGTCAGCGTGGCCAGCGCCTTCTCGTCGTAGTGCTTCGCCACCTCGGCGTACAGCTCGTCCGTGACGCGCTCCCGGCCGTGCGGGGCGGGCTGGAGGGTGGCCTCCACCAGGGCGAGGGCGGCGCGCTCGGCGTCGGTGAAGTAGGGGGCGTCCTGCCAGGAGGAGACGGCGGTGATGCGCTCGTCGGACTCGCCGGCCTTGCGGAGGAAAGCGGTGTTCAGGATCGTCAGATAGGTGTTGCCGACGATCTGCCCGGCCCGGAGGTGGACGAGGCTCATCGTGGCACGCGGCACCGAGCGGTTGCCGGTGGCGCGGAAGAGGGCGGCGCTGATCTCGCTCAACTCGGGTACGAACTCACCCGGGTTGGGCATCCGGGAGATGGAGGCCGTGGGGGTGGTCGTGGAGTTGGTCGTGGTAGTGGTGGAGTTCGTGTTCGTCATGGCTGCTCTCCTTCGCTGCGCCCTGGTCGGCGTCTTCACAGCACTGACGGAGCGGCCCACGAAGTTGTGACAGGAGCCCGGAATCGATGTGCGGGATGAACGACTACGACAGCTTCGCCGAGGCGTACGCGGCGGAGAACGAGAACAATCTCGTGAACGCCCACTACGAGCGGCCCGCGATGCTGGCCCTCGCCGGAGACGTGGACGGGCGGCGGATCCTTGACGCCGGCTGTGGTTCGGGCTCCCTCTCCGCCGCGCTGCGCGAGCGCGGCGCGGCCGTCACCGGCGTCGACGCCAGCGCCGCGATGCTGGCGCTGGCCAGACGGCGGCTCGGGGACGACACGCCCCTGCACGTGGTCGACCTGCGGGACCCCCTGCCGTTCGCCGAGGGGGCGTTCGACGACGTGACCGCGTCGCTGGTGCTGCACTACCTGGAGGACTGGGGGCCGACGCTCGCCGAGCTGCGACGCGTGCTCAGGCCCGGCGGCCGGCTGATCGCCTCGGTGGACCACCCTTCCGTGGCCTACGCCTTCCAGGACCCCCGGCCCGACTATTTCGCGACCACCAGCTATGCCTTCGACTGGACGTTCAACGGGCGGTCCGTGCCCATGAGGTTCTGGCGCAGGTCGTTGCACGCGATGATCGACGCCTTCACCGGCGCCGGCTTCCGTCTCTCCGCCATCAGCGAGCCGCAGCCCGACCCGGCCGCCCGTGAGCTGTTCCCGGACGGCTTCCGCGCGCTCTCGACCACGCCGACGTTCATGTTCTTCGTCGTCGAGGTACCGCCGTCGGCCACCGGCTCGGACGGCCGGCAGTCGCGGACGTCGTCCTAGCGCGCGGCGAGCCGCTCCATCAGGGCGGCGCTGCGCGCCAGCACCTCGCGTTCCTCCCCCGTGAGCTCCAGCTCGATCGCCTGGGCGAGCCAGCCCACCCTGCGCCCGCGCTCCGCGTCGAGGGCGGCCCGGCCTGCGGGGGAGAGCTCCACCAGGGACTTGCGGCCGTCCGTGGGGTGCGCCCGGCGGACGACGAGCCCCTGTTCCATGAGCAGCCCGACCGAGCGGGCCATGGACTGGGGCCGTACGCGCTGGTCCGACGCCAGATCGCTGGTCGTCATGGCGCCGTCGCGATCCAGCGTGCCGAGCACGGAGACGTGGCCGAGCGGGATCTGGTCCTCGTGCTTCACGCGCCGCGTGAGCTTGCCCATCGCGGTACGCAGTTCGGTGGCGACGGTGGCGGGTTCCGGGGTGGGCATAGGCCACTTTAACCGGTGGTACGCCGCCGCGGTACGGCTCCGCAGCCGAACTGTACAGCTCAACTGAACAGCCAAACTGCACAGTATTGCTGTAGAGTCAGTGCTGCCGCGGCACGCGCCAGCGTTGTCGCAGCAGGGCCGCGGCGCGCATCCACACGAAGGACCTCCCATGGCTTCCACGGCAGTTGAGACCACCGTCATCACGTCCGTCACCGCCCGCAGGGTCATCGACAGCCGGGGCAACCCCACCGTCGAGGCCGATGTCCTCCTCGCCGACGGATCCCTCGGCCGCGCCGCCGTCCCCTCCGGCGCCTCCACCGGCGCACGGGAAGCCGTCGAACTGCGTGACGGGGACCCCGGGCGCTGGCACGGCAAGGGCGTCGACCGAGCCGTCGCCCACGTCAACGGCGACATCGCGGCGGCGGTGATCGGACGCGACGCCGCCGACCAGGCGGGCCTCGACGCCGCGCTCGTCGCGCTCGACGGCACCGCCGACAAGTCCCGGCTCGGCGCCAACGCCCTCCTCGGCGTCTCCCTCGCCGTCGCGAAGGCCGCCGCCGCTGCCCACCGCCGGCCGCTCTACCGCTACCTCGGCGGCGACGACGCCCACCTTCTCCCGCTTCCGATGATGAACATCGTCAACGGCGGTGCCCACGCCGACAACCCGCTGGACTTCCAGGAGTTCATGATCGCTCCGATCGGCGCGGAGACCTTCGCGGAAGCCGTACGCATGGGCTCCGAGGTCTTCCACACCCTCCGCCGCGACCTGCTGTCCGCCGGGCACGCCACCGGCGTCGGCGACGAGGGCGGCTTCGCGCCGGCGCTCCGTACGGCCGAGGAGGCGCTCGACTTCGTCATGGCGGCCGTCGAGCGCACCGGATACCGGCCCGGCACGGACATCGGCCTGGTCATGGACCCGGCCTCGTCCGAGTTCTTCCGGGACGGCGCGTACGTGTACGAGGGCGAGGGCGTGCGCCGTACGCCCACCGAGCACGCCGACTACCTGGCCAAGCTGATCGACGCGTACCCGATCGTCTCCATCGAGGACCCGATGGCCGAGAACGACCTGGACGGCTGGCGGGAGCTCACCGCCCGCGTCGGCGACCGCTGCCAGCTCACCGGCGACGACGTGTTCTGCACCGACGAGAACCTGCTGCGCGAGGGCATCCGCACCGGTGTCGGCAACTCGGTCCTGGTCAAGGTCAACCAGATCGGCACCCTGACCGAGGCCCTCGCCACGGTCGCCACCGCGCACCGCGCGGGCTGGACCGTCGTCATGTCGCACCGCTCCGGCGAGACGGAGGACACCACCATCGCGGACCTGGCGGTGGCGACCGGCTGCGGCCAGATCAAGACCGGCTCGCTGTCCCGGTCCGACCGCACGGCGAAGTACAACCAGCTCATCAGGATCGAGGAGGAGCTGGGCGCCGCCGCGCGGTACGCGGGCGGTGCGGTACTGAACCGCCGCTCCTGACGCGGCATCCGGCGGCCGGGGGCCCGGAGGCCGGCGCCCCGGACCCCGGGGCCGGTCACCGGATCACCGCCTCACCGGATCACCGCGTCACCGGTCACCGGCTGCCACACATAGCGGATGTCCGGCTCGCCCTCCTCGTTGCGCTGTCCGTCGGTTCGTTCCGCCTCGACGAAGCCGTGCCGCTCGTAGAACCTCCGGGCCGGAGCGTTGACCTGGAACGTCCACAGCTCCAGGCCCTCCGGCCGCCGCCGCTTGGCCAGTTCCACGAAGCGGTCGCCCAGGCCCCGGCCGCGCCACGACGGGTCGAGGTAGAGCTGCTCCAGGCCCCCGTCGTCGAGCACGAGCAGCCCCACCACACCGGCCTCCCGGGCGACCGCCACCCAGGTCTCGTACCGCGGCACGACGACATGGGCGAACCAGCCCCGTACCGCGTCGTCGTCGTGCGCGCGGCGTACGGTCGGCAGCGCGGCGGCGAAGGAGCGCAGCCACACATCGGCTGCCGCGGTCGCGTCGGAGTCGCCGGCGCGCCGAATGTCGAGGCCGTCAAGGTCTACGTCAGCAAGGTCCACGTCATCAAGGTCCACAAGGCGTGAGGGTCGCAGACGACGGGGTTCCGCGCACCCGAGAAATGAGGGCGGTCAGCGGCCGAACACCTCGAACAGCCGGGTCAGGCTGTCGTCCTGGTAGCCCTCCGCCGCCGCCCGCCGGAACGCTTCGAGGACGGCGCTCGGCAGCGCCGGATCCACACCCGAGTCCCGCGTCGTGTGGACGACATGGTCGAGGCTCGCCACGGCCATCGAGATCCGGTCGACGTCGCCGCCGTGGTCCCCCGCCTCGATCCGCGGCGTGTAGAAGTCGAGGAACTGGCCCATCCCCGTCAGCGTCGCGGTCGCGAGCGGCTTGAGCTCGGAGAGGCTGATGCCGTTCGCGTCCGCCAGCGCGGCGGTGTGCAGCCAGGCGGTCAGGGTGGTCCAGAAGAGGTCCATCTGGAGCTGGTAGTAGAGCGCGGCGAGCCCCGGGTCCTCGCCGCGGTAGTCCGTGTCCGTCAGTACCTTCAGGAGGCCCTCGTACTCCTCGAAGAGGTCGCGGGGGCCGCTGTAGAAGGTGCCGAACTCCTGCGTGCCGATGCCGGACGGCGGTGTCTGGACCCCGCCGGTGAGGTGCCGCGCCCCGTGCTTCTCCGCCCAGGCGGCGCCCTTGCGGGCCTGCTCGGGGGTGTCGGAGCTGAGGTTGACCAGGACGCGGCCGTCGAGCGCGGAGACGGCGGGATCGAGGATCGCGTACATGGCGGAGTAGTCGGTGAGGCTCAGCACCACCGCCTCGTTGGCCCGCAGCGCCTCTTCGACGGTGGCGGCGAGGACGGCGCCCCTGGCGACCAGGTCGTCGGCGCGGCTCGCGGTGCGGTTCCAGACGGTGACGCGGTAGCCGGCGTCGAGGTAGGCGCCGGCCATGGCGCGACCCATGGGACCGAGCCCGATGACGGTCACGGAGGACGGGTTGTTCACAGCAGACGTGCTCACAGCAGAGGTACTCACGGAGTTCTCCCCGAATCACTAGAACGAACGCTCTATCTAGAGAAGAACGTAGCACAGGGCTAGAGCGATCGCTCTAGTTCGGTATTCTGGAGGTGTGAAGACCAAGGCCCCGCAGGATCCCGAGACCGCCGGAACCCGTGAGCGGATCGTCCGTACGACCTCACGCCTCATGCAACGCCAGGGCTACGAAGGCACCGGCATCAAGCAGATCTCCGTAGAGGCCGGGGCCACCCTCGGCTCCGTGTACCACTTCTTCCCCGGCGGCAAGCAGGAGCTCGGCACGGCCGCGGTGCGGCTCGGCGACGAGGAGTTCGCCGAGTTCCTCGCCGAGGCGCTGGACGCGGAGCCGGACCCCGGGAAGGCCCTCGTCGCGCTCACCGTCTCCCTCGCCGAAGGGCTGCGCGACTCCGACTGGCTCGACGGCTGCCCGGTCACGTCCACGGTCGTCGGTACGGCGAAAAGCGCGCCCGGCGTCCAGGCGGCGGCGGCGGACGCGTTCGCCCGGTGGCGGGCGGTGGTCGCCCGGAAGCTGGCCGCGGCGGGCTTCACGGAGACGGACGCGGAGGAGCTGGCGCACACGGTGATCGCCACGCTGGAAGGCGCCGAACTGGCGGCCCAGGTCGCCCGCAGCACCACACCCCTGGAGGCCGCGGGCCGACATCTGGCCCGGCTGGTCACCTCGTACCGGTGAGGGGGCGACGCGGGCGACGGGGGTGACGCGTCCGACGGGGGTGACGCGTCCGACGGGGTGACGCGGCCTCACGACGAGCGCCCGGCTCCCCGGGAGGCCGTTCCCCTGAGCACTTCGGTCAGGGCCGAGATGCTGTGGTCGCCGTGGCCCGCCGCGACCGCACGCCGCAGCAGGTCGTTCAGCGGGTCGATCCAGGTCGTGTCGACGTTCGTCTCCTCGCCCAGGGCCTTGTCGTGGGCCGCACCCGCGAGGAACAGGTCCACGGAGGAGGCCGCGTCCGAGTAGTCGCCGGTGTCGATCTCCTGGGCGTAGACCGGCAGCAGGGACTTGATCATGTCCAGCCACTTGCCGGCGAACCGCACCATGCTGTCCGCCGCGAGGCCCCGGGCCTGGATCGCGGCGGCGCCCTGGAAGAACCCGACGAGCGCGGGCAGCAGCATCGCGCCCACCGCCATCTCGTACAGGGCGGCGAGGTCGGCCTCGGTTCCGAGGTGGACGGTGTCGCCGCCCAGCACCCTCAGTGTCGCCTCGTACTCGTCGAAGACCGACCTGTCGCCGCTGTAGTACAGCAGCGTGTCCGGCGCTCCCACGGCCGCCGGTACGTTCTTGACCGCCCCCGCCAGGAACCTGGCTCCATGGCCGGCGGCCCAGGCCGCCGTCGCGCGGGCGTCGGCGGGCGAGCCGCTGTTCAGCGTGACCAGGGCCCGCCCGGACAGCGCCGTCCCGGCCGGTTCCAGTGCGGAACGGGTGTCGTCGAAGGTGGTCAGGCAGGTCACGACCAGCGGACTCGCCGCCACCGCGGCCCGCACCGACTCGGCGTGGACGGCGCCCTTGGCGACGAGCGGGGCGGCCTTGGCGGGCGTACGGTTCCACACCGTCGTCGGGTGCCCGGCGCCGAGGAACGCCTCGGCCAGCGCCCGGCCCATCGAGCCGAGTCCGATCACGGTCACAGGTGTGGCCTGGTCATCAGTCATGAGTCACTCCAGTCAACAGGCGTATCTGTCGCGGCACTTCACTCATCCTGGGGTGGCACACACATTCCGACAAGTACCTACAATTCTGTTCGGTACCCACACTTCTGTAAGGGTGATTGCTGATGGCCAAGCGGACGTACAGCTGCGGACTCGACGCTGCCATCGCCGTCATGGGCGGCAAATGGAAGGGCCTGATCCTCTTCTCGCTCGGTGAGGGACCGCTGCGCTTCGGGGAGTTGAGGAGGGCGGTGGCCGGCATCAGCGAGCGGATGCTGATCCTCCAGCTGCGGGAGATGGAAGCCAGTGGCCTGGTGCACCGCGAGGTCCACCAGCAGGTCCCGCCCAAGGTGGAGTACTCCCTCACCGAGTTCGGCGGCTCCCTCAACACGGCGATGGGGCCGCTCGGCGCATGGGGCGAGGAGCACCTGGAGCGCATCGAGGCGATCCCGCGGGACCCGGCCTAGCGGAAGCGCGTCGGGGAGACGTACGTCACCGTCCGCGATGTCACGTCCCGCCGCGCTCGTTACGTCCAGGAGGTGTAGCCACCGACCACGACGGAGGAGCTCGTCATGAGCGCACGCCTGAACATGTACGACAGCCCGGTCGCCATCAAGGCCTGGAAGCACATCATCGCGGCGAACAAGGCGATCGCCGAGGACTCGTCGCTGCCCACCGCCACCCAGGAGCTCGTCAGGATCCGCGCCAGCCAGATCAACGGCTGCGGCGCCTGCCTCGACATGCACACCAAGGACGCCGCCGCCGCCGGGGAGACCTCGCTACGGCTCCACATGGTCGCCGCCTGGCGCGAGGCCACCGTCTTCACCGACGCCGAGCGCGCCGCGCTGGAACTGACGGAACAGGGCACCCGACTCGCCGACGGGTCCGGGGTCACGGACGAGGTCTGGGCCGAGGCCGTGAAGCACTTCGACGACGACCAGCTCGCCGCCCTGGTGTCCCAGATCGCGATCATCAACGCCTTCAACCGCGGCAACGCCATCACCCGGCAGCCCGCCGGCGACTACCGGCCCGGCCAGTACGCGTAGCGGGTGCGAGCCGCCTCGGTGCCGACGTCCTCAGCGGCCGACCGGGTCCGACGCCCGGCCGGCCGTCCCGCATGCCTCGGAAGGCGGCCCCTCGTCTCCCCGCCCTAGGCTGGGCCCCGACGAAAGGGAAGCGATGAGCAGCGATGCGGACCGAGACGGAGACGCCCGCCCCGGACCGGGGCGTGCCCAGCGTGACCACTGGGAGCGGACCTACGGCGCCCACCCCGGCATGTACGGCGACGAGCCCTCCGCACCGGCCGTCCGTGCCGCCGAGGTCTTTCTGGCCCTGGGCGCCCGCAACGTCCTCGAACTGGGCGCCGGGCACGGCCGCGACGCGCTGTTCTTCGCCCGCTCCGGGCTCACCGTGACCGCCGCGGACTTCAGCCCCGCCGGCCTCGACCAGCTCGGTGCGCGGGCCACCGCCGACGGCCTCTCCGACCGGGTGACCACCGCCGTCGTCGACGTACGCGACCCGCTGCCGTTCGCCGACGCCTCCGTGGACGCGGTCTTCGCCCACATGCTGCTGTGCATGGCCCTTTCCACCGAGGAGATCCACTCCCTCGTCGCCGAGGTGCGCCGCGTCCTGCGGCCCGGCGGGACCTTCGTCTACACCGTCCGGCACACCGGCGACGCCCACTACGGCGCCGGGACCGGTCACGGCGACGACATCTGGGAGCACGGCGGCTTCGCGGTGCACTTCTTCTCCCGCGCCCTCGTCGACGCTCTCGTCGAGGGCTGGACCCTCGACGAGGTGATCGCCTTCGAGGAGGGTGACCTGCCCCGCCGGCTGTGGCGCGTCACCCAGACCCGGCGCTGAGGAGACGCTGCCGATACGCCGACGGCCCGCCCGGGTGAACCGGGCGGGCCGTCGGCGTATCCGTCGGGGGCGACCGGTGACTACCCCTTGCTGACCGCCGCCAGGATCTCCGGCAGCCGCCTCGCCGTCCGCGGCGCCGCCACCTTGAGGCCCGCCCAGATCAGGAGCGCGCCGTAGAGCGTGCCGGCCGGGAGCAGCAGCCAGAGCAGGGACTGCTGGTCGGAGACGTGGAGGTAGACCGTCGCGCCGATCAGCGGCGCGCACAGCAGCGGGGCCGTGAGCATGCCGCCGAGGATCGAGATCCACGCCAGGGCGCCCTGCCCCGGAGCGACGTTCTTGTAGCCGCTGTCCTGCGGGATCGAGTACGGGAAGGCGGCCGAGGCCACCGAGCCCGTCGCCAGCATCGCGCCGAGCAGGCCGAGCGCCAGGCCGACGGCGTCCGGGAGCCGGGCCCAGTCGCCGAGGACGCCGACCGTGAGGACGGTGACGAAGACCGCGTACGGGAGGGTGATCATGAGCAGGGCCAGGGCCCGCGCCCGGAGTTCGGCGTACGCGTCGGCCGTCGTCGAGATGGTCTGGGCGACCATCCAGAACGCCGAGGTGTCCTGCCCGAACTGGTTGTACATCAGCATGCCGAGCATGCCGGAGGCGAAGCACGCCCAGTAGATCGAGCCCGTGCCCTGGAGCGCGTTGACGAGCGGGACGATCAGGCCGAGGGCGAGCGAGGTCACGGCCCCGGCCTTCGTCTTCGGGTCGCGCCACAGGTAGCGCAGGCTGCGCTCCATCACCGCGCCCGTGCGCCCGCCCGGCAGGATCCGGGCCAGCCGCCCCGTACCGTCGGCCTTGTCACGGACGCCCGCGTCGGAGGCCGCGCCGATCGTGGAGCCGTCGGGCTCGACCATCAGCCGTACGAGGCTCCGCTGCCACCAGTACACGAGCGCCGCGAGCGCGGCCGCCGTCAGCAGCAGCCGGACCGCCGCCACGACGTAGTCGCCCCGGCCGGCGGAGTCGACCGCGGCGATCGCTGCGGCCGGCGGCAGCCAGCCGACGACGGCCGTCGCCGGTTCGAGCGACTCGAGGCCGCCGGCCTGGCCCAGTCGCTGGGCGCCGAAGTTCACGAGCTGCATGCCGACGGCGATGATCAGACCGCTGAGCAGCGCCAGGTCCCGGCCCTTGCGGGAGGTGAGGAGCCGGATGTTGGCTGCGGCCACGGCCCGGGAGAGCGCCACGCACGTCACGGCCGTCAGCGGTACGGCGAGGACGGCGAGGACGGTAGCGGCCGCGCCGTGCGCGACGGACAGCGCGGCGCCCAGGGCCAGGACGAAGGTGAGGACGGGGCCGACACCCACGAGGGAGGCCACGAGCAGTGCCCGGACCAGCGGCCGCGGCCGCAGTGGCAGCATGACGAGCCGCGACGGGTCGAGGGTCTCGTCACCGCTCGGGATGAACAGCGGCATCACCGTCCAGGAGAGCGCGAGCGCTCCCATGAGGAGGATCGCGACGCTGTCGGCGTCGGCGTTGCCCCGCATGAGGACGAAGGCCAGCACGAGGGCCGCGGCGAAGACCGCTCCGAAGACGATGGACAGGATGTACGCGGCCGTCCGTCCGCCCGACTGCCGCAGCCCGTTGCGCAGCAGGCTCAGCTTGAGCCGTACGAAGACGGAGGTGAGGGAGGGGACGGAGGGGACGGAGCCGGTCGGGGTCGTGGCCCCGGTGGTGGCGGTCGTGGTCGGGAAGGCACTCATCACTGCGCCCCACCCGAAGCACCAGCGCCACCAGCCGCACCAGCACTACCGGCGCCACCGGCCACACCAGCGCCACCGGCCCCACCGGCAGCTCCCGCCCCGCCGCCCAGCCAGTCCAGCGAGTCGCCGGCCGCCGCGCGGCCGTTCGCGCCGACCAGCTCCAGGAACGCGGCCTGCAGCGAGGGCGCGTCGCCCCGTACCTCCGCGAGCGTGCCCTGGGCGCGGATCCGGCCCGCCGCCATCACGGCGACCCAGTCGCAGAGGGACTCGACGAGCTCCATGACGTGGCTGGAGAAGACGACGGTGGCGCCGGAGGCGGTGTACCGCTCCAGGACGCCGCGGATGGTCTGCGCGGAGACCGGGTCGACGCCCTCGAAGGGCTCGTCGAGGAAGAGCACCTCGGGGTTGTGGAGGAGCGCCGCCGCGAGCCCGATCTTCTTCCGCATACCGGTCGAGTAGTCGACGACCAGCTTGTTCTGGGAGCCGGTGAGGTCGAGGACGTCGAGGAGCTGCGCGGCCCTCTTGTCGACCTCGGTGCCCGGCAGCCCCCGCAGCCGGCCGCTGTAGGCGAGCAGCTCGCGGCCGGAGAGCCGCTCGAAGAGCCGCAGGCCCTCGGGCAGGATGCCGATCCGGGCCTTGACCTGGGCGACCGACTCGGGGTCGGCCCATACGTCGTGCCCGGCGACCTGGATGCGTCCCTGGTCGGGACGGAGCAGGCCGGTGATCATCGAGAGGGTGGTGGTCTTGCCGGCGCCGTTGGGCCCCACGAGCCCGATGAACTTGCCGGCGGGCAGCACCAGATCGATGCCGTTCACCGCGATCTGCCGGCCGAATCGCTTCCACAGGCCCTCGATACGCACGGCGGGCGCCGCACCGTCCCCCGGTGCGGCGCCCGCCATGTCGAACGCTCCGTCAAATGCCTGGTCAGGCATGGTCTGTCTGCCCCTCGTTCGTCCCCGTGTGTCTTACGGGGCCCACCCTAAGGGCGGGCCCCGCGGGGACCCAGGGTCACGACGTGCGGCTCCTCGCCTCCGCCGCTTCCCGGCCACACGCGTACGCGAGGGCGCTGATCAGTTCCTCGGCGTCGGGGAGCCAGCGGTTCGCCGGGGTGGGGCGCCGGGCCCACTGGACCGCGCCGCTGCCGCCGATACGGGTGGGCGGGGCCGCCACGTAGTGGCCCTCGCCGCGGGTGGTGAGGTCGATGGAGGCCGGGACCCAGCCGAGCTTGCGGACGAGGTCCGGCACCTTGGTCGCGGCGCCGGGCAGGACGAAGAAGTACATCCGGCGGTCCGGGGTGCAGGTGACCGGGCCGAGCGTCAGCTCCATCCGCTCCATCCGGGCGAGCGCCAGGAACCCGGCCGACTCGGGCACCTCGATCGCGTCGAACGTACGGCCCGTCGGCAGCAGGATCGAGGACTTCGGCTGCTTCGACCACATCCTCCGGGCCCCGACCCCGCTGCCGGTCGCCTGGGTCGACCAGTCGGGCCTGACCGCGTGGGCGCCGGGCAGCGCGCACGCGTCCGCCCCGCAGGAGCAGCGCTCCCGGCCCTCGACGGCCTCCAACCAGGTCCCGGGAAACACGTCCCAGTGCCGCTCTTCCGCGTACCGCACGGCACTGTCCAGCAGCTGCTCACCGCGCTGCTTGGGGATCTGTGCGGCTTCCGTGACTCCGATGGTCTCTTCCACGTGGAACACAACTTCCCCCGCCACCTGGGGTTACGGCCAGGGCGTGGAGCGGTGTGAGGCATCGATCCTGCACGCGGGGCGCATCGGTGCACGAGCGGGGGCGCGCGGGGGGCCGGGGAGCTGGGGTGGGTACGGACAGGTGGGGGCGCCGGTGGCGAAGCCGCAACCGACGTGTCCGGTTTCGCGTGTTCACATCGGCATTGACCGGATATCCACCGGGCAGTGATCCCTTCTCCGGTGATCACCGCACGGCCTCAGGGGGTACTCATGGCAGCCAGGCCACTCGTTCCGCGACAGCTCAACGAACGGCTCCAGGCGCTCATTCAGGAGGCGGGCTGTTCCAACGCCGGCCTCGCCCGCAGGGTCAACATGGTCGGCGCGGAGCGCGGCCTCGACCTGCGGTACGACAAGACGTCGGTGGCGCGCTGGCTGCGCGGGCAGCAGCCGCGCGGGCGCGCGCCGGGGATCATCGCCGAGGCCCTCGGCCGCAAGCTGGGCCGTACGGTCACGATCGACGAGGTCGGCATGGCCAACGGCCGCAACCTCGCGGCCGGGGTGGGGCTCCAGTTCGCGCCGACCGTGCCCGGGGCGATCGAGCAGGTCTGCGAGCTGTGGCGCAGCGACGTGGGCCGCCGCGACTTCCTCTCCGGCTCCACGGTCGCGGCCTCCGCGCTCGTAGAGCCCAGCCGGGACTGGCTGATCACGGGCCCGGACGCGCACGTGGCCCGGATGGCGGGGGCGCGCGTCGGGGTCGCGGACGTCGCGGCCGTACGGGAGATGACGGCGGCGCTCGTCGACCTCGACCGGCGGTTCGGCAGCGGGCACGTGCGCCCGGTGGTCGTCCACTACCTCAACAGCGTGGTGTCGGGGATGCTGTCCGGCTCGTACCGGGAGGCGGTCGGCCGGCAGCTGTTCGCGGCGGTCGCCCGACTGACCGAACTCGCCGGGTACATGGCGGTGGACACGGGCGAACCGGGCCTGGCCCAGCGGTACTACATCCAGGCGCTGCGGCTCGCGCAGGCCGCCGGCGACCGGGGCTACGGCGGCTACGTCCTCGCCGCCTCCATGAGCCACCTCGCCGCCCAGCTCGGGAACCCGCGGGAGATCGCCCAGTTGGCGCGCGCCGCGCAGGAGGGCGCGCGCGGGAAGGTGCCGCCGCGCGCGGAGGCGATGTTCCACGCGGCGGAGGCGCGCGGGCACGCGCTGCTCGGGGACCTCAGCGCCTTCGAGACGGCGGCGGGCCGTGCCGTACGGGCCCTGGAGCGGGCCGACCCGGAGTCGGGCGACGACCCGGCGTGGATCGCCCACTTCGACCAGGCGTATCTGGCGGACGAACTGGCGCACTGCTACCGGGACCTGGGGCAGGCGGAGGCCGCCGCGCGGGCGGCGGAGGAGTCGATCGCCGGACACCCGGAGACGCGGGCGCGGCGCCGGGCGATCGGGCTGGCCCTGCTCGCCTCGGCGCAGGTCCAGCAGCGCGAGGTCGAGCAGGCCTGCCGCACGGGCACGCGCGCGCTCGAACTGCTCGGCACGCTGCGGTCGTCGAGGGGCGCGGAGTACCTGGACGACCTGAGGGATCGCCTGGAGCCGTATGCCGGGGAGGCGGTGGTACGGGAGTTCGGGGCGCGCATGGAGCTCTATGCGGCGTAGTCCCTGATGGGAGCGGTGCCGTTCAAGAAGGTCGTGTAACCGGGCTCACACGTGTGTGCGGAGCCCCGGGCGCACCCGGTAGCGTGAGCCGACGATTCCGTAGGTCCATCAGTAGGAGTCCCGGTGACGCAGAACGGACAGGGTCCGGAGCCGCAGTACCCGGCGGTGCCCCCCGCGCAGAATGCCCAAGGGGGAGCACAGCCGTACGGTGGCGCCTGGGGTCCCGCCGGCGCGGCGCCGGGCGGACAGCCGCTGCCGCCCGCGCAGCCCCTGCCTCCGGAGGCCGCGCCGGGCGGCGCCGCCGACATGCAGTCCACCCAGTACCTGGCGCCGATCCCGCCGCAGGGCGCGCCGCCGCAGCCCGGCTACGGCTACCCGGGGCCGGGCGCCCCGGGTGGCGCCGACATGCAGGCGACCCAGCACATAGCCCCGGTCCCGGGCGGGATGCCGCCGGTGTCGCCGGTCCAGGGCGGGATGCCCCCCGCGCAGGGCGGGATGCCGCAGGCGCCGGGGCACCAGCCGGGTCCGCAGCCGGGCTACGGGTACCCGCAGCAGGCGCCCGGCGGGATGCCGCAGGCCCAGGCCGGGATGCCGCCGGCCGGGCCCCGGCCCGGGTACGGCTATCCGCCGCCGGCCGGGGACATGCAGGCCACCCAGCACATCGCCCCCGTGCCGCCGCAGCAGGGCGGGGGCGCCCAGACCCAGTTCCTGGGCACCGGGCCGCTCCAGGCGCAGGGCCCCGGGCCCGCGGGCGCCTCCGACGCGACCCAGTACATCGCCCCCGTACCGGCGCAGGAGCCCGGTGAGCGGCAGCCGCCCGCCGAGTTCGACAACCTCTTCCGTACGGAGGCCCCGCGGGCGCCGCAGGCTCCGCAGCAGCCGCACGCGCAGGCGTACCAGCAGCCCGCCCCGGCCCCGTACCAGCAGCATCAGCCGCCGCAGCACCACCAGCAGCCGCCGGCGCCCCCTCAGCAGTACGCGTACCAGGGTGCCTACTACGACGACGGCGCCGACCCCGAGCCCCCGCGCCGCAAGTCCCCGGTCGCGCTGATCGCCGCCGTCGTCGTCGGCTGCGCCGTCGTCGGCCTGGGCGCCGGTGCGCTGCTCAGCGGCGGCGACGAGGGCAAGGACCCCGAGAAGGGCCCCCAGACCGTGGCGGAGAGCTCCGCCGTCCCGTCCGGCGAGGCGACGACCGCGCCCCCCGAGAAGCCTGCCGACCCGGCGGAGCCGCAGGCGAAGGAGCTGAGCAAGCTCCTCGCGACCAGCAGCAACAGCCGTGACACGGTGATCAGCTCGGTCGAGTCCATCAAGCAGTGCAAGAACCTGGACAAGGCCGCGAGCGACCTGCGGGGCGCCGCCCAGCAGCGCCGGAGCCTGGTCACCAAGCTCCAGTCGCTGTCGGTCGACAAGATCCCGAACAACCCGGCGCTGACGGCCTCGCTCACCAAGGCCTGGCAGGCCTCGGCGGCCGCGGACGACCACTACGCGGCCTGGGCCGACCAGATGAAGGCCAAGAAGGCCTGCAAGGGCGGCAAGGCCCGCTCGACCAACCAGCTGCAGGCGGCGAACAACAAGAGCGGCGAGGCCACCGCGGCCAAGAAGCAGGCGGCCTCGCTGTGGAACCCGACCGCTACGAAGTACGGCCTGCCGAAGCGGACGTACACCCAGCTGTAGCGGTAGCTGTAGCTGTAGCTACGGCTACAGCTACGGCCGGGGCGGGGGAAGGGCTCAGGGGGCGGTCAGCACGGTCTCGCCGACGTCGACGAAGCCGGGCCGCTGCGCCACCAGCTGCCCCTTGCGGACCACCTGGAACGTCACCTCGTGGTTGACGATCCGGGGGAAGCCCGGGGCGCCGAGCAGGTCCTCGTACTTCCAGCGCAGGGTCGGGGTCAGGCCGCCGGTGTCGATCCGCGCGCCCCGGTCGAGGGCGTACGCGATCCGGGTGGCCGTGATCTTGTCGGCGTCGAGCGACTCGACGACCTCCTTGAGGACCGTGTAGGCGATCCAGGTGGTCTGGACGCCCGCGTCGGCCGGGTCGACCCGGTTGTCGGCGAAGGCGTGCTCCCGGATGACCTTCCGCATCGGCGCCCAGCTCTGGTCGGACGCCTCCGGGTACCAGCCGGTGACGAACGCGCCCTCGAAGGGGCTGTGGGCGCCGCCGGTGCGGTCGATCACGGGCTGGCCGACGCTGCCGAGGACGGAGGAGATCCGGACGCCGTCCTTCTCGCCCTTCCCGTCGTCGCCGTTCCCTCCGGCGCCGTCGCTCTCCCGCTCCGGGAGGCGGCGGAAGGAGTCGAAGAAGGTCTGGGTGCGCTCGCCGAGCACGGCGGTGACGCAGCCGTCCTCGTCGCCGGCCTTCTCGCGGGCCTGGGTGGCGGACTCGGTGTACTCGGCGGCGTCCTCGACGGCGGGGATGTCGATGGCGCTGCGGTGGCTCGCCTTGCGGAGGCCCGAGTTGAGGAGGTCGGGGAGCTTGTCGCCGGCGAGGGTGTCGGGCCGGACGAGGGAGACCTTGCGGCAGGCCTCGGCGAGCTGCATGCCGTGACCGGCGACGAGGGACGCCTGGCCGCCGTTGACGGGGTAGGAGAGCGGGCTGGTGAACTCGTCCTCGGATATGCCGTAGCCGCCGATGTACGGGATGCCCGCGGCCTCCAGGGGGGCCATGAAGGCGCGCCCGTTCTGGCTGTACGAGCCGACGACGGCGACCGCCTTCTCGCGGACGGCGCGGCGGGCGCAGGCGGCGGCGCCGGCGGTGGTGTTGTGCTCGTTGCAGGTGAGGATGCGCAGCTCGTGGCCGTCGATGCCGCCCTGGGAGTTGACCCAGCGCGCGAAGGTCTGCGCCATGGCGGGCATTCCGGGCATATTGGTGGCGCGGGTCTGGTCGGGAGCCCACGTCATGACGGTGACGGGCTCCCTGGAACCCCCCGTGGTTCCAGGGAGCACGCCACAACCGGTGAGCAACGAAGCTCCGGCCGTCGCGGTCGTGACGTACGCGAGGAGTGAGGTCAGTCGCCTTCCGGTCATGGACACGCACATTTCCGCCTCATGGGTAACGCGGGAGTGAGCACGGCTCAACGGGGGGTGACGCGAAGGTGAATTACGGGGGCTGCGAGGGGGCGACTCCGGTTACCGGACAGGGGAACGTACGATCGAAACGTGTCCAGTCCAGTCTCCGGTTCGGTTAACTCTTCCCGTCGCGGCCGTCGCTCCTCCACCATGGGCGGCATGCCGCTCAACGACATGCCGTGGTGGCGCTGGCGCAGCAACGTGCGCTCGGCGCTGCACATGCTCTCCGACCCAGGGTTCCACGAGACCACCTGGCTGGCCGGCCTCGACGGGTACGGCGACGTCACCGACGCCGTCTACCGCCTGGTCGAGGACACCTGGCTCGACAACTGGTCCGCCGAGAAGTACGTCGGCGCGATCTTCCGCGACACCGGCGAGGCCGCCCTCGTCGACGTCGCCGTCCTCCGGGTGCTGCGCATCATGCACCAGGTGGGCCCCGACGCCCCCGTCTCCGCCTATCTCCAGCACCCCGGGTGGCCGGAGGCCGTACGGGCCGCCCGCGAGGCCCACGTACGCCTCGCGCAGGCGGACGGGGAGGACCCGGACACGCCGCCGCGCTCCCTCGACGTGCTGCACATCATGACGGGGTCCGTCTGACGGACGGCGGGTCACCGCGCACCTCCGGATATGGCAGGCTGACGGGATGACCGACCAGTACGTCCTCACCCTCTCGTGCCCCGACAAGCAGGGCATCGTGCACGCCGTGTCGAGCTACCTCTTCATCACCGGGTGCAACATCGAGGACAGTCAGCAGTTCGGAGACCGCGACACCGGGCTCTTCTTCATGCGCGTCCACTTCTCGGCCGAGGCCCCCGTGAACGTCGACAAGCTGCGCGCCAGCTTCGCCGCCGTCGGCGACTCCTTCGCGATGGACTGGCAGATCAACCGCGCCGACCAGCGGATGCGGATCGTCCTCATGGTGTCGAAGTTCGGCCACTGTCTGAACGATCTGCTGTTCCGCTCGCGGATCGGCGCGCTGCCGGTCGAGATCGTCGCCGTCGTCTCCAACCACACCGACTTCGAGGAACTCGTCGGCTCGTACGGGCTGCCCTTCCGGCACATCCCCGTCACCAAGGACACCAAGGCGGCGGCCGAGGCCGAGCTCCTGGACCTGGTCCGCGAGGAGAACGTCGAGCTGGTCGTCCTCGCCCGCTACATGCAGGTCCTCTCCGACGAGCTCTGCAAGCAGCTCTCCGGGCGGATCATCAACATCCACCACTCCTTCCTCCCCAGCTTCAAGGGCGCCAAGCCCTACCACCAGGCGCACGAGCGCGGCGTGAAGCTGATCGGCGCGACCGCCCACTACGTGACGGCCGACCTCGACGAGGGCCCGATCATCGAGCAGGAGGTCGAGCGCGTCGCCCACGACGTGACCCCGGACCAGCTGGTCGCGATTGGCCGCGACGTGGAGTGCCAGGCGCTGGCCCGCGCGGTGAAGTGGCACGCGGAACACCGCATCCTCCTGAACGGCCGCCGCACAGTCGTCTTCGCGTGACCCACCGGCTGACCCACCGGCTGACCCGCCGGCGTGGCGCGGCCGGCGGTCAGCCGAGGAGCGAGCCGTCCGACCGGACGGCTTCCCCGGCGGTGGGGACGGTGACCTTCACTGGCCTGCCCAGCTCGGTGAGCGTGAGCGTGTTGACGGAGATCGGCATGCCGCCCCCGACGTTCAGCGAGAGACGCACCTTCACGACCCGCTTCCGTCCGTCGACCCACACGTCGGCGGACGCGGGGACCGGGCCACCCAGGAGCTCGCGCATCTTGTCCACCAACGCCCGCCGGTCCTCGGCCATCTGCAGGACGAGGGCCGCGTGCGGGAGGTGGCCGCGGTAGTGCGTGACCGGGGCGCCGTTCAGTTTCTCCTCGCCGACCCGCGCGAACCGCTCGCCCATGGCGGCCTGTCGCAGGGTGTACTCGGGGTCGTTGCCGGGTGCCCTGAGGGCGTGCCGGGCCTGGACGTCGGCGCGGTCGACGTACGACCACGGCATCGTGTCGTCACCGGCGGCGCCGCGCAGGTAGATCCGCTTCGCGGTGAGGACCTCTTCGAACCGGGCCACCGTTCCCAGACCCGTACGGAGGGTGCCGCGGTCGCGCGCGAAGTCGTGGGCGCCGTCGGTGGTGATGACCATCGGAGCCGACGCCGTACCCATTTCCGACCGGTACGAGAACCGGGCGGTGGTCCGGCCGGTCTCCGCGACGGCGGCGCGGACCGCGTGCGTGTGGTCGGCGGGGGTCGTCGCGACGGCGCTCGGGGCCGCCTTCGTGGTCCCGGCCTTGGTACCGGCGGCGCCGGGTCCCGGTTCCGCGGTCGCGCAGCCGGCGGTCAGGAGCGCGGCGCAGAGAAGGGCGGGCAGAAGCGCACGGCGCATGAGGGGGGAACTCCATGTCACGGGGGCGGGGTCGTGCCCCCCGGCGATGTGACACGACTCATGTGCTGATCAGCCTATAGGGGCGGTTCCCGCCGTTCACACGGAGGGCGTCGGCAGCCTGCGACGGCGGCGACGCGCTGTCCACGACGGGGGCGACGCGGCATTTACGACCGAGGCGACGCGCCGTTCACGACCGAGGTGACACGCTCTTCACGACGGGGGGCGACGCGCCATTCGCGACCGAGGCCGTGAGCGCGACCTACAGTCGGCTCAGGGACGCCGCTGCCGACAGGACGTCCCTGATCGCCTCCCGGTCACCGTCCTGCCCCGCCGCCGCCTCCTCCGGGGAGATGTGACCCGCCACCAGCTGGCAGAACTCGACCCCGTCCATCGCCACCTGCGCCACCGCCCGGTCCGGCGAGCCGAGCGCCGCCGGGGAGTCCAGCGCGATGTACCAGTGGCCGCCGCCCGCGCCCTCCACCTCCAGATGGAGCGAGCGGCCCGGCGCGCCCGCCGCGACCAGATGGCGGGCCGGCGACGCGAGGCCCGTGCGGCGGCGGTTCGCCAGGGCGCCCGGAAGCAGCCGCGCCGCCAGGTCGATCATGCTGTGCAGATGCGCCCCGCTCGGCGCGGCGTACGGGTACGCCACCGCGTTCGCGATGTCGTCCGCGTGCACCCAGCACTCGAAGGCCCGCTCGAGGAGCGAGTCCCGCAGCGGCAGCGCGAAGTCCTTGTATGTGACCGTCAGGTCCGCCACGCCCCGCCCCGCGAACGACACCGTCCGGATCAGTGTGTGGCTCTGGTCCCGCCAGGGGCCGCGGATCGAGCGGTTCGGCGGCCGGTCCAGGCCCGACCAGTACGCTTCCGTCCGCTCCGACGGCGACAGCTCCGGGGTCCCCGCGCCCAGCGGGTCCTCCAGGCCGAGCGCCGCCGACACGAGCCCGTCCACCGCGAGGAGATGGCCGATGACGCCGGCGACCGTCGCCTTCCGGCGTACGATCCGGCCCTCCTCGTACCACTTCAGCCGGACCGGCGCGTGCCACTCCGACTCGCCGATGTCCCGGAGCAGGGCGTCGAGCCGCGCGGTCTCCGCGTCGTACGGCGTGGCCCACTCCGGCACCGGGATGCGGGCCGGCCGCCGGCCCAGGCAGTTCTCCAGGACCCGGGACCGCAGGAGCGGGTCGAGGTCCAGGTCGCGGTCCTCGTGCAGCAGCGCCACCGCGTCCCGCAGCCGCAACGCCTCGTCCGCGCACGGCGCGCAGGCCGTCAGGTGGTCCTCGACGGCCTGCGTCTCCCCGGGCGAGCACGCCGAAAGCGCCCATGCCCCGAGCAGGGACTTGAGCACGCCGTGCGTCAGGACGGGCACGTCGGGCTCGGACTCCACGCGCTCGGACTCCACGCGCTCGGGCTCCACGGGCTCGGGCTGCACATGCTCGGGCTCCACGCGCTCGGGCTCCACCCCGGGCTTCTCCCCTTCCGGCACGTCACTCGGGTCGGCCGTCAGGTCCGCATGGTCGTCCGCCGCCCGACGCGGCCCCGGTATCCACGGGGCGCGTGCGACGTCGTCCCCGTCGTCGCCGTTCGCCCGGGTCACCGCGCCCGTCCGTAGCCGGGCGGACCGCCGCCCTCGGAGAAGGGCCGGTTCGCCGAGGACAGCAGCTGGAGCCCGAGGCGCAGGCGCCGCCGCGCCTCGTCCTCGGTGACGCCGAGGTCGGCGGCGGTCTGCCGGTAGTCCCGCCGCTGGAAGTACGCCAGTTCGAGCGCGGCCCGGAGCGGGGTCGGCATGGACGTCACGATGTAGTCGGCGCGGGCCGCGACCGACGCCCGCCGCACCTTCTGCTCCAGCTCCTCCGCGGAACCCCGGCCCGTCTCCGCGTACGCCGTCGTCTCGGCCTGCCGCAGCCGGTGGACGGCCTGCCGCTGCGTCAGCTTGGCCACCCACGAGCGCAGGTTCCCCTGCTTCGGGTCGTACGCGTCCGGGTTCTCCCAGATGTAGCCGAAGACCTCACGGGTGATCTGGTCGGCCGCGTCGTCGTCGTCGAGGACCCGGTGGGCGAGGCTGTGCACCAGGGAGGCGAACCGGTCGTACAGCTCGCCGAGCGCGGCCGCCTCGCCGCGCGCCAGGCGCTGCTGCATCCTGCGGTCCCAGCGCGGTGGTGTGTCCATCGCCATCCGACCCTCGCCCCTCCCGGCTCCGGCGGCTCTCCGTCTCCGCTCCAACGTAGTGGGCCACCCCGACAACGCACGCATGTTTGCCGCAAGTGCGCCCTTGACGCGGGCCCGGATGGTAAGGAAAGCGTCATCCCGGCGGCCGGGGGTTTCGGAGCGTGCCGGTGGGGCAGGCGGCGACCGTGACGACGATCGAGGTCGACGAGAACGAGTACGGCTCCTGGACGGTGTTCCGTGTGCGGGGCGAGATGGACCTGGTCACCTCCCCCCGGATACGCCGCCGCGTGCACGACGCCGTGGCGGGCGGCCGCCACGACCTGGTGATCGACCTGTCCGCGGTGCGGTTCTGCGACTCCAGCGGGGTGGGGGTGCTGATCGCGGCCCGCCGGTTGCTCCGTTCCTGCGGCGGCCGGCTGCGCCTGATCCTCCCCGAGGACCGGGACGGTCACGTCGGCCGGGTTCTCACCGCGCTCGGCGTCCGGCGCCTCTTCGAGGTGTACGAGGACGTGCCGGGGGCGCTGACGGGGGCGGCGGCCCTCGCCGACCTGACCCTCCCCGAACAGCGGGTCACCGACCGAATCGCTCCCTGAGCTGGTACTTCAGCACCTTCCGCAGCGTGTCGTTGCGGGGGAGCGCGTCCACCACCTCCAGCTGCTCCGGAAGCTTGTGCACCGACAGGCCCGCCTCCCGCAGGAAGGCCGTCACCACCGGGAGGGTCAGCGGGCCGGCCCCCGGGGGCTGTTCGACGACGGCGCAGACCCGCTCGCCGCGCTCGGCGTCCGGGAGGCCGATGACGGCGGCGTCGCCGACGTCCGGGTGCCGGTGGAGGAGGTCCTCGATCTCCTTGGCCGAGATGTTCTCTCCCTTTCGGATGATGATGTCCTTGATGCGGCCGGTCAGGACGAGGTGGCCGCTCGGGGTGAGGTGGCCGACGTCGCCGGTGATGAGGAAGCCGTCCTCGTCGAAGGCGGCCGCCGTCTGCGCCGGGTCCAGATAGCCCCGGCAGACGGCCTCGCCGCGGAGCCGCACCTCGCCGGAGCCGGTGATCCGGATCTCCATGCCGGCCGGTGGGCGGCCCTCGGTGGTGGCGAGGTTCTCGGCGGTGTCGTCGGGCGCGCCCATGGTGATCATGGGGACCTCGGTCATGCCGTACCCGTGGGTGAGCTGGCAGCCCAGCTCCTTCCGCACGGCGTGGTAGATCTCCGGCGGCTTCGGGGCCCCGCCGCCCGCGAGCAGCCGCAGGGTGGGGATGACCGGCTCGCCGGGCTGTCTGCGCTGCTCGGCGAGGAACATCGAGTAGAAGGCGGTGGAGCCGCCGGCGACCGTCACTCCGTGCCGCCGGTACTCGTCGAGGGCGTCGGGCAGCGCGAACTGTTCGAACATGACGGCCGGGAAGCCGTACAGCAGCAGCATCACCGTGTAGTCGGGCCCGGCGATGTGCGCGTACGGGAAGGCCATCGAGCCGACGTCGGACGCGGTGAGCTTCAGCGCGTGGGCGAGGCAGGAGCCGCCCGCGAGGAGCGAGCGGTCGGTGTGCAGGACGCCCTTGGGGTCGGAGGTCGTGCCCGAGGTCCAGTAGATCCAGCGGACGTCGGTCCCGGAGGCGGGTGGCGGGGGCAGGACCGCCGGGTCTCCGTCGGGCAGGGAATCGGGGCCGTACGCCTCGAAGACGCCGTGCGCGCCGAGCCGCCGGGCCATCTCCGTATGGTCGAATCCACGCCAGATTCCGGGGACGGCGAAGAACTCGGCCTTGGACTCGCGCAGCGCGAAGCCGACCTCCTTGTCCCGGTAGAAGGGGATCACGGGGGTCTGTACGGCTCCGATGCGGGCGAGCGCGAAGGAGAGCACCGCGGTCTCGATGCGGGTCGGCAGCTGCCAGGCGACGACCGTGCCCGGCCGCACCCCCATGGCGTGGAGCCCCGCGGCGCAGCGCTCGGCGCGCTCGCGCAGGCCGCCGAAGGTGAGGACCCGGTCGCCCTGGAGGAGGACGGGCCGGTCGGGGGTGAGGGCGGCGCGGCGCTCGACGAGCTCCCAGAGCGTGCGGGAATCGCCCAGGGCGTGTGCGGTCTGATCCATGACCGGACTCCTCTTGGCTGACGTTCCGTCAGATCGTGCGGCGAGCGTAGAGGCCGGGCGCTTGTCGGTCCAGGGGTGCGGGGCTAGCCTGATGCCGTCAGATCTGACGGTCCATCAGAAACATGGAGGGGTCATGACGGAACTGCCCCGCATCATCAGCGTCGACGACCACGTGATCGAGCCCGCCCACCTCTTCGAGACCTGGCTCCCGAAGAAGTACCGCGACCGCGGGCCCCAGCCCCTCACGGCCGGCATCGGCGAGCTCGCCTACGTCGCCGGCAAGTACCAGATCACGATGGACCCGGACGGCCCGCCGACCGACTGGTGGATCTACGAGGACCTCACGTTCCCGTACAAGCGCAACATCGCCGCCGTCGGCTTCGACCGCGACGACATGACCCTGGAGGGGATCACCCGCGCCGAGATGCGGCGCGGCTGCTGGGACCCCAAGGCCCGCCTCGCCGACATGGACCTCAACCACGTCGAGGCCTCCCTCTGCTTCCCCACCTTCCCCCGCTTCTGCGGCCAGACCTTCGCCGAGGCCCACGACAAGGAGGTCGCCCTCGCCTGCGTCCGCGCCTACAACGACTGGATGGTCGAGGAATGGTGCGGCGACAGCGGCGGCCGGCTCATCCCGCTCTGCATCATCCCGCTCTGGGACATCGACCTCGCCGTCGCCGAGATCCGGCGCAACGCCGCCCGCGGCGTCAAGGCCGTCACCTTCTCCGAGATCCCCACCCACCTCGGCCTGCCGTCGATCCACTCCGGCTACTGGGACCCCTTCTTCGCCGTCTGCCAGGAGACCGGCACGGTGGTCAACATGCACATCGGCTCCAGCAGCCAGATGCCCGCCGCCTCGCCCGACGCCCCGCCCGCCGTCCAGGCCTCGCTCAGCTTCAACAACGCGATGGCCTCGATGATGGACTTCCTCTTCAGCGGCGTCCTCGTGAAGTTCCCCCGGCTCAAGCTCGCCTACAGCGAGGGCCAGATGGGCTGGATCCCGTACGCCCTGGAGCGCGCCGACGACGTGTGGGAGGAGCACCGCGCCTGGGGCGGCGTCCGCGACCTCATCCCCGAGCCGCCGTCCACGTACTACTACCGGCAGATCTTCTGCTGCTTCTTCCGCGACAAGCACGGGATCGCCTCCCTGGACGTGGTGGGGAGGGACAACGCCACCTTCGAGACCGACTACCCGCACGTCGACTCGACCTTCCCGCACACCAAGGAGGTCGCCCTCGACCACGTCCAGGGCCTCGACGACGAGACGATCTACAAACTCATGCGGGGCAACGCCATCCGCATGCTCGACCTCGACTTCGACCGGGGCACTGTGTGATGGACCTGGCCTACAGCGCCGAGGAGGAGGACTTCCGCGTCCGGCTGCGGGAGTGGCTGGCCGCGGCGCTGCCCACCCTCCCGGCGAGACCCGACCCGCTCGACTGGCCGGCCCGGCGGGCGTACGACTGCGGCTGGCAGCGCCGGCTGTACGACGCCGGGTACGCCGACGTGCACTGGGACGCCTCCCCGACGCAGCGGCTCATCTTCCTGGAGGAGACCGAACTCGCCGGAGCCCCTTACGTGGGCGCCAACTTCGTCGGTCTCCTCCACGCCGGCCCCACGATCGCCGCCGAGGGCACGGCCGAACAGCGCGCCCGCTGGCTGCCGCCGGTCCTGCGCGGCGACGAGGTCTGGTGCCAGGGCTTCAGCGAGCCCGACGCGGGGTCGGACCTCGCCTCCCTGCGGACCAGGGTCGTACGGGACGGGGACGCGTACGTCGTCTCCGGCTCCAAGATCTGGACCTCGCACGCCGAGGTCGCCGACTGGTGCGAGCTGCTCGTCCGTACGGATCCGGGGGCGGCCAAGCACCGCGGCATCAGCTGGCTCGCCATGCCCATGGACGCGCCCGGCGTCACCGTACGGCCGCTGCGGACGCTGGCCGGGTCGACCGAGTTCGCCGAGGTGTTCCTCGACGAGGTGCGGGTGCCGGTGGCGAACCGGGTGGGGGAGGAGAACGACGGGTGGCGGGTCACGATGGTGACCCTGTCGTTCGAGCGCGGCACCGCGTTCGTCGGCGAGGTCGTCGCCTGCCGCCGCCTCCTCGGCGAACTCGCCCGCACGGCCCGGGAGAACGGCACCTGGGACGACCCCGTCCTGCGGCGGCGGCTCGGCAGGCTCTCCGCCGAGTTCCGGGCGCTGTGGCGGCTCACCCAGGCGAACGTCAGCGAGGCGCAGGCGACGGGGGGCGTGCCGGGGGCCGGCGGGTCCGTCTTCAAGCTGCACTACTCGCACGCCCGGCAGGAGCTCTACGAGGCGGCCGCCGGCGTGCTCGGACCCGACGCGCTCGACCTCGGGCGGGAGTGGACCCTGGACCGGCTGTCCTCGCTCTCGTACACGATCGCCGCCGGCACCTCCCAGATCCAGCGCGACATCGTCGCCGAGCGCATCCTCGGCCTGCCGAAAGGACGGTGACCCCTGCCATGGACTTCCGACTCGGCGAGGACCAGCGGGCGCTGCGGAAGGGGGTACGGGAGCTGCTCGGGCGGCTCTTCGATCGGGAGGCCCTGCGGGCCGCCGTCGATTCCCCCGCCGTGGACCGGGGGTTGTGGAGGGAGCTCGGCGCGGCGGGATTCTTCGCGCTGCGGCTCCCGGAGGAGGAGGGGGGTGTGGGACTCGGGCTCCCGGAGGCGGTGCTCGTGTTCGAGGAGGCGGGCCGGGTGCTGCTGCCGGGGCCGCTGGTGGCCACGCACCTGGCGGCCGGGTCCGTGCCGGGGGCGGCGGAGGGGGACGTCGTGGTGACCGAGGTGGGCGAGGGCCTCGTCCCTTGGCTGGACGAGGCCGACGTGGTGCTGGGCTCGGCCGAGGGCGCCGTACCGATGCGGTCGGTGGATCCGCTGACGCCGCTTCATCGAGTGCCCGGGGCACCCGCGGCGGTGAGCACCACGGAGGGATGGGAAGCCGTCCTGCTCACCGCTGCCGAGCAGGTGGGAAGCGCGGAGGCCACCACCGGGAAGGCGGTCTCCTACGCGCGCGAGCGGGAGCAGTTCGGGCAGGTCATCGGAGGGTTCCAGGCCGTCAAGCATCTCTGTGCCGGGATGCTCGTCCGTACCGAACTCGCCCGCGCCGCCGTCCGCGCCGCCTCCCTCACCGTCGACCCCGTCGAGATCGCCGGCGCCAAGCTCCTCGCCGACGAGGCCGCGACCGCCAACGCCCGGGACTGCCTCCAGGTCCACGGCGGCATGGGCTTCACCTGGGAGGCCGATGTCCATCTGCACCTCAAGCGCGCCTGGGTGCGGGCCGAGCTGCTGCTGCCCGCCGCGCGCGCCGAGGAGACGGTGGCCGCCGGACTGTGACTCCCGGCATCGCTCTGTGCGCCCGCCGGGTCACGGAATGTTGATATCTGGTTGTGTCCTTCGGCGGGGCCGTCACGGCCCGGAGTCGGCCTCCGCCTCCGGTACGCTCCGTGGGATGCGAGTGCTCGTTGGCCCGGATCGTCCCGGTGTCGCCCCTGAGGTGACTCCGGGCCCGGGAATGCGCGCCGCTCGCGCCCCGAGGACGCGCCCTGCGCGCTCCTGTTCGACTCCCCGCAGCGTGCGTCGCACAGTATGGACTACGCGTACTCCTTCGCGCTGGAATATGCCCGAAGCGCTTGTTGCGGTGACTGTACGTCAACCATGCTGTCTCACAAGGGAATCACGTTCCGTAAGGGCGTCGATGGCTGTGAGGCGCGAGGCGATGTGTCCGCCGGTTCGGATGGTGTGAGCGGTGCAGGTGCTTCAGGTTCAGTTGAAGGTCGGGCCGGACCCGGCGGAGGTGGGGCGAGCCCGGAGGTGGGCCCGGTCACGGCTCGCCGGCTCGGGCATAGGCGATGACGAGCCGCTGGCGGAGACGCTGGTGCTGCTCATCTCCGAGCTCGTGACCAACGCGGTGGTGCACACCGGCTGTCCGGCCGTGCTGCGGATGCTGTTCGCGGCGGAGGGCGGGGTGCGGGTCGAGGTGGCGGACGCGAGCGACCGCCCGCCGCGGCCCCGTCACGCGGAGGGCGACGACACCAACGGGCGCGGCCTGGAGCTGGTCGACGGCCTCGCGGACCGGTGGGGCTGGCAGCCCGAGGGTGCGGGCAAGAGCATCTGGTGCGAGGTGGACCCGGCTCCGGCCGCGCCTTCGCCGGGTCCGGGGGCGTCGGTGGCGCCCGGTCGGGTGCGCTGCTGACGGTTCGCTGCCGGGTGGCGGCCGGCGGCGGCCGAGCCGCGCGCTGCCGCCCGTCGCCGCCCGTCGCCGTACCGGCGCTCAGAGGATGGCGACCGGTGCCACCGGTGTGCCCGTACCGCCCACGAAGGGCTCGGGCATCGCGGAGAGCAGGAAGGCGTGGCGCCGCTCTTGTGCACAGGCTGTGGACAGAGCTTCCAGATTCCAGTTCTGCCCCTGGAGCATGCCCATCTCGACCAGGTCGAGGGCGTGCACGGGCAGCCACAGGTCCTCGATCTCCGGCGGGAAGATCTCGAAGGTGAGGGTGTCGTTGGCGACGGCCGCGACGTCCCGGGCGTGGAACCACTCCGGCGTACGGATCGAGAGCCCGGGTGACGGGAAGGCGTATCCGTGCCGGTCGCCGGCCAGGTACGACTGCATCTGACCCGTCCGTACGAGCACGATGTCGCCGGACCGTACGGTCACCCCGCCGAAGTCGGCGGCCTCGTCCAGGTCCTCGGGCGTGACGGCGTGGTCGCCCGGCAGCCGGTCCAGGCCCTTGGCGGCGGCCACGTCGAGCAGCACCCCCCGGCTCACCAGGTGGCGGGCCGTGTGGATGCCGCTGAACTCGGAGCGGCCGTGCGGGGTGATGGTGGCGGCGGGGCGGCCGTTGTAGAGGTGGCCCGAGTGGGAGACATGGGTCAGGGCGTCCCAGTGGGTGCCGGCCTGGAGGCCGAGGGTCACGGCGTCGTCGCTGGTGGCGACCGTGCCGGGGCCGAAGAGCTCCTGGTTGATCTGGACCATGACATGGAGCGGGTTGACCCGGCCGGGGATCATGCCGGTCTGGACGCCGTCCTGCTTGAGGTCGACGGCGAGCGGGACGCGATGGCCGGTGCGGACGGTGGCGACGGCCTCGCGCACGACCTCGTCCGTGACCAGGTTGAGGGTGCCGATCTCGTCGTCCTGGCCCCAACGGCCCCAGTTGTTGACGCGCTTGGCGATCTCGTGGAATGCGGCGGGCAGAGACATCGGGGCCTCCGGGGTCTTGTTTTCCGGTATCTGACGGACCGTAGAATCCTGACGACGAATGAATCTAACGGACCGTCAGAAACTGCGGGAGGGGCCGGACGTGGGGAACTTCTTGGCTGGCAAGGTCGTCGCCGTGACGGGCGCGGGACGGGGCATCGGCCGCGCCGTTGCCCTCGCGTGCGCGGCGGAGGGCGCGAAGGTCGTCGTCAACGACTACGGGGTGTCGATCGAGGGCGGCGAACCGACGTCGGAGGTCGCGCTGTCGGTGGTGAAGGAGATCGAGGCGGGCGGTGGGACGGCGGTCGCGGTCGCCGACGACATCTCGACGATGGCGGGCGGGCAGCGGGTCGTCGACGTCGCCCTCACGGAGTACGGGCGCCTGGACGGGGTCGTGTGCGTGGCGGGCATCCTGCGCGAGCGGATGCTCTTCAACATGTCCGAGGAGGAGTGGGACCCGGTCGTCGCGACGCATCTGAAGGGCACGTTCACGGTCTTCCGGGCGGCCTCGGCGATCATGCGGCGCCAGGGGGCCGGGACCCTGATCGGGTTCACCAGCGGCAACCACCAGGGCTCGGTGGCGCAGGCCAACTACTCGGCCGCCAAGGGCGGGATCATCTCCCTCGTACGGTCGGCGGCGCTCGGCCTCCACAAGTACGGGGTGACGGCGAACGCGGTGGCGCCGGTGGCACGGACCCGGATGTCGGCGAACGTCCCGATGGAACTGAAGGAGATCGGGGAGCCGGAGGACGTCGCGGCCCTCGTCGTCTACCTGCTCTCCGAGCGGGCCCGCGAGGAGAGGATCACCGGCCAGGTCTACACGATCGCGGGCCCGAAGATCGCGGTCTGGGCGCAGCCCAGGGAGCTGCGGGCGGGGTACGCGGAGGGCGGCGCCTGGACGCCGGAACGGATCGCGGACTTCCTGCCGGGGACGGTGGGGGTGGACCCGATGCCGATGCTGGCGCGCCTGGAGGAGATGGCCCGGGCGGCGGCGTCGGGCGACCGCCCGAACGCGGGCGCGGGCCCGGGTGCGGGCGCCCGTAGCGGTGCGGGCGCGGGCCCTGACGCGGGCCCCGGTGCGGGTACGGGCTCCAATGCAGGCGCGGGCGCCCGTACCGAGGCGAGCGCCCGTACCGACGCGAGCAAGGAGAACGGCTCATGAGGGGTGTGGTGTTCGACGGGAAGCAGGTCCAGGTCGTCGACGACCTGGAGGTACGGGACCCCGGGCCCGGTGAGGTGCTGGTGGGGATCGCGGCGGCCGGACTGTGCCACAGCGATCTGTCGGTCGTCGACGGGACCATCCCCTTCCCCCCTCCCGTCGTGCTCGGGCACGAGGGTGCCGGGGTCGTCGAGGCGGTCGGACCGGGCGTCACACACGTCGTCCCGGGCGACCACGTGGCCCTGTCGACCCTCGCGAACTGCGGGGCCTGCGCGGACTGCGACCGGGGGCGGCCCACCATGTGCCGGAAGGCCATCGGGATGCCGGGTCAGCCGTTCTCGCGGGGCGGGCGGCCGCTCTACCAGTTCGCCTCGAACTCCTCGTTCGCCGAGCGGACCGTCGTCAAGGCGGTCCAGGCGGTGAAGATCCCGCAGGACATCCCGCTGACCTCGGCGGCGCTGATGGGCTGCGGCGTCCTCACCGGCGTAGGGGCCGTCCTGAACCGGGCGAAGGTCGGGCGGGGCGAGACGGTCGTCGTCATCGGCACGGGCGGGATCGGGCTCAACGTCCTCCAGGGCGCGCGGATCGCGGGCGCGCTGACGATCGTGGCCGTGGACACGAACCCGGCGAAGGAGGCGGTGGCCCGGCAGTTCGGGGCGTGTCACTTCCTGACCTCCACCGACGGCGTACGGGAGCTCCTCCCCACCGGCGCCGACCACGTCTTCGAGTGCGTCGGGCACACCGGGCTCGTCCGGACCGCGATCGACCTCCTCGACCGGCACGGACAGGCGATCCTCCTCGGCATGACCGCGCCGAAGGCGGAGGCGAGCTTCCTGCCCGCCGCGATGTTCCTGGACAAGTCGATCCTGGGCTGCCGGTACGGCTCCTCCCGCCCGCAGCGCGACATCCCGCTCTACGCCGAGCTGTACCGCTCGGGCCGCCTCCTCCTCGACGAACTCGTCACCGCCACGTACCCGGTGGAGGAGTTCGCGAGAGCGGTGGAGGACGCGGAGGCGGGCAAGGTGGCCCGGGGGGTCCTCACGTTCTGAGACGGGGCGGCGAGAACGGGGCGGGCGCGGACCCGCCCGCGCCCGTGCCCGCGCCCGTGCGGAACGTCCGCCGGTAGGACGTCGGCGTCACCCCGATCGCGCTCATCAGGTGCACCCGCAGCGACTGCGCCGTGCCGAATCCGGCGTCCTGCGCGACCCGGTCGACGGGCAGGCCGGTGGACTCCAGGAGGTGCCGGGCGCGCTCGACCCGCTGCTGGGTGAGCCACTGGCCGGGGCTGATGCCCACCTCGTCGCGGAAGCGCCGGGTGAACGTCCGTACGCTCATCGCCTCCTTCTCGGCCAGGTCACGCAGCTGGATCGGCTCGTGGAGGTGGGCGAGCGCCCATGCCCGCGCGGTGGTCGTGGTGTGGGTGCCGGCCTCCGGCAGGGGCCGCTCGATGTACTGGGCCTGGCCGCCGTCCCGGTGCGGCGGTACGACGGTCCTGCGGGCCACGTCGTTGGCGACGGCCGTGCCGTGGTCGCGACGCACGATGTGCAGGCACAGGTCGATCCCGGCGGCCACGCCCGCCGAGGTGAGGACGTCGCCGTCGTCGACGAACAGCACGTCCGCGTCGACCCGTACGCGCGGGAAGAGCCGCTGGAAGTGCTCGGCCGAGGACCAGTGGGTGGTGGCCGGGCGCCCGTCGAGGTACCCGGCGGCGGCGAGCACGTACCCGCCGGTGCAGATGGATACCAGCCGGGTGCCCGGCCGGATGTGGGCGAGCGCGGCGGCCAGTTCGCCGGTGAGCCGGCCCTCGTCGTAGACCGGACCGAGCTCGTACGAGGCCGGTACGACGACGGTGTCGGCGGTGGCGAGGGCCTCCGGGCCGTGCTCGACGTGGATCGAGAAGTCCGCGTCCGTCGGCACCGGGCCCGCGGCCGTCGCACAGGTGACGATCTCGTACAGCGGGCGGCCCGTGATGTCCTTCGCACGGCCGAAGATGCGGTGCGGAATGCCCAGTTCGAAGGGGAGGAGGCCGGGCAGTGCGAGCACGGCGACGCGGTGCGGGGGCGGTTCGGACGACGGCGGCACGGGCGGTGCTCCCTCCGGTGATCGGTGATCGGTGACTGGTCACTGGTCACTGGTCACTGGTGATTGGTGATTCGTGAGCGGTGAGCGGTGATCGGTGATCGGTCGAAATTCAGTGGTGGTGTAGACCACCCGGTGATAGGTCTACCTCTCCGTGACGGACAACACGTACAAGTCTGAGGCCGCCGAGCGGATTCCCGCCCCGGCCGAGCCGCCCGCACTGTGGAACCGTAACTTCCGGCTCTTCTTCGTCGCCCGGGGCGTCGCCGTCTTCGGCGAGGGCATGGTCCCGGTCGCCTTCGCCGCCGGACTCCTCGGCGCGGGCCACTCCGGCGCCACCGTCGGCTACGCCCTCGGCGGCTGGACCGCCGCCTTCGCGCTCTTCGTCCTCTTCGGCGGTGTCCTCGCCGACCGCTTCACCGCCCGCCGCATGATGATCCTCGCGGATCTGCTGCGACTGCCCGGAGCGGCCGTCCTCGCCGTCGCCTTCACGCTCGGCGGCCCGCCCCTCTGGGCGGTCTACACCCTCTCCGTCCTCAGCGGCGTCGGCGCCGCCCTGTTCCAGCCGGGCGTCGCCTCCACCATCCCGCGCATCGCCCCGGACGTGCAGCGCGCCAACGCCGTCCTCCGGGTCGTCGAGGCACTCATGGTCATGGCGGGCCCGGCGGCGGCGGGTGTGCTCGTCGCCGTGTGGAACGCGGGCGCCGCCTTCGCCGTCAACGGCGCGACGTTCGCGGTCAGTGCCCTCTGCCTCACCCTGATGCGCATCGCCCCGATCCCGTCCGACTCCCTGCGGCGCGCTTCCCTCGGCGCCGAACTCGTCGGCGGGTGGAGGGAGTTCAGGGCGCGGAACTGGCTCTGGGGCGTCATTGCCATCTGGACCGTGTACGGGCTCACCGTGGCCGGCCCCATGGTGCCGCTCACCGCGAGCCTGGTCACCGAGGACCACGGCTCGGCCACGTACGGCGTGCTCATGGCGGTCAACGGAGCGGGCAGCGCCGTCGGCGGCCTGCTCGCCCTCCGGCTGCGCCCGCGCGCCCCCCTCGCGGCGGGCGCGGTCGCCCTCCTCGGCCTCCCCGTGAACCTCGCGCTGCTCGGCCTGGGCGCGCCCGTGGCGCTGCTCGGCACGGGCCAGTTCATCGGTGGCGCGGCCTTCGCCTTCTGGCTGGTGATGTGGTCGACGGCCGTCCAGACGCACGTACCGCAGGAGGCCCTGAACCGGATGCACGCGTACGACGTGGCCGGTTCGCTCCTGATGATGGGCGTCGGGCGGACCCTGTCGGGGCCGGTGGCGGCGGCGGTCGGCACGGAGGAGGTGCTGCTCGTGGGGGCGGGGATCGCGGTGCTCGTGGTGGGCGCGCTGCTCGCGGTGCGCCCGATCAGGACGCTGCCGAGGGTGTGAGTGGCGGCCTGGTCTTCAGTCGTGTGTCCCGATCCGTTCGAAAGCTGTCGTTCGGGCCAATGGCCGGAGGCGGGGGCGGGCCGGGATGCTCGGTGGCATGGCCCAGACAACCGGCAGCCCCGCCCGCACCCCCGACCGGCCCCCCGTCCGGCCCCCGGTCCGCACGCCCCGCGTCCACCGGGCGTGGTTCGTCGCGGCGGTCACCTTCGTCACGATCATCGGCGCGGCGGCGTTCGCGTCGCTCCCGGGCCTGCTGATCGAGCCGCTGCACGAGGAGTTCGACTGGTCGCGGGGCACGATCGGCTTCGCCGTCTCGGTGAATCTCGCCCTCTACGGCCTGACGGCCCCCTTCGCCGCCGCCCTCATGGACCGCTTCGGCATCCGCCGGATCGTGGCGGTGGCGCTGTCGGTCATCGCGCTGGGATCGGTGCTCACGGTGTGGATGACGACGGCCTGGCAGCTCGTCCTCTTCTGGGGTGTGCTCGTCGGGCTCGGCAGCGGCTCGATGGCCCTCGCGTTCGCGGCGACCGTCACCAACCGCTGGTTCACGGCCCGCCGGGGCCTGGTGACGGGCATCCTCACGGCGGCCGGCGCGTCCGGGCAGCTGGTGTTCCTGCCGCTGCTGTCCTGGCTGGTCGAGCACCACGGCTGGCGCCCGGCGGCCGTGACCGTGTCGCTCGCCGCCCTCGCGGTGGTCCCGTTCGTATGGCTGCTGCTCCGGGACCATCCGGCGGACGTCGGGCTTGCCCCGTACGGCGGGGAGTACGCCGAGAAGCCGGCGCCCGTGACGGGCGCGGCCCGCCGGGCGGTCACGGTGCTGTTCAAGGCGGCCCGCACGGGGCCGTTCTGGCTCCTGGCGGGCACGTTCGCGATCTGTGGGGCGTCGACGAACGGCCTGGTGAAGACCCACTTCGTGCCGGCGGCCCACGACCACGGGATGCCGGTGACGACGGCGGCCGGGCTGCTCGCGGTGATCGGCGTGTTCGACGTCGTCGGCACGATCGCCTCGGGCTGGTTCACCGACCGCTTCGAGGCCCGCCGGCTCCTCGCGGTCTACTACGCGCTCCGTGGTGTCTCGCTGCTCTTCCTGCCGCTGCTCCTCGCACCGGCCGTGCACCCGCCGATGCTGTTCTTCATCGTCTTCTACGGCCTGGACTGGGTCGCCACGGTCCCGCCGACGATCGCCCTGTGCCGCGAGCACTACGGCGAGGACTCGGCGATCGTCTTCGGCTGGGTCCTCGCCTCCCACCAGGTGGGCGCGGCGGTCGTCGCCTTCGCCGGTGGTGTGGCACGGGACGTCTTCGGCCGGTACGACGTCGTCTGGTACGCCTCGGGCGCGCTGTGCGCGGCGGCGGCCCTGATGGCCCTGGTGATCCGCCGACCCCGGACGGAGACGGTGTCCCTGGCAGGAGCATGATGGCCGGCAGGGGGTGATCGCGCATGGGCGAGCGTGAGGTGCGCGAGCGGGGCTCGAACGAGTGCGGCGAGGGGCGTACGTACGGCCGGATGCTCTGGGCCTCGGTGCTCGCGCTGGCCCTGGAGGGGGCCATCGCCCTGATCCTGCTCGTGCTGTTCGGGGACGCCGGGCAGCCGGAGCCGGGCGAGGAGCGTCTCAGCGCGCTGACCCTGCTCGCGCTTCCGTTCCTCGCGGTGGTCGGGCTGCTCCCGGCGTTCGCGGTCTCCGTCGCGCTCGTGCTGCCGATCGTGCTTCTCGGCGAGGCCCTGACACGCCGGTGGGGCGGGCGTCCGACCGGCTGGCAGCTGCTCCTGTCGACCGCTGCCGGGGCCCTGCTGTGGCCGCTCGCGGGCGGGCCGGGCTGGCTGGTGGCCGCGGTGTGCCTGGCCGTGGCGGTGCTCGTCACGCGTCACGCGCGGCGGGGGTACTTCGTGGCGCTGCTGGTGTGGGGGACGGCCGCGGTGCTGACCGTGTTCCTGCTCGGCGGCGCGGGCCTGCACGCGGGCGTGATCGACGCCTGAGACCGGGCCCCGGCCCCGGCCCCGGGATCGGGATCGGCCCCGGGATCGGGACTACGAGCTCAGCCGCCCGAACTTCCCCCGGTGGAACAGCAACGGCGACGGATCACCGTCCTCCTCCTCGGCCCCCAGCGACTCCACCCGCCCCACCACGATCAGATGGTCGCCCCCGGTGTGCACGGCGGTGATCGCGCAGTCGATCCAGGCGGGCGCGTCGGCGAGTCGGGGGGAGCCCGTGACCGGGGCCGGGGTCCAGTCGACGCCCGCGAACTTGTCCGCCCCGCTGACCGCGAACGACCGGCACAGCGGGCCCTGGTCGGCCCCGAGGATGTTGACGCAGAAGGTGCCCGCGCCCGCGATCCGGGGCCAGGTCGTCGACGTACGGGCGACCATGAAGGCGACCAGGGGCGGGTCGAGGGAGAGGGAGGCGAAGGACTGGCAGGCGAACCCGGCCGGCCCTTCCGCGTCGAGCGCGGTCACGATCGTGACCCCGCTCGCGAAGTGACCGAGGACGCGGCGGAATTCGGCCGGGTCGACGGGTGGTCGCTCGTCCTCCCGTACCGCGCGCAGTACCGGCCGGGGCAGTGGTTCCACGGCCGTCGGCGAACCGGCCGCTCTCAGGTGTCGGACGACGGTGGCCGCCATCCCCGCGTGTCCCATCACACCGCCCATTGAAGCTGACGGTTCGTCAGATAGGAACCCCCGGGAGCCCCGCACACGGAAGCCCCGCACACGGAGCCCCCGCACACGGAAGCCCCGCACACGGAGCCCCGCACACGGAAGCCCCGCACACGGAGCCCCCGCACACGGCGGCCCCCGCACGCGAGAGCCCCCGGGGCGACGGACCGACCGCCGCCCCGGGGGCTCCTTCGTACCGCGAGGGGATCAGCCGGCGACGGCCGCCGTCGCCCGGGTCCAGGCGACACCCGAGGCGTGCCCGGTCCGGTGGGCGGTCACCTTGACGGTGATCCGGGTCCCCCGCTGGGCCGCGGTCAGCGTGAACGTCGTCTTCGTCGCCCCGGTGATGGCCCGCCCGTTCGCGTACCACTGGTACGCGTACGAGGTCGGCGCCGGAGTCCACGTGCCCCGGTTCAGGCTGAGCGTCCGCCCGACCCTGACCGTGCCGGTGGTGTAGGGCGCCGTGGTCGCCTTCGGCGCGTACCCGTACGCGGAGGTGTACCCGACGGTCGTGTACGCCCCGCTCAGGTGCCCGGTGCGGTGGGCCGTCACGGTCACCGAGAGCTTCTTCCCGGCGACGGCGCCGCCGATGACGTACGTCGACCCGGTCGCGCCGGAGATCGCCACGCCGTTCGCCCGCCACTGGTAGGCGTACGAGGTCGGCGCGGGCGACCAGGTGCCGACCACGGCCGTCATCCTGTTGCCCACGCGCGTGGAGCCGGAGACGTACGGCAGCTTGGTGGGCTTGGGTGCGACGCCCTTGACGACCAGGGCGGAACTCGTCGCCGTGACCAGCGGATGACCGGCCTTCCGGGCCGTCACCGCCAGGGAGAGCTGCTTGCCCTGGAGCGTGGCGGGGATCGTGTACGTGGAGGCCGTGGCCCCAGCGATCGCGACCCCGTTGGCCCGCCACTGGTACGCGTACGACTCGGCCGTCGGCGTCCAGGTCCCGGCCTTCGCCGTCACCTTGCCGCCGACGACGACGGTGCCGGTGATGCCGGGGGCGGCGGTGGCGCGGATGGGGGCGACGACGGTGACCCTGCCGCGCGCGTACGTGTAGCCGTCGTGGGTGACCACGTTCAGGTTCAGCGCGGTGCGCGGCGCGCTCGTCAGGTCCAGAGCGACGCTCATGCTCCGCCGGTCGGGAGCGACGGAGACCGTCGTCGACCGGGCGCGGAAGCTGCCACCGGACACCTCGACGACGTCCTTCTCGTGCAGCGCCGCACCGGTGACCGTCATCGTGATCCTCCCGGCGCCGACGGTGCCGGGGCTCACGGCGGTGACGGTCCGGGTCACGGTGCCGCAGGTGGGCGAGCAGACCGCCGAGGCACGCACCTCGGTGGGCGCCTGCGGGGGAACCGACGGCAGCCCGATCAGGAGGGTGGTCGGCCGGGCCACGTACTCGTAGCTCTCGCCGGGCACCTGGCAGTCGTAGTACCCGCGCCAGCTCCCGTAGCAGAGATCCGAGCGGGCCGCGCCGTACAGCCGGGGCGTGGGCGACTTGCGGAGCTCCTGCACGGGGGCGAACGAGAGCTTCAGTACGTCGTTCGTCGCGGTCGGCAGCACCGCGCAGAGCGTGGACCTCTGCTCGGACAGCGTGCCGACGAGCGGCCCGAAGCCGTACGTGACGTCCGGGATCCGTACGCACTCCGGCGCGGGCCCGGTGGCCGTGCCGATGCGGACGGCGTCGAGGCGGTAGGCGGGGGTGGTGGCGCCACCGGACCCGACCTCGACGATCGCCTGGTAGCCCGTGGAGCCGGAGACGGCGCAGCCGGCGCCGAAGTCCTCACACGCGGCTCTGCCCTGCGCGTCGTAGACCCCGTGTCCGGTCGCGTGCCCCGCCGTCGTGTACCGGGCGTCGAGGTGCAGGGTGTCCCGCGCGTCCGTCGTGGTCACCCGGTGGCACACGAGGGTGCCGTCCTCGGCCAGGGCGCCGGAGACCGACGGGGCGCCGACCTTCGCGGCCGGGGTGGCGACACAGCCGCGCGCGGTGGCGGTGACGTCCCGGCGGACCAGCGTGTGCTCGACGGGTGTGCCGCCGAGGCTGCCGGAGACGAGGACCGTGTGCGAGAGTCCGGGCGCCAGAGCGCAGTCCTCCTGGTTGGCGCCGCAGACCCTCCTGCCGGTCTCGTCGAGCACGCTGAAGCCGAGGGAGTGGAGGCTCTCGACCCTGATCAGCTCGCGAGTGGAGTGGTCGGCCGCCGGAATCGTCAGACAGTCGCCGAAGACGCCGTCGCCGGTCCGCACGGTGACCCGGGCCGGATGCGCGGTGAAGTCGCCCGCCGGGAAGGTGCGGCAGTCGCTGGCCACGTCCGTGCGGTGGACGGTGAGACCGTAGCCGCCGGTGGCCTCGCCCTGGTGTCCGCTCTTCACCAGAGCGCTGTAGGGGGCGGTGCCGTTGAGGGCGCAGGTGCCCGAGGACAGCGACTCCTCGGTCCAGCAGAGCAGGGCGCCGGTGGCGTCGATCACCGAGATGTCGGGCTTCACGCCGTTTTCCTCGGGGGCCGTCAGGATGGCCACCCGGGAGCCCTGAGGCGCCGGCAGGTTCACGCAGTCGACCTCGGCGGGCGCGCCGATCCCGGCCCGGTGGGGCTGCCCGAGCGGTACGTTCTCGCAGCCCTCGGCGGCGGACCTCCAGTCGAGGATCCGCACGGCCTGGTCGGTGATCAGGGTGTACGTGATGCCCGCGACGAGCTGGCAGGAGGTCACGTACTCGCAGATACGGCCGCCGGGCGCGTACACCGTGAGCGAGCCGCTGACGCCGGACGGCTGGATCGCCCGTACCTCGTACCGGCCGGTCGTGGCCGGAGTGAACGTCTTGCACTCGGTCGGCGGCGAGACCTGCGTCGGCGCCGTGCCGTAGGCGTTCACGCCCACGGTCGCGCAGCCCACGGGGTGGGAGACCTGCCGGACCTTCAGGGTGTACGGGACGGGGTAGGAGCCGGCCGAGGGGTTGAGGTGCGCGAGGACGCGGTATTCGCCGGTCCCCGCGGGCAGCACGCAGTCGTAGCCGACACTGCAGAGCCGCTTGCCCGTGCCGTCGGTGACCCACGCGTCGACGTTGGCGGGCGAGCCCGCCTGGGGCCGGAGCTCCGTGGTGATCAGCTCGCCCGGCGCGGAGGTGAAGGAGTGGCAGAGCAGGCCGACTTCGTTGGCGGTGCCGGTCGTCGGGGCCGTACCGAAGCCGCTGTCGGCGGGGTCCGGGCAGCCGGGGCCCGCCATCAGCGGGACGACGGCGAGCCGGGTGTCGGAGAGGCGGTAGCCGGAGGTGGCGAGGCCGAGCGTGTATGTGCCGGCGGCCAGCTCGCAGGGGCTCATGTCCAGCGAAAAACAGGCGACCCGCGTTCCGCCGGAGGAGAACGAGAGGGAGGGGACACCACCGGCCACGAGCACCCGGTGCAGCCCCGGCTTCTCCACGGTGACCGTGAAGCAGAGGGTGCTGTTCGGCTCCATCGTGACCCGTCGCATCGCGTCGCCCGGGTCGCCCAGCGGGGCGAGCGGCAGGACGGGGCAGGGGTCGGCGGTGGGCTCCGTGCTGGGCGTCGGCTCGACGGTGGGTTCCGTGGAATCCGTCGGGTTCGGCGTCGGCTCGGCGGTCGGTTCCGTGGAATCCGTCGGGTTCGGCGTCGGCTCGGCGGTCGGTTCCGCGGGTTCCGTCGGGTTCGGCGACGGATCGACGGTCGGCGTCGGCGTCGGCTCGGGCGGCGGGTCCGTCGTCGCGGACGGCTCGGGCGCGGGTTCCGTCGGGTCCGGCTGCGGTGTCGCCGGGTCCTGGGCCGGAGCCGCGCTCACCGGAGCCGTCGGCACCGGCGTCGCCGCCAGGGCCGTGCCCGCAGGGAGCAGCGGGCTCAGGAGCGCCGTCAGCAGCGCCGGGACGAGCAGAAGTGACGTACGGGATCTTCCAGATCTATCGGATCTACCAGATCTACGGGATCTACCGGATCTTCCAGATCCTTCGGATCCATCGCGCGAGCGCGCGGAGTTGGGCATTCCGTTCCCCCCGGAGCGGCAGTGTGTGGCATATGCGCGACACACGATAGGGCTCCGGTACGACAGCCTCCGCTACCGCCCCCCGTACCGCGCCTCCCGCCGCTCCACGAAGCTCGCCACCCCCTCCTTCGCGTCCCTCGTCGTCATGTTGATCTCCTGCGCCGCCGCCTCCGCCGCGAAGGCGGCGCCACGGTCCCCATCCAGCGACGCGTTCACCAGCTGCTTCGTCAGCGCCAGGGCCCGCGTCGGGCCCTGGGCCAGGCGTTCCGCCCACTCCCGGGCCGTCTTCGGCAGCTCCTCCGCCGGGACCACCCGGTTCACCAGGCCCAGCTCACGCGCCTCCGCCGCCGACACCGCGTCCCCGAAGAACATCAGCTCCTTCGCCCGCTGCGGCCCGATCAGCCGGGGGAGGAGATACGCCCCGCCGCCGTCCGGAACCAGGCCCCGCCGTACGAACACCTCGATGAAGCGCGCCGAGTCCGCCGCGAGCACCAGGTCGCAGGCGAAGGCGAGGTGCGCGCCGATCCCCGCCGCCGTCCCGTTCACCGCCGCGATCACCGGCTTCTCGCAGTCCAGTACGGCTCCGATGAAGCGCTGCGCCCCGCGCCGGATCGTGCGCGCCACGTCCCCGGGGACGGTCTCCGGGACGGCCGGCGCGCCCCGCAGGTCCGCCCCCGCGCAGAAGCCCCGGCCCGTCGCCGTCACCACCACCGCCCGGACGTCCGGGTCCGCGGAGGCCTCGTCGAGCAGGGCCATGATGCGTTCCCGCTGGTCCCAGGTGACCGCGTTCATCGCCTCGGGGCGGTTGAGGGTGATCCACGAGACGCCGTTCTCGACGGCGTGCAGCACATCGGACATGAAGCCTGATCTCCTCAGCGGCAGACCGCGAGCGCGTCCAGGGCCACGGCCCCTTGCCCGCGCGGCAGCACCATCAGCGGGTTGATGTCGAGCTCGGCGAGGTCGCCGTCGAGTTCCAGGGCCATCCGCTGGACCCGCAGCACCACCTCGACGAGCGCGTCCACGTCGGCCGGCGGAGCCCCCCGTACCCCGTCGAGCAGGGCCCGGCCGCGCAGTTCGGCGAGCATCGACCGCGCCTCGTACTCCCCGAAGGGCGGGACCCGTACGGCCGTGTCGTCGAGGACCTCCACCAGGACCCCGCCGAGCCCGACCGTCACCGTCGGGCCGAACAGCTCGTCGCGGGTCACGCCCACCACCATCTCGACGCCGCGCCCGACCATCTGGCAGACGAGGATCCCGTCGAGGTCGATCGACTCGAAGCGGGCGATGTCGGTGAGTTCGCGGTAGGCGTCCCTGACCTGGCTCGCGGAGGTCAGCCCGACCTTCACGAGGCCCAGTTCGGTCTTGTGGGCGAGCTGCGCGCCCGAGGCCTTCATGACGACCGGGTAGCCGACGAGCCCGGCGGCCCGGACGGCCGCCGCCGCGCTGGTGACGAGCTGCTCGCGCGGCACCCGTATCCCGTAGGCCCGCAGGAGCTGCTTCGCCGCGTGCTCGCTGAGCCGCCGGCCGGGCCGCATGAGGGCCTGGGCCTTGCGGAGGGAGGGGGAGGGGGTGCGGGGGGCCTCGTCGAAGGGGGAGCGGTAGGCGGTGGTGAAGCGGTGGTGGTCGAGGTAGGCCTTCACGGCCCCGATGCAGTTGGCGAACGTACGGAAGGTGGCGACGCGCGAGGAGCCGAGCAGGGTCGTGCGGTAGGCGTCCTCCGTACCGACCGGGGACCCCCACACCACGCACACCAGCTTGTCCGTAGCCTCCGCCGCGTCGACCAGGTCCTGGGCGAGCTTGTCGCTCATGGGCGGGAACGGCCCGGTGATCGGACAGATCAGCACGCCCACCGACGGGTCGGCGAGGATCGCGTCGATGATCTTCCGGCCGCGCCAGTCGCCCACCGGGTGACCACCGTTGTCGACGGGGTTGGCGACGCTCAGGTACTCCGGGATCCACTGGTGGAGTTCGTCCTGCCTGGCCTGCGGCAGGGTGGGCAGCCGGAGGCCCGCCTCGGTGGCCAGGTCGGCGAAGTGGGCGCCCGTACCGCCGGAGATGGAGTAGACGACGACGCCGTCGGCCTGCGGGCGGCGGGCGCGGGCGAGCAGGGTCGCGGTGTCCTGGAGCTGGTCGAGCCCGTCGACCCGGATCACCCCGAACTGGCGCATGGCCGCGTCGACGACCTGGTCGGCGCCGGTGAGCTTGCCGGTGTGGGAGGCGGCCGTACGGGCCCCGGTCTCGGTGCGGCCGACCTTCACGGCGACGACGGGGACGCCGTGGCGGGCGGCCCGGTCGGCGGCGAGGAGGAAGGAACGGCCGTCCTTGAGGCCCTCGACGTAACAGGCGATCGCGCCGACCTCGGGCCGTCCGGCGAAGTACGAGATGAAGTCGGAGGTCTCCAGGTCGGCCTCGTTGCCGGTGGGCGCCCAGTGGGAGAGGCGGACGCCGAGCTCCTGGAGGGTGAAGACGGGCCGCCCCTGGTGGCCGGACTGGGTGATGAGGGCGACGGCGGGGCCTTCGAGGTCCTCGCGGAAGCGCTCGAAGGCGTTGAGGTTGGTGTTGGGGCCGAGGAGGCGGAGTCCGGAGCGGCGTACGGCGGTGGCGAGACGTTCCTGCGCGGCGGCCCCGGCCTCGCCGGTCTCGGCGAAGCCGGAGGCGAAGGCGACCGCGAACTTCACCTTGGTCCGGGCGAGTTCCTCGATGACGGGGAGCGGGTCGGCGACGAGGAGGACGGCCAGGTCGACGGGTTCGGTGAGCGCGCCGACGGAGGGCACGCAGTCGATCCCGAAGACGGTCCTACGGGTCGGGTGCACGGGCACGAGCCGGGCGCCGACCCGCTCGGACCAGGCGAGCAGCTGCCGGGTGATCCCGGTGTTGGGCCGGCCCTCGGCGTCGGAGGCACCGACGACGGCGACGGACTCGGGCCGGAAGAACCGGTCGAGGTCGGGCACGGCGGCGTGCAGCGGGCGCCCGCTGACGTCCTGGTCGCCGGGGGCGGCGGCGACGCCGTGCACGGCGGTGCGGGGCGACTCCCCGCAGGCGACCACGCGGGCGCGGAGATCGGTGGTGAAGGTGCCGTGAGTCGATCCAAGCATGTGTTCCGCCCGCCCTTCACCCATCCGTATACAGCTGACGCCCAGTCAGATTACAGAACTGACGGCCAGTCAGGAATAGGTGTGAGGGTGCGGCTGTGCGGCGGTGGGTGTGCGAGAGGGGCGGCTGTGCGGCCGGCAGAACGGATACCGCGACGGCGTACAACCCTTCGACAGGGCGGACCGTCGTACTCCCGGACGACGTGACCGACCGCGTCCGACGACATCCGTTCGTTCTGGGGGACCACTTGACCCGTTCCACCCGCATCCGGGGGCGCCGCCGCGCCCTCGGATCCGCCCTGGCCGTCCTCGCCTCCTCCGCCGCGCTCACCGCGGTCACGACGGCACCGGCCCAGGCCGCCGGGAGTGCGCCGAAGCCCCGCGTGGTCTTCACCGAGTACAAGGACGTCGACGGCGTCCGCCACAGCACCATCGTCACGGTCAACGCCGACGGCACCGACCGGCGCACACTCGTACCCAGCGGCCCGGGCCTGACGAGGGCCCAGATCAGCGGCGTCACCTACTCGCCCGACGGCCTGCGCATCGCCTTCATCAACAACGACGGCTACGGCGACATCTGGGTCGCCGACGCCGACGGCCGCAACGCGCGCCCCGTCCGCATGGACATCGATGAGCCGGACGGCTGGCTCACCGGCCTCGACTGGACCCCTGACGGCAAACAGCTCTACCTGAGCTTCGGTGTCAAGCCGGGCCACGACCGCCTGCGCATCATGCGGGTCAACCTCGACGGCACCGGCCTCGGCTACGTCTTCGCCTCCCCCGAGCGGACCTGGGACGGTCAGGTCGACGTGGCCTGGGACGGGCGCATCACCTTCCTGCGCGGCAGCACCGTCCAGATCTGGGACCCGCGTGTGGGCGGCGCCCCGAAGCTCGTCACCTACGGCCTGCACCCGACGTTCTCGCCGAACGCCGAGCGGATCACCTTCGCGGCCTATGTCGACGGCGCGGTGGACGTCCGCGCCCGCGTCCTGAGCAGCGGCAGCGAGTACTCCCTCTCCAAGGGGAAGAACGTCATGTTCCCCGAGTGGTCCCCGGACGGCTCCCAGGTCGCGTACATCTCCGGGGGCACGGAGCAGCAGGCGACCGTCAGCAGCGCCACCGCTCCCGGCAGCACCCCCAAGATCCTCTCGGCCCCCGACACCACCGCCTCCGACCTCTCCTGGGTCACCCCGCGCGGCTGGAACCCCCACGGCACCTTCCGCCGCGACTACACCGGCGACGGCCGCGCCGACGTCCTGGCCCTGGACGGCGAGGGCGTCCTCTGGCGCTACGACGGCAACGGAACGGGCGCCCTCAAGCCCCGGGTGAAGATCGGCTGGGGCTGGAAGGGCTACCGCCTCACCGCCGCCGGAGACCTCAACGCCGACGGCCGCCCCGACGCCCTCGCACAGGACGCCGCCGGCGTCCTCTGGCGGCTCGACGGGACAGCGGACGGCCGTTTCGCGGCGAAGGTGAAGATCGGCACCGGCTGGAAGGATCTCAGGCTCACCGGAGTGGGCGACCTGACGGGCGACGGCTTCCCGGACGTCCTGGCCACCGACCCCTCGGGCGCCCTCTGGCAGTACGCGGGCAACGGCCGCGGCGGCCTGCAGACCCGCCAGAAGACCGGCCACGGCTACACCGGCTACCGCCTGACGGGCGTCGGCGCGGTCACGGCGGGCGGCTACCAGAGCTACCTCGGGCAGACCCCGGCCGGGGACCTCTACCGCTACGAGCGGGGCGCCCGATCCAAGATCGGCCAGGGCTGGAAGACCCTGCACCTGACGGGTGCGGGCGACCTGACGGGCGACGGCGTGCCCGACACCATCGCCACCGACACCGCCGGCGCCCTGTGGCGCTACGACGGCGACGGCAAGGGCGGCCTGAAGTCCCGGGTGCAGATCGGCCGGGGCTGGAAGGGCATCACCACGTTCTGATCCCGTCCCCGGGACCAGTGGGGGGCCGCCGCCGGTGTGTCTGGGTGAGGTCACGGCGCGATCCGGCGGGCGATCTGGCGCACGATCCCCGTCGGGTCACCGCGCGATCTGGCGGGCGATCTGGCGCACGATTCCCGTCGGGTCACCGCGCGATCCGGCGGGCGATCAGCCGCACGATCCCCGTCGGGTCACCGCGCCTTCCGCCGAGAGATCCGCCGGGCGATCTTCTCCGCGTCGATCGCCAGCTCGCGGAACATCCCGCTGATCGGGTTCGTGAACCCCGTGAAGTACAGCCCCGGCGCCCCGGACGGGCAGCGCGCCCCGTGCACCACCGGATGCCCGCGCCCGTCGAGCACGTCCAGATGCCCGACGAGCGACTCCAGGGCGCGCCGGTAGCCGGTCGCCGCGATCACCGCGTCCGGGGTGATCCGGGTGCCGTCCGCGAGGAGCACCTCGCCGTCCTCGAAGGCCTCCACGGCCGCGACGACCTCGACCTTCCCCGCCCGCACCGCGTCGACCAGGCCCACGTCCTGCACCGGAATCGCACCCTCGCGCTGGCGTGTGGCGAGGCCCTTGTCGGGCCGGGGGAGCCCGTACGCCGAGAGGTCCGGCGTCCCGACCCGGGCCGCGAGGGCGCCCAGCCGGTCGACGAGACCGGTCGGCAGGCGGCGGACCAGGATGCCGGAGCGCTGCGCGGGCCAGCCGGCGGTGGTGCGCTTCACGATGTGCGGGACGGTCCGCACGGCGAGCCGCACCCGGCCGGCTCCGCCGTCGGCGAGGTCGGCGGCGATCTCGGCACCGGTGTTGCCGATGCCGACGACGAGGACGTCCTTCCCGGCGTACGGCTCCGGGTTGCGGTAGGTCCGGGCGTGGTCGAGCCGGCCCTTGTACGCGTCGCGGCCGGGCCAGTCGGGCAGGCGCGGGGTGTGGTTGTAGCCGGTGGCCACGACGACCGCCCGCCCGGTGAGCCGGCGCCCGCCGGTCGCGTGCAGGACCCAGTCGGCCCCGGCCCGGTCGATACGGAAGACCTCGACGCCCGTCACGATCTCCAGCTCGTGCTTCTCCGCGTATTTCTCCAGGTAGCGCACCACGTCCGCGCGGGCGACCCAGCGTCCGAAGGAGCGGGGTATCGCGAGTCCGGGGAGGGCGGAGAGCCGCCGGGTGGTGTGCAGCCGCAGCCGGTCGTAGTGGGCGCGCCATGAGGCGCCGACGGCGTCGGACTTCTCCAGGACGACCGCCCGGACGCCCCGCGCGCGCAGGGCGGCGGCGACGGCGAGCCCGCCGGGGCCCGCGCCGATGACGTACACGGGGTGGTCAGCCTGTGAAGAGAGTGCAAGGGGGGTGGTGGCCATGAAGGCTGAGCGTAATGACGTGTACACGCTGTGGGTCTCGGTCAAGAGGGATTTCGGTTGCGAATCGGTCACGCCGACCGGCGCCCTGGATCGAGGAGGGCCCGCCCCTTGCGCGAGAGGCGGGGCTGCGCTGAACTGACGTACCGTCAGATCCAGTGTGTCCCGGGAGAGGGAGCGCGCGCATGCAGACCGTCTGGCTCACCGGCGCCGAATGGCTCGCCGTCCTCCGCATCGGCCTCGGCCTGTGGTGGCTGGAGAGCTGGCGCCACAAGGACAGGAAGGGCTGGTTCGAGCGCGGCACGGGCATCGCCTGGGCCGCCGACGTGGCGGGCAAGCACAAGTGGCCGCCGGTCAGGAAGGGCTTCGAGACGGTCGTCGCACCGCGCCCCAAGCTCATGGCGTACGTCGTCGTCTACGCCGAACTGGCCCTCGGGCTCGGCCTGGTGGTCGGCTTCCTGACCCCGGTCGCCCTGATCGGCGGCCTGCTCCTCAACCTTCTCTACCTCGTCCTCATGATCCACGACTGGGCCGAGCAGGGGCAGAACGCGATGATGGCGCTCATCTCCCTCGTCGCCCTCCTCGCCATGTCCTGGCAGACCTGGTCCCTCGACGCGGCGATCGGACTGTTCCTGTGACGGCCGCCGACCCCGACATCGACGTCTTCACCCGCCCGTACTGGGACGCGGCGAGCGAAGGCCGCCTCCTTCTGCGCCGCTGCGCGGCCTGCGACCGCGTCCACCACTACCCGCGCGAGTTCTGCCCGCACTGCTGGAGCGAGGACGTGACCTGGGAGCGGGCGAGCGGCCGGGCCACCCTCTACACCTGGTCGGTCGTCCACCGGAACGACCTCCCGCCCTTCGGCGAGCGCGTCCCGTACGTGGCGGCGGTCGTGGACCTGGCGGAGGGGCCGCGCATGATGACGGAGGTCGTGGGAGTGCCGGAGGGCGACCTCCGGATCGGGATGGAGCTGGAGGTCGCTTTCCGGAGGGAGGGCGACGGGGGCGGGGGCGGGGGCGGGGGCGTCACCGTCCCCGTGTTCGGGGTGCCGCGTTCAGCGGGCTGAGATGTTCCGCCAGAGGTGCGCGCGGTCCCCCGGGTTGCAGGTGTACGTCATCGTGAACGGCGGTCCGGGGATCAGGCACCAGCCGTTCTCCACGTTCTGGATGGTCCGCCCGGCGGACGTCGAAGTGCCGACCTTCCAGGACTGGGCAGCGGTTCCGTCGCAGGCGGCGACGGCGACGGTGGAGCTCGACCGGGCCAGGCACTTCCCGGAGACCTTGGCGATGAGGCGGAAGGTGCCGTTCGCACCGGGGGAGTAGGTCCAGGAGTAGGCGAGGTAGCCGCCGTTCGTGGGCTTGGAGCCGCACTCGTACGTGTCGACCAGGAGGGCGTAGCCCGCGTCGTTCTCCGCCAGGCACTCGCCGCTGGAGACGTTCTGCAGGGAGTACGTCCCCGAGGTCGACGAGCCGCCGCCGGTGGACGGCGGGGGCGCCGGCTTCGTGGTCGTGGGGCGGGGGGCGGGACGGGTCGTGGTGCCGCCACCGGAGGGGGTGGTGGGGTTGGAGCCGCCGCCGTCACCGTCGCCGCCGCCGGACGGGTCTGATGTGGACCCGCCGCCGGAGCCGGAGCCGGAACCACTGCCGGAGCCGGAGCCGCTGCCCCCGGGCTGGGTGCCGGTGCCGCCCACGTCGCCACCGGCACCGCCGTTGGCGGACGGGGGCGGTGCGCCGGGTGAGGTGCCGCCCGGCGGCTTGGACGACGGCGGCTTGGAGCCGGGCGGGGTCTTGCCGGACGGAGAGCCGGGAGTGGTCGACCCCGGCGGTACGTTCGCCGGCTGCGAGGCCACGCCGGACGGTGCCGAGGAGGAGGGGCCCGGGGAGGCGCCGAGGCGGCCGATCTCGTACGGGCCAAGGGCGACGGTCAGGGTGGTGCCGGTGGCCACGACGACCGGCACGGCGAGCATGACGAAGCGGTTGCGCCGCTTCTCGCGCGGGCCACGGACGGCGGAGCCGGTGACGGCGAGGGGATCGGGCGAGGCGGTCGCGGGCTCCTTCGAGCCCGCCTGCGGGGTGAGGGAGGCGGTGGCGACGTCCTTGGCGGACTTGGCGTCCTCGGCGTCCTCGGCGGCTTCGGCGGATTCGGCGGACTCGGCCTTCGCGAGCTCCGCCAGATGCTCGGCGGTGGGCGGCTCGGCGGCGAAGGCGGCCCGCTCGGCTATGCGTTCACCGACGGCGGAGGGCCAGAGGGCGGCGCCTGCGGCGTGGTCGTCGGCGGGGTCATGGGCGCGCTCGGCGGCCTGCGCGGCGGCGCGCTCGGCGGTGCGCTGGGCGATGTGCTCGGTTGCGCGCTCGACGAGCTCGGCGGCCGTGGGGCGGTCCCCCGGGGCCTTGGCGAGACAGGTCCGGATGAGGTCGGCGAGCTCGGGCTCCGTCTCGGTGAGCCGGCCGAACTCGGGCTCGGCGTGGACGACGCGGTAGAGCAGGTCGGGGCCGGAGCCGTCGCCGAAGGGAGGGCGTCCGTTCGCCGCGTAGAGGAGGAGGCTGCCGAGGGCGAAGACATCGGCGGCGCCGGTGAGTTGGCGGTCGGCGACGGCCTGCTCGGGGGCCATGTAGGCGGGGGTGCCGATGACCATGCCGGTCTTGGTGAGACGGCTCTGGTCGGCGGCGCGGGCGACGCCGAAGTCGATGAGGGAGAGGCCGGAGGAGGTGAGCATGACGTTGGAGGGCTTGAGGTCGCGGTGCACCATGTCGGCGCCGTGGACGACCCCGAGCCCGGCGGCGGCCTCGCGGAGGAGCCGCCAGAGGGCGGGGCCGGGGAGGGGGCCGCCGTGCAGCCGGATGGCCTCGTTGAGGGTGATGCCCGGGATGTACTCGGTGGCGAACCACGGCGGCTTGGCCGTGCGGTCGCTGGCGAGCAACTTGGTGTTGGCACCGGCGGGGAGCCGGGAGAGGTTGTCGAGCTCGTGGCCGAAGTGGCTGAGGAAGTCGGCGTCTTCGGCGAGCACGGGAAGAACCCGCTTCACTGCGGCGAACTTCCCCGGCACGGCACCGAGATAGACCCGCCCCATCCCACCGGACCCGAGGACCCCGAGCAGCCTGAACGCGCCGATCTGCCGGGGATCACCCGGTTCCAGCGGCATGGCCCCACTGCCGTCCAGACTGTCCGACTTTGAGTTGTTTTCCAGTTCCCCCTGCATGAGCCACACAGTAGCCGAGCACTTCTGAGATCTGAATGTTTCTCAGGTTACGTGAGGGAGACGCCAGTTGGGCGTCCAGAGGGGTCGCCCGGCCGCGCGGTGGCGGGGTCAGTTCGCCGGTCTGATCAGGATGCAGTGGGGGTGATCGTGGTCCGGATCGCCGACGGCGGCCCAGAGCTTCAGTTCACTGCGTGTCCTTATGAGGGCGAAGGAATCGGGCTCCCGCTCTCCCGTTTCGGGGTGCGCGGTGTCGAAGGTGATGGTGAGGAAGCTCTGCTTCTTGTAGGTGCTCTGTTCCCAGGTGCCTTTTCCGGACTGGGTCAGATCCTCTTCCCAGCCGAAGGCGATGCAGACGTTGTCGGCGACGAACGTCCCGTCCTGCTTCAGCGTGAGGGTGCCGTCCTGGAAATCGGTCCACGTGGTCGCGAGTTCGGCCCGCTTCAGTTCGAGCGGTTCGCCTTCGGGCGGCGGCAGGTCGTAAAGCCTGCCGCAGGCCGTGAGGGCGAGGGCCATGGCGAGCAGGACCAGCGCGGTAGGACGGTAACGCAACACACTCCACCCCTAGCGGGTTCCGGGGGTCGCGTGCGTCGCGACCTGTGGACTCTGGACTCTGGACTCAGGAACCCACGTCGTACCCTGGCACGGAGTTTGAACATGTTCAAGTCGCGCCCTTCTGTGCAGCTTCCGGGCCGGCGCCCCGGGGGCGCCCCCGGGGCTCACAGTCCGACCGCTCCGTCGATCCGTTCGCGGATCAGGTCGGCGTGGCCGTTGTGACGGGCGTACTCCTCGATCATGTGGATGAGCACCCAGCGCAGGGAGACCGCCCCCCGCCACGCGTCGTGCCCCTCGACATCGAGGTGCGGAGCCTCGGCGGCGAAGGATTCCGCGAAGGCGACTTCGGCGTCCCAGGCGGCCCAGGACTCCGCGACGGTCTCGGGGTCGGGGGCGGAGCCGTCGAAGTCGCCCTCGGGCGCCTCGGCGGAGGAGAAGCGCAGCTCGACGTCGTGCCCGGCGAGCACCGCCCGGAACCAGCGGCGTTCCACGTCGGCGAGGTGCCGGACGAGGCCGAGCAGGGAAAGGGACGACGGGGGCACGGACCGAACGGCCAACTCCGCCTCTAGGCCGGAGCACTTCAGCTGCAAGGTGGCCCGCTGGGCGGCCAGTATGGCCACCAGCATGGTCTTCTCGTCGCCGGTCGCGGGGCTGCTGAACCGGCTCGCGCTGTCGGTGCCGGGGGTGGTGCGGGTGCCGGTGCCGGAGGCGGAGGCGGTGCTGGAGGCGGAGGCGGTGAACAGTTCGATTCGTCGGTCGGGAATCTTCATGCCCGCATCATGGGCTCCGGGTGACCGGCGCCGGAACCCAGGATGTGGGGCGCGGCCTCCGCCAGGGACCGGAAGTGTCGGTGGGCCTCGGGGTGCGGGGTCTCGGTGTTGACCGTCCAGACCGTCATCCCGGCCGCCAGGCCGGAACGGACCCCGGACGGCGCGTCCTCGATCACCAGGCAGTCCCCCGGGTCCGCGCCGAGCTTCTCGGCGGCGAGCAGGTACGGGGCCGGTGACGGCTTCCCCTCGGTCACCGAGGCCGCGTCCACGATCAGCCCCGGCATCGGAAGGCCGGTCCGCTCGAACCGTCCCCGCACCCGGTGCTCGTAGTTCGACGTCACCAGCGCCCACCGGTCCGCCGGCAGCGCGTTCAGCAGCTCGGCGGCTCCGTCGAAGGCCGCGTAGGAGCCGGTACGGACGTCCTCGTCCTCCAGCTCGTGGAGCAGGGCGAGGCACTCGCCCGGGTCCTGCCCCGGGACCACGGCGGCGAACGTCTCGACCGGCCGCGTCCGGAGCGCGACGGCGTACACCTCGTCCCCGTCGAGCCCGTACCGCGCGGCCCACTCGTGCCAGACGCGACGCTGGTTGGCGACGGCGTCCATAAGAGTGCCGTCGACATCGAAGAGAACGAACTTTTCGCTGGTCACGGGGGAGATGGTACGGGCGGGGTAGTGGGGTGCGGGTGCGGGTGTGGGTGTGGGTGTGGGTGAGGTTTCTGGGGCGGGGGTTTCGGATGGAGTGCGGGTGCGGCCGCCCTCTTTCCGAGTGTGGCGGCCTCCACCACCGCGTCAAGGGCGCTCCTTCGTCGCGTCGCTGCGCGATGGGCTTCGCCCACCCTTGACCCGGCGGCGGAGGCCGCCTTTTCACACTCGGAGGGCGGCCGAGGGCCGAGGCCTACGCCTGAGCCTCGGGCAGTGGCCGGGGCGGCGCGGCGTGTGCCGGCCGGTGGGTGGGGGCTTTGTTCGCGGCGGGTGGGTGGGCTCCCGTCGGCCGGTTCGGGGTGCGCGGTTGTTGAATGGGGCGGCCCGGCTCCGGCTTGGCGGCCGACCGCGGGCCTTTGGGCGGGGCTTCCGGCCCCGCTGGTCCGCCTGGGTGGGTGGTGGGGTGCGGTCGAGGGGAGGTTTCTCGCGGTAACTCGGCCCTGAGGGGTCAATTCGACCCTCGTGGAGGTTCTTTACTCCGAGTAATGCGGAGTTTCACTCGCGCCCCGGGCTGCCCTCGGGCGGGGCAGGACCCTCTTGGCGCCGAGTCGGACGGCGTAGCGCTCTCGTGCGGCGAAGTCCGCCGCCGTCCACACCGCTGGGCGGCCGAGCTCCGCGCAGAGGTGGAGGATCGCGTCGTCCCCGACGTGGACGCCGACGTGAGCCCCGTACGCGCTGGGCGTGGAGTTGAACAGGACCAGGTCGAGGGGCTGCGCGACCGGCACGTGGACCGTGGCCTCCGTGTCGGTCCAGAGTTCGGAGGAGCGCAGGTCCGGGGGCGTCAGGCCGAAGTGTCTGAGCACCTCGTACGCGAACAACTGGCAGTTGGCGCCCCCTGTGAGGCCGGGGCGGGCGGCCACGGCGGCGGAGCCCGGGAAGCGCGAGCCCTCGTACCGGACGGTCCAGAACTCCGCCGGGAGAACGGTCGTGATCGACTCCATCGCCTTGTCCTTGCCTTGGGCCCGGCAGCGTTACTGTCAGATTGACGATAATGGGGTAAGGTCCGGCGCATGACGGAATCGCGAGAAGACGCGGAACTGGCCCTCAAGGCCGCCGAATTGGTGACCCGGTGGGTTTCGGCGAGCAAGCCCCTGACGGAGGCGCAGGGGTGGGTTCTGGTTGGCCTTCAGCACGCGGGCTCCGGCAATTTGGAGATGCGCATATGGGAAAACGTGGATGACTGGGAGCGCCGGCTGGTCGAAGTCCTCGCCGCCGACGATGGGAGCGAGGACAGTCGCCGGCGCAGCGAAGCCGCGCAGCGGGCGGCCGTCTCCGAGATGCGCGACATGCTTCTTGACGGAATCCCGAGGGGGGAGTCGGCGAACCGGATCTGGCGCAAGGGCCAGGGCCCCGACCCGCGAGACGAGCTGCGCCAGTTCGTCGAATCCGAGTCGGGGAAGACGGCCTAGGCCTGTCGTTCGGGTCAGGCCGGGATGCGGGTCCCTGCGCCGCCGACCCTGATCCGCCGGTCGCCCGCCCGCAGTTCCACCGTCAGGACGCCGGGGCGTCCCATGTCCTCCCCCTGGTGGAGGGTGAGAACCGTCGCCTCGGGCACGAGTCCGAGTTCACGGGCGTACGCGCCGAAGGCGGCGGCCGCCGCCCCGGTCGCCGGGTCCTCGACCACACCGCCCACCGGGAACGGGGCGCGGACGTGGAAGACGTCCGCAGAGGCGCGCCAGACCAGCTGCAGCGTCGTCAGGTCGAGCCGGTGCATCAGGGCCTCCAGCCGGGCGAAGTCGTACGCCAGGCGGGCCAGGCGCTCTCGGCTCGCGGCGGCGATGACCAGATGGCGGGCGCCCGCGAAGGCGATGCGGGGAGGCAGGGCGGGATCGAGGTCGTCGGCCGGCCAGTCGAGCGCGGCGAGTGCCTCTGCCAGGTCGTCGGCCGCGATCTCCTCGATGTGCGGCTCGACGCTCGTGAGCGTGGCCCGCAGCACCCCGCCCTCGCGCGTCACGGTGACCGGCACGGTCCCGGCCTGCGTGGTGAACACCAGGTCGCCGGGGCCGACGCGCTCGCCGAGGGCCACGGCCGTCGCGACGGTGGCGTGACCGCAGAAGGGCACCTCCGCCTTGGGGCTGAAGTAGCGGATCGTGTACGCGCGCCCGGACTCCGACGCGCCGGAGTCCGCCCCCTCGGGCGGCGCCGTCAGGAACGCGCTCTCGCTGTAGCCGACTTCGGCGGCGATCGCCAGCATCTCCTCGCCGCTGAGGCCCGTGGCGTCGAGAACGATTCCGGCGGGATTGCCTCCCTCGGGATCGTCGGAGAAGGCGGTGTATCGCAGGACGTCGGGGTTCTTCTGAATGGAGTTCATGCCGGGGCAACGGTGAAGATCACTGGGTTGGTTCCCCAGCCTCGGCTTCTGTGCTCATGGCATACGCCGCTGGTCACGCCCCCGATGCCGTACCCACGAACGCGGCCCAGGCCGCCGGGGCGACGGCGAGCTGCGGGCCGTCGGGGTTCTTGGAGTCGCGGATGTGGATGGCGGTGGCGTGAGCGGCGACCTCGACGCACTCGCCGCCTTCGCCGCCGCTGTAGCTGGACTTGCGCCAGTCGTACGCGACTTCGATGCAGTTGCCGCCTTCGCCGCCGCTGTAGCTGCTCTTGAACCAGGCCAGATCTGCGGTGCTCATAGCTCTCCCAGCATCTTCTCGATCAACTCCAGGGACTCTTGGGGCGTGAGTGCCTGCGCCCGGATGATCCCATAGCGCTCGGTGTACATGCGGACCTCCTCCGGGTCGGTGATCAGACGGGCGTGCCGGTAGCTCTCGATGTACGCGACCTCTCGCCGCCCCTTGGGAGTGAGAAGGGTGAATGCCCCTTCCAGCGCGGGGTGTTCCTCGCGGTCGGTCGGCATGATCTGGAAGTGCACGGTCCGCATGCGGGCCGCTTTGCCGATGTGTCGCAGCTGCTCCCGGAACGCCTCCCGGCCGCCCAGCGGGCGGCGCAGCACCGACTCCTCCACGACGAAGCTCATCGTCGGCGCAGGCCACTTGTCGAAGATCGCCTGGCGCGCCAGGCGGTCCGCCAGGCGCTTCTCGATCGTCGACTCGTCGTACAGCGGGCGACGGTGGCGGAAGACGGACTCGGCGTAGGCGGGGGTCTGCAGGATTCCCGGCACCGCCTGCACCTCGTAGTAGTGCAGCGCCACCGCCTCGGCCTCCGCCTTCGCGAAGTCCTGGAACCAGTCCGGGTGCCGTACGCGCGCCCGCGTCAGCACCTCCCGTACGTCCTCCACCGCCGCCACCAGCACCCCGCCCGCCCGTACTGCCGGGTCGGCCCGATGCAGGAAGTCCGGCTGTGGCGTCCGGACGCCCCGCTCGATCGAGGACACCAAGTCCTCGCTGCAATGCGTGATCTCCGCCAGTTCCGCCTGGCTCAGGCCCGCGTTCCGCCGCAGCACCTTGATGATCTTCCCGAGCGCACGGAACAAGTGCGCCGTACCGTCCACCTCGGAGGGCCGTTCCGGCCGCTCCTCCTTGTTCCCCGACATCCGTACCGCCCTCTTGGCGCACCCGTACAGTGACTCAGCGTCGTCGCGTCGCTGCTGTTCAGGGTAGGGCGCGACCGCCAGGCTCTGGGGCATGAAGTCTGAAACCTCCACCCCAACCGGTGAGTTCACGCTCCGGCTCTCGGCCACGCGCCGGGGCGCGCGGCTGGCCCGGCTGTTCGCCGTGCACCAGCTCCACGACTGGGGCGTGACCGGGCTCGGCGCCGAGGCCGCCGAGGTGGTCGTCGCCGAGCTCGCCGGCAATGCCGCCTTGCACGGCCGCGTGCCGGGGCGGGACTTCGAGGTCCGGATGTGGCTCGGCGATGACCACGTACGGATCGAGGTGTCCGACGCGCGGGGCGAGCGCCGCCCGCAGCCGGGCGGGAAGTCCGACGAGGGCGGCTACGGGCTGATGCTCGTGGCCGCCCTCGCCACCACGTGGGGCGTCAAGGACCGCTGCGTCGGCAAGACGGTCTGGGCGACCGTCCCGCTGTCGCCTCAGAACACGGTGGTGGAGTAACTGAGTCAGACGAACAGGGTGAAGTGCGGATCGTCGAGCCAGCTGAGGGCGTTGACCCCCCGCGCGGGCCCGAACGGCTGCCTCCAGGCCCCCGTGCCCTTGTAGAGCGACAAGCTGTGGCCGTCGGGCGTGGCAGAGGTGTACAGGTCCGGTCGGCCGTCCCTGTTCGCGTCGCCGATGCCGAGGAGGTGCTGGTACGAGCTCCAGCCCGCGCCGATCCTCGTACGGGCGGCGAAGGTGCCGTCGCCCTTGCCGAGGTACAGCCACAGGACACCGGCCCGGTCGCGGGCGACGAGGTCTCCGGCGGCCCCGCCGGCGAGGTTGCCGGTGGCGGTGAGCTGGTTGTAGCCGCCCCACCCGCCGCCGATCCTCTTGCGCGCGGCGAACGGGGCGGTGCGCGAGCCCGTGCCCTTGTACAGCCACAGGACGCCGGCCCTGTCGGTGGCGACCAGGTCCGAGCGGCCGTCGCCGGTCAGGTCGCTTCCGCCGGTGAGCTGGGTGTACGTGCTCCAGCCGTCGCCGATCCTGACCCGGGTGGCGAGCGGCGCCTTGGCGTTCCCGGTGCCCTGGTACAGCCAGAGCACACCCGCCCGGTCCCGGGCCACGACGTCGCTCACGGCGGAGCCGGCGAGGTTCCCGGCCGCCTCGATCCGGTCGTACGTGTTCCACCCGGGGCCGACGAGCAGGCCGGGGTGCTGATCGAGCTGGTCCCAGTAGAGCGAGGGGAACGTCTCGGCCATCCACAGCCGGCCGGTGGAGTCCCGCAGGAACACGTCCGGCGAGCCGTCGGCGTCGTAGTCGTGCAGACCGGGCTTGCGGGTCACCGTGAACGACCCGGACGTCTTCAGCTCCGGGCCGATGCCGTTGAGCGGCTTCGCCGTGATCTGCCAGGTGTACGGCCCGGCGGACGCGCCGGTCCACGGGTCGGCGGAGCCGTTCCAGCCGAGTTCACCCTGCCAGGTGAAGCGCATCGGGGGCTCGTCCTCGCCGAGGGTGGACGGCAGGACGCTGTCCGTACGGGACTCCCCGGTACGGGTGTTGCGGATGGTGACGGACATCGACACGTTGTTCCGGTTCAGCCGCCACGCCATGGCGAGCCGGCCGCCGTTGCGGTCGAGGTCCACCACCGCCGGGACGTTGTGACCGAGCAGCGCGACCTTGGTCTGTCCGCCCGTCGCGGCGAGCAGTGTGGCGACGGGTACGCCGCCGGTCCCCGGGCTGATCCGGTAGAGGCCCTCGCCGCCTGCCACCGTGCCACCGACGAAGCCGATCGCGTCACCGGGTGCGTCGATGGCCGACACCGTGTGGTCGAGGAGCTTGCGGGTGGTGCCGTCGGTCAGATTGCGGGCCGTCAGGGCGTGCAGGGGGCTCGCCGGGTGGTCGAGCAGACCGCCGGGGCGCGAGTACGTGACCCACGTGCCGACCAGGCCGACGGCGACGTTGCCCGCCTCGGCCATCGGGAAGCGCTGGAGCCTGCCGCCCGCCGCCCGCTCCAGGACGTGCACGGTCGCGACACCGTTCGCGTTGTACTCGGTCCAGGCGACGTGCGTGGCGGAGACGGCGGGACGGCTGCTCCGGCCCGCGATGGTGCGCTTGCTGGTGACGGCGGCGGTCTTCAGGTCCAGGAGCGCCCAGTGGTGGCGGTCCGGGGTCTCGTACGAGAGGAGGACGGTGTCGCCCGCCACGGCTTGGGCGAACACCCGCGTGACGTCCGCCGGAAGACCGGTCACCGTCCGCTTCGTCGGCGTCCCCGCTCCGGGCTCGTAGAGGTGGAGGGCCCTGCCCCCGCCGTCGACGGTCGACACGAACAGGGTCGAGCGGACCGCCCCGGCGTACTGCCCGGCGAGGCCGGCACCGGCCGGGTCGACCGCGAGCAGCTCCTTGCCGTCCGCGGCCATGTCCCGGAGCGTGCTGACGCCCTGCGATTCGTCGACCACGATGTCCGAGTCGAGGGAGCCGAACAGAGTGTGCCCGTACGGGAACGCCGTCGCCTTCCCGTCGGCGAAGCGGGTCCAGCGGGCGATGTTCGGATCGGAGGCGTCCCAGCTCAGGAAGCCGGTCCGGCCCAGGCCCCAGAGGCTGTCACCCGGCCCGTACGGCACCGCGACGTCGGTTGCCGCTGCCACGCCCGCCACCGGGCTCGTGTCCGGCGCGGCCGTCGCCACGGTGGGCGCGGCCAGTGTGCCCACGGTCAGCGTGAGTACGGCCGTGACGGCGGCGGCGAGATGTCGCCGGGGCGTGTGTGCGTGGTTCACAGCGGATTCCCCCCAGGGATACGGGCACGTTGGTGATCCAACGTGCCCGTACCAGACTCACGAGAAGCCCGAACGGTTGTACGCCCGCTGTTCGTTCGGCGTACCCCCGGTGTTGCTCACTCGTCCGGGTCAGGCGACCGAGTTGAACTTCGTCCCCTCGCCCGCGTACAGGTTCGTCGTCATGCGGACGAACGGGGCCGTCACCGACCCCGTCGAGCGGTACACGTACGTCCCGCCCGCCCCGTACGCGATCAGGTCCGGCCGTCCGTCGTTCGTCACGTCGCCCGCGCCCACCAGCTGGGAGAAGCCGCCCCAGCCGCTGCCGATCCGCACGCGGGTGGCGAAGTTGCCCGCGCCGTTGCCCTGGTAGAGCCAGAGGACACCGGTGGTGTCCCGGGCGACCAGGTCGCCCGCGGCCGAGCCGGCGATGTTGCCGACGGCGGTGAGCTGGTTGTACGCGCCCCAGCCGCCGCCGACCTTCACGCGCCCGGCGAACGGGGCCGTGGTGCTGCCGGTGCCCTTGTAGAACCAGAGGGAGCCGGCGCCGTCCGTGGCGAGGAGGTCGGAACGGCCGTCGCCGTTGAGGTCGGAGCCGCCGGTGAGCCTGGTGTAGCCGCCCCAGCCGGAGCCGATCCGCACGCGGGTGGCGAAGCCGCCGTCGCCCTTGCCCTGGTAGTGCCAGAGCACGCCCGTGCTGTCGAGGGCGACCAGGTCGCCGGTCGCGCTGCCCGCGATGTTGCCGACGGCCTCGATCTGCTTGTACGTCCCCCACCCCGGGCCGACCTTCGTCCGCTGGGCGGTGCGGACCTGGGTGCCGGTCGGCCAGTCGAGGAGGTCGTCGCGCCACAGCACGCCCGAGGCGTCGCGGGCGAGGACGTCGGTCGAGCCGTTGTCGTTGAAGTCGTGCGGGTTCGCCGCGCGCCTCACGTCGAAGTACGCGCCCGTGGAGGTGTGGCCGAAGCCGTTGAGCGACGTCACGTCCGCGTTCACGGCATAGCTGCCGTTGGGCGCGCTGACACCGCCGATGAGCCCGTTCCAGGTGTAGCTGAAGCGGTTGCCGGAGGTCGGCGCGGAGATGCGCTGGGTGAACTTCTTGCCCGTGTATATGTGGGTGAAGGTGAGGTCGATGGAGGCGTTGGGGCGGGACAGGGTCCACGCCAGCGTCACCGTGCCGCTGTTCTTGTCGAGCTGCGCCACATCGGGGACGGACGTCTCGACGACCTGGATGCCGACGGGCCGGTCCGTGCCCGCGACCTTCGTGACGACCGGGGTGCCACCGGAGTCGGAGATCCGGAACAGGCCGTCGCCCTCCTCCACCGAGCCGCCGCGCACGAGCAGGCTGCCGTCCGGCGCGACGGTCGTCGAGGTGAAGTAGTCGAGGAGGTGGTACGCCGCACCGGAGACGGAGCGCCCGATCAGGGCGTCCTTTCCGTCCGGCTGGGTCGCGGTGAGGCCGCCCCGCTCGCCGTACACCACCGAGTCGCCGACGATGCCGGCGATCACGGTGGACTGGCCGGCGACCTGGCTGAGCCGCCGCACGCCGGCGCTGGGGTTCTCGCGGTCGTACCACTTGATGTCGGTGGAGCTGCCCGGGTGTTCGGTCCACGCCATGTACTTCGGGGTGATTCCGGCGGTCGCGCCCGGCCCGGAGTAGCCCGCGTAGTCGATTCTGGTCTGCCACTGGTCGTTGGCGTCGAGCCTGGCCAGGAAGCGGTGGTACGTGATGTGGTCGCCCAGGCCCCTGTGGGCGAGACCGAACGCGTCCGCGCCGGAGTGGGCGAGGACCCGGTAGGACTTCTCGCCCGTGTAGTTCGTCACCATCCGGTTGACGAGGACGCCGTTCAGGCGGGTGATGCGGTGCAGCTCCGGGTCGCCGCGGCCGTCGGGCTTCGTCGCCCAGATCGTGGTCCCGGTCAGGCCGGCGAACGTGTAGTCGGTGGTGCCGAGGACCTGGACGAGGTTGATCGACCAGGCGGAGTAGCTGGGCGCGGCCATGTCGCGGAAGGAGAACTGGGCGCCGTCCCGCACCACGACGACGTCGGAGTTGCTGCTCAGCGCCTCCGTGCCGGGGATGACCTCCACCGGGCTGCCGTCGAACTTCCGCCATTCCAGGACGGTTTCGCCGGACACGTCCTTCCGGGACGTGAGGAAGCCCTGGGTGCCGGTGCTCACGATCTCGGCGTCGGCCGGGATCGTGAGCACCACGTCCTGCGCGTCCTGCGCCCCCGCGGCGACGGCTGCGGGCGCGGCCATGGCCGGGGCCGTGACGAGGGTGCCGGTGACCGCGGTCACGGTGGAGAGGGTGAGGACCGCGGCGGCGAGCCGGCGGCCGGATATGCGGTGCTTCATAGCGGTGGATTCCCCCCAAGAACAACCGGATGCGGCAGTCGCCGCACCCGGTTGGACTCATGATCGCCACCGGTGGTTGTACGGGTGGGTCAGGGACTCACCGCCGCTCCACCACACCCCGTACGTACGCCGCCTGCCCCGCGTGCTGGAGGTCCTCCGCGATCACCGACACCAGGCGCACGCCGAGGGTGACCGGCGGGTCCCAGGCGGGGTCGACGACCCGGTCGAGGTCCGTGTTCGTCACCGCCCGCACCAGGTCGAGGGTCCGCGCGTGCACCGCGTCGTGGTAGCCGAGCAGCAGGTCCGCCGGGGCGCGGACCTTGCCCACCTGCGCGCTCGTCTGGCCGTAACCGGTGGCCCGCTTCCCGAAGGGCAGCCCGAAGCGGTCCCGCCAGCCGTCCGTGTCCCACAGCTGGTCCGTGTCGAAGGCGCCCGCGAGGTGATCGTCCTGGATCCGGGTGAGGTGCCAGACGAGCCAGGCGATCGAGTTGGCTTCCGGATCGATCCGGGCGGCGAGCTCGTCCTCCGTGAGGCCCTCCACGGCCTCGTGGACGGCCTCCTGGACCCGGCCGAACGAGTCGAGCAGCAGACCGGCGCTGTTCATGTGGGACATGAGGGGCTCCTTCCGGCGACCTGCGAGGCGACGCAGAGGTCAGGAACGCTCCGCCCGCCACCGTTCGACCGTCGCCTCGACGTCGAAGGGCTTGAGGTTCAGCGGCGGCCCGGCCGGCGGGCGGAGCAGCGCCTCGGCGATCCTGGTGTTGATCTCCCCGAGGATCCGGCGGACCTGGCTCTCCGAGACGGCTGCGGCCACCTCCGCCTCCGTGTCCTCCGCGGCCTTGCGCAGGGCCAGCGAGGGCGGGAGTACGGACGCGCCCTCGCGGTGCATCTTCCCCTTGATCCACCACAGCTCGTCGTACGGGGCCGAGTCGTCGGGGAGCGGCTTTCCGAACCCCGACAGGCTGCTGAACTCGCCACGCTCCGACGCCTCGCGGATCTGCTTGTCCACGAAGGACTCGAAGCTGACTCCGGGCGGCTTGCGTTCGGTCATGTGTCCAGACTACGTAAGCCTCGCGGTACGGGTGTGGTCTTCGCCGTCTACTGCGAGACGCGATCTTCCGGCACGCTGTGGTCCGTTCCCTCTGAGTCAACGCGCGTCGACCCCTGTCCCCAGGCCCTCAACCCCCACGTACCGGAGGACGCATGCGTGCCCGGATCACTCCCCTCGGCACCCTGCTCGCGCTCGTCGCGGGCCTGCTCACCGCGCTCGTCACCACCACCCCCGCCCAGGCCGCGCCGCTCTTCAAGGCGCCCTTCCCCTGCGGCCAGACCTGGACGTACAGCCACCATTCGGCCGAGGTCCGGCAGGCCCTCGACTTCATCCGCTCCGACGGCGGTACGACCGCCGGAGCCCCGGTCCTGGCCTCCGCGTCCGGGACCGCGTACCGCTACTCCCAGCCGACCGGCGCGGGCAACTACATCGTGGTCGACCACGGCGGCGGCTGGAAGACGTACTACTTCCACCTGAACGCCTACTCGGTGGCGAACGGCGCCGCGGTCTCCCAGGGCCAGCAGATCGGCACCACCGGCAGCACCGGGAACAGCTCCGGCGCCCACATCCACTACGAGCAGCTCTACAACGGCGTCGGCCAGTCGATCGTGATCAACGGCTCCTCCCTCGCCCCCTACCCCGGCTCGTACGGCTCCAAGTCCCTGACCAGCGACAACGGCTGCTCGGGCGGGGGAGGCGGGAAGTACTGGGTCGACACCTTCGCCAACGCCATCGGCTACGCCCAGGCCAACACCACCGCCCCCCAGGGCGTCCTGAACCAGGGCACGAACTACGTGTACTGCAAGGTCTGGGGGCAGGAGATCCGGGACGCCGCCGGGAACTACAACCACTGGTGGCTGAAGACCGACCTCGACACCGTGTACGCCGGGAAGAACGGCCGCGGGGCGTACGTCTCCGCGTACTACCTGTCCCGCTGGGGCAACGACGAGGCCCGCGACAACAACGGAACCGTGATTCCGAACTGCTGAGGCGCCCGAAGGGCCCGTAAAAGGGCAGGAGCCCCGCTCGTGCCCGAGGGCACGGAGCGGGGCTCCTTGGGTACTGCTCTAGAGGTGCGACGCGCTCGCCGACCCAGGCAACTTAGTTGGCCGGGGAGACGTTCTCCGCCTGCGGGCCCTTCGGGCCCTGCGTGACGTCGAACGTCACCATCTGGTTCTCCTCGAGCGAACGGAAGCCGTTCGCGTTGATCGCGGAGTAGTGGACGAAGACATCCGGGCCGCCGCCGTCCTGGGCGATGAAGCCGAAGCCCTTTTCAGCGTTGAACCACTTCACGGTTCCGGTAGCCATGAGCCCTCCTATGGGCCAAAGGGTCGCCCTGCTCCAGAACCTGCAAACAAGTCTGAAAACTACAAAAGCCTGCGGGTCACATGCTCCGCAGGCTCTGTACTGCAAGGGAAACCAAACTGCAACTTGCGTTGAGCGTAGCACGCAGGTCGCCCGGGACGGTAGAGGGAAAGATCACGTCACTCGCATGTTTGATCTCGCTCCGTGTGCTGACGCGCGTGCCCCGGCGATGCCCACGGTACGAGACGGGTCTAGCCTCACGATGTGGACAATGCAACCGACGAGCAGCAGCGCAGCCGGCCCCGCGTCGGGCACATCCAGTTCCTGAACTGTCTCCCCCTCTACTGGGGCCTGGCCAGGACCGGGACGCTCCTCGACCTCGAGCTGACCAAGGACACCCCCGAGAAGCTCAGCGAGCGGCTCGTCCGGGGCGATCTGGACATCGGCCCCATCACCCTCGTCGAGTACCTCCGCAACGCGTCGGACCTGGTCGCGCTCCCCGACATCGCCGTCGGCTGCGACGGGCCCGTCATGTCCTGCGTGATCGTCTCGCAGCGGCCCCTGGAGGAGCTGGACGGGGCGCGCGTCGCGCTCGGCTCCACCTCCCGTACCTCCGTACGCCTCGCCCAGCTGCTCCTCGCCGAGCGGTACGGGGTGGCGCCGGACTACTACACCTGCCCCCCTGACCTGGGCCTGATGATGCAGGAGGCCGAGGCGGCCGTCCTCATCGGCGACGCCGCGCTCCGGGCCTCGCTGCACGACGCGCCCCGGCTCGGCCTCCAGGTCCACGACCTCGGCCTCATGTGGAAGGACTGGACGGGCCTCCCGTTCGTCTTCGCCGTGTGGGCGGCGCGCAAGGACTACCTGGCGCGTGAGCCGGAGACCGTCCACGAGGTGCACCAGGCGTTCCTCGCCTCCCGGGACCTCTCCCTCGAGGAGGTCGCCAAGGTCGCCGAGCAGGCCGCCCGCTGGGAGACCTTCGACGCCGAACTCCTGGAGCGGTACTTCCGTACGCTCGACTTCCGCTTCGGCCCCGAGCAGCTCGCCGGGGTCCGCGAGTTCGCCCGTCGCACCGGCCCCACGACCGGCTTCCCGGCGGACGTCACCGTCGAACTGCTTCCCCCGGCGCGGGATTAGCGGGACCGCGCGGGGCCGCGCGCGATTGGCGGGACCGTGCGGGATTGGCGGGACCGCGCGTTCCCGGTTCCCCATTCGGCCTTCCGGGCCGGCCTTCCGTCGGCTTCCCGGAATTCGCCGTCGCGTCTCCGTTCGGTAATTCACCCCTTTATCCGGGTCCGGACCGTCCGCATTACCGCCACGCCCCCGGGCGCCACCCGCCGGAAGCCCTGAGGAGCGCTGGCGTAGGCTGGTTCGGTCGACAGAACCCCTCCGAAAGGGACACACCCGGTGACCGAGAAGGCCGAACTCCAGTCCGTTCTCGACCGCGCTGCCGCGGGTGGCCGGATCACCCCCGAGGAGGCGCTCGACCTCTACCGCTCGGCGCCCCTGCACGCCCTCGGCTCCGCCGCCGACGCCGTGCGCCGCCGCCGGTACGCGGGGACCGAGCACATCGCGACGTACATCATCGAGCGGAACATCAACTACACGAACGTCTGCGTGACGGCGTGCAAGTTCTGCGCCTTCTACGCCGCTCCCAAGGACACGAAGAAGGGCTGGACCCGCGACCTCGACGACATCCTGCGCCGCTGCGCGGAGACCGTGGAGCTCGGCGGCACCCAGATCATGTTCCAGGGCGGCCACCACCCGGACTACGGCGTCGAGTACTACGAGAAGCACTTCGCCGCCATCAAGGCCGAGTTCCCGCAGCTGGTCATCCACTCCCTCGGCGCGTCCGAGGTCGAGCACATGGCCCGGATCAGCGGGGTCTCCGTCGAGGAGGCCATCACCCGCATCCACACGGCGGGCCTCGACTCCTTCGCGGGCGCCGGCGCCGAACTCCTGCCGGAGCGGCCGCGCAAGGCCATCGCCCCGCTCAAGGAGAGCGGCGAGCGCTGGCTGGAGATCATGGAGATCGCGCACGGCCTCGGGGTCGAGTCGACGTCCACCATGCTGATGGGCACCGGCGAGACCAACGCCGAGCGGATCGAGCACCTGCGGATGATCCGTGACGTGCAGGACCGGACGGGTGGCTTCCGGGCCTTCATCCCGTACACGTACCAGCCCGAGAACAACCACCTCAAGGGCCGTACGCAGGCCACGCTCCTCGAGTATCTGCGCATGATCGCCATCGGCAGGCTGTTCCTCGACAACGTCGCCCACATCCAGGGCTCGTGGCTCACCACGGGCAAGGAGATCGGCCAGCTCACCCTGCACTACGGCGCCGACGACCTCGGCTCGATCATGCTGGAGGAGAACGTCGTCTCCTCCGCCGGCGCCAAGCACCGCTCCAACCTGCGCGAGATGATCGACATGATCCGCACCGCGGACCGGGTGCCGGCGCAGCGCACCACCACGTACGAGCACATCGTCGTCCACGACGACCCGGCGAACGACCCGGTCGACGAGCGCGTCGCCTCCCACATCTCGTCCACGGCGATCGAGGGCGGCACGGCACACCCCGAGCTGAAGCTCCTCGACGCGAACTGACGGCGCCATGCTGACGATCCACGTCGCCGAGGCGACCCCCGAGACGGCCGTCCTGGTCGACGGCGACCGCATCGCCGCCGTCGGCCCGTACGACGACCTGGTCGCCGTACGGCCCGAGGCGCGGGTCCGGCGGTGGCCGGGCATCCTCACCCCCGGGCTGCTCAACCCGTTCGCGCCCGAACTGCTCGAAGGCATGTACCACCCGGACCCCCGGGAGGCCGCCGGGTTCGGCACCGAGCCGATCGGCGGGGAGCGGGCGCAGCGGATCTTCCGCATGGACGCCTCGCGGCGCGGCGCCTCCGCCCGTCGTGGTGTGCAGCGGCTCCTCGCCCACGGGACGGTCGCCGTCGCCGGCGAACTGCGCGACCGGGCCGCCGCGGACGCGGTGCGCCGGGCCGGTCTCGCCGTCGGCCGCCGCCCGGAGAAGCTCCCCGGCGGGCCGTCGTTCTCGCCGGTGCCGCTGATCCTGCTGCCCGGCCTGGCGCCGGGCGGCCCGGCCCGGTTCGCCGTCTTCGACGTCCCCGACCGGGCCGCTCTGGTCCGCCTCGGCGCGTCGACCTGTGTCGCCACGGTCATCGACGGCCGGCTGGTCTACCGCGCGCGCTGACCTTCCCCGGAGGCCGTTCCGGCAGGCCCTCCCCGGGAAGCGAGGGCCTCGGCGAGCGTGGGCTCCTTCGCCTCCATCGGACGCGCGTCCGCTTCCTTCACCAGCTCCAGGAAGCGCGGGTCCCTGGCGACGGCGAACAGGTGGTTCGCCCTCACCGGCACCTCCACCTTCCCGGCGTACACGGCGATGTGGACCCAGCTCCGGCGGTACCAGTACTGCGTGGTCACTTTGATGGTCGGCATGTCGCTGATCCCCCCGGTCCTCAGCTGCGTGTCCTCCTCACAGGCGGGGCGATCCTCTGGCAGGTTCTCGCAGTACCGGGGGAATCCGTTGGCGTCCGGCCGCACCGACACGACCATGCGGAAGGTCTCGCCGTCCGCCGTGATCCGGTACTCGGCGGGCCGGTCCTGCACGGGGCTGATGCCGGTGATCTTCGCGGGCAGCGTCTCGTCCAGCAGCGCCGCCACCCTCTGCTGGTGCCGCGCGCGGCGCTCCCGCTCGGCCTCGGACAGCTTCGCGGGGTCGTCCCGCGGCGGGAGACCCGGCGCGTCCGGCACGACCACCGGGGGATAGCTCGCGTTCGAGCCCCCGTCGGCGGGCGTCGACACCCCCGGGACGTTCGTCCCCGGCAGCAGCGTGAGGCCGAGGGCCCCCGCCGTGACCACGCCGAACGCGGTCGTCGCGACGGCGATACGGGCCCGGGCCCTCCGCCGCCGCCCCTCGCGCACGGCGAGCGGGGCGAGGTCGGGCAGCGGGGGAAGACCGTCCGTCGTACGGTCCATGGCGTCGCGGAGCAGAACGGTGTCATCGGTGTCCACAGCGGACCCCTTCCTCAGATCGAGAGCCCGGCGTCGGCCAGGCGCAGGCGGAGTCGGGCGAGCGAGCGCGAGCACTGGCTCTTGACGGTGGCCTCGCTGCACCGGAGCAGCGACGCCACGGAGGCCACGCTCTGGTCGTCCCAGTAGCGCAGCACGACCATCGCCCGGGCCCGCGGCGGCAGCTCGGCGAGCGCCGCGAGCAGGGTGACGCGCAGATCGGTGTGGTCGGCGGCGGGCTCCGGCACCGTGCCTCCCACCCGGGTGAGGACGAGCAGATCCCGCAGCCGCCGGCGCCGCTCCGCCAGGAACGTCCTGGTCAGCACCGTCTTGGCGTAGGCGTGCGGATGGTCGGCCGCCCCCGCCCGCTGCCAGTGCTGGTACAGCTTGGCCAGCGTGGTCTGGGTCAGGTCCCGCGCGGTGTCGGCGTCCCCGCAGAGCAGGTACGCCGTCCGGTACAGCCGCTGTTGCGCGGACCGCGCGAACTCCTCGAATCCGGCGGCCGGCTCCATGCCCACCTCCCCCGCCGTCCCGGGTCTCACTTCGGTCGACAGTGCCATCGCACTCCTGCTCTCCTCGCCGTCGCGTGCTGTTCTCGACCGTCCTTGAGTGCGCCCGGGCCCGAAAGGTTGAAGCGGTACGAGAGGAGATTCCGGCGGCTGCTTGAATGGGGACCGTGACCCGAGCCAACCTGGACAAACAGCCGCACGAAGTCGCCTCGATGTTCGACGACGTGGCGGCGAACTACGACCTCACCAACGACGTGCTCTCCCTCGGCCAGGACCGGCGCTGGCGCAAGGAGGTCGCCAAGGCGGTCGACGCCCGCCCCGCGCAGAAGATCCTCGACCTCGCGGCGGGTACGGCCACCTCCTCGCAGCCCTTCGCCCGCGCGGGCGCGTACGTCGTGCCCTGCGACTTCTCGATCGGGATGCTCCAGGTCGGCAAGAAGCGCCACCCGTGGATGCCGTTCACGGCCGGCGACGGGACGAAGCTGCCGTTCCGTGACGACGTCTTCGACGCCGTCACCATCTCCTTCGGGCTGCGGAACATCCAGGACACCGAGGCGGCGCTGCGCGAGCTGTACCGGGTGACGAAGCCCGGCGGCCGGGTCGTCATCTCCGAGTTCTCGCATCCCACCTGGGCGCCGTTCCGCACGGTGTACGAGGAGTACCTGATGCGCGCGCTGCCGCCGGTGGCCCGCGCCGTCTCCTCGAACCCCGACGCGTACGTGTACCTGGCGGAGTCCATCCAGTCCTGGCCGGACCAGCCGACCCTGGCGGGACTGCTCCAGAAGGCCGGCTGGTCGAAGGTGGCCTGGCGGAACCTGACCGGTGGGATCGTCGCCCTCCACCGGGGGTTCAAGCCCGCCTGACGCAGGGGCTCCTACTTCACGTAGAGCCCGTAGCCGCCGACGCCGGTGTACACCGCGTCCGCCACGTCCCGGTGCACGAGCGTGCCGTTCACCAGGTCCGTCGGCGGGGTGTGCACCTGCGTGCCCGTCTGCAGGGTCGTGGAGCCGCCGCCGTCCAGGTTCAGGGCGTCGATGATCCCGAGCTCGGGGGAGTCCAGGAGCGCGGCGAAGCTCCGCAGGTAGTCGCCGTCCTCGTTGTCCTGCCCGGTGAGGGTGACGAGGACCGGCCGGCCGCGGGAGTTGGTGCCGAGGGCCGTGCGCGAGTCGGTGCAGATCAGGGTCGTGCCGTCGGCTCCCTTCTCCGTACCGCTGCACGAGTCGGGCAGCTCGACGGGGACGTCACCGGAGCGCAGCAGGTGGTGGAAGGAGCTGACGACGTCGACCGAGTCGTCCAGCGGGATGTCCCGGTCCGTGGTCACGTCGTGGAGCTTCTGGTCGACCGTCACCGTGTCGTCGCGGACGAGCCGCGCGCGGAGCCACTGGGCTCCGGTGCCGATGCCCTGGATGACGCGGCCGCCCGCGGGGACGACGGTGCCGCCGCGCCCTTCGCGGGCCTCGGTGACGACCCCGTGGGCGTCGACGACGACCTCGAAGCCGGGGTCGGCGGTGGCGGCGACTCCCGGGTCGGTGCCGGGCTTGGGGACGGGAGCGCCGTAGTCGTCGGTGAAGACGACGATCTCGTCCGGGTCGGTGTAGACCGGCGGGCTGGTGCTGACCTGGACGTCCTCGGCGTCGCGTGCGCAGTGCGGGGCGCGGCCGGGGGCCCGGTTGATGTCGTCGATCCGTACGGTCTCGCCGGTGGGCGCGATCAGCTTCATGTCGGTACGGAGCTTGGTGATGTGCGGAATGCCGTACTGGATCACCGCGCCGGTGCTGCCCTTGCCCGCGCTCCAGCAGCTGGAGCTGTGCAGGGTGCCGTCGGTGGCGGAGACACCGGTGTGCACGATCGTCTTCTCGGCACCCGTGCCCGCGGGCTCGCGCTGGAACAGGCCGCCGTTGACGCCCGCGTAGGGGTGGCGGGTCGGGACCGTGGTGACCCGGGCGAGCTGCTCGGGGAGCGTCTCGGCGGTGGAGTCGTCGATGCCGAGGGTGGTCTCCAGGGTGACCGCCCCGGCGAGGGGGTCGATCTCGACGATCTGGAGGGACGCGGGCCTTGGTGCGGTTGTCGAGGGTCGTCTCGGTCCAGGTGGTGCGGGTGACGCCGGGCGTGACCGTGACGGGGGTGCCGGCGGTCCAGCGGGCGGCGAGGGGGCTCGGGGCGGGCTCGTCGGCGCCGGAGGCGGGCGAGGTGAGGGCGAGGGCGGCGCCGAGGGCGGCGGCCGCGGCCATCCAGGGGCGGTGGTTCCGGGTCACTGGCAGTCCGCCGTTCCGTTGACGAGCTCGTGCGAGCGGAAGGTGCCGGCGAACGGCGCCGGGACGGTGGTGCTGTCGCTGCGCAGGACGACGTACGCGCCGAACCGCTTCTGGCCTGAGGCGTCGGCCGGGTCGGCCCAGCTGCCGGTGAACGTGGGCTCGGGGTAGAAGCAGACGTGCTTCTGCGTGCGGTTCCAGGCCGACTTGGGGGCGGCCTCGGTGCCGTAGACGGTGCCGTAGTTCTTGGTGGCGGCGTCGGTGGAGGGGAGGTGGGCGGTCATCGCGCCCCGGCCGTTCGGTTCGGTGAAGGTGCAGACCCGGTTGTCGGGGCAGCGCTCGTAGCCGGTGAAGCAGAGCGCGCGGGTCGGGACCAGCTTGTGGGAGCGGACGGCGCCGGGCGCGTACACGTCCTTGTTGCCCGGCTTGACGGTCTCCAGGAGGCCGCCGTAGGCGGGGGCGCCGTAGACGCAGGCCCACAGGGCGGTGTTGTTCTTCGCCGAGAGGCTCTTGCCGTCCCAGGTCGCGTCGTAGCTCTCCAGGGCCTGCCGGTCGGTGAAGTCCCGTCGCTCGCCGGTCCCGTCGGCCCCGGAGTAGAGGCAGAAGGTGGCGGGCGGGCAGTCGTCGTAGGGGGCGGGGTCGGCGCTCGCGGGCAGTACGAGGAACACCGAACAGAGGAGGGCGAGGGCGGCCGTGATCAGCGCGCCCCGCCGTATGTCGATACGAAGGGTGGTCACGACCGGCGATCATGACATCGTCGTACGGATGTGCGAACTCCGGTTCCGTTTCATCTCGCCGGACGGACCTCCGTACGGTCCTTCGGGTGGCCCTCCGGACGGTGGCCGACCCTCCCCCATAGACTGCCCCGGTACGCCCGTACCGCCCCCTACCGTCGAGTCTTCGGGAGAATCCGCCGTGACCGAGCAGCCCCTCTCCGAGCACAGCGCGGACGTCATCGTCGTCGGGGCCGGCCCGGCCGGATCCACCACCGCGTACTACCTCGCCAAGGCCGGACTGGACGTCCTCCTCCTGGAGAAGACCGCGTTCCCCCGCGAGAAGGTCTGCGGCGACGGCCTCACCCCCCGTGCCACCAAGCAGCTCGTCTCCATGGGCATCGACATCTCCGAAGAGGCCGGCTGGCTGCGGAACAAGGGCCTGCGGATCATCGGCGGCGGCGTCCGCCTGGAGCTCGACTGGCCGGAGCTCGCCTCCTACCCGGACTACGGACTCGTCCGCAAGCGCGACGACTTCGACGAGCAGCTCGCCCGCCAGGCCCAGAAGGCCGGAGCCCGCCTGTACGAGCGCTGCAACGTCGGCGCCCCGATCATCGACGACCGTACGGGCCGGATCACCGGCGTCCACGCCAAGCTCGGCGAGGAGAAGCGCGAGGTCACCTTCCACGCCCCGCTCGTCGTCGCCGCCGACGGCAACTCCACCCGGATCTCCCTGGCGATGGGCCTGCACCGGCGTGAGGACCGCCCGATGGGCGTCGCCGTCCGCACGTACTTCACCTCGCCCCGGCACGACGACGACTACCTGGAGTCCTGGCTGGAGCTGTGGGACCGCCGCGGCCCGCAGGACCGGCTCCTGCCCGGCTACGGCTGGATCTTCGGCATGGGTGACGGCACGTCCAACGTCGGCCTCGGCATCCTCAACTCCTCGAAGGCCTTCCGCGAGCTGGACTGGCGCGAGGTCCTCAAGGCCTGGTGCGCCTCGATGCCAGAGGACTGGGGCTTCACCCCGGACAACATGACGATGCCGATCCGCGGCGCCGCCCTCCCGATGGCCTTCAACCGCCAGCCGCACTACACCAAGGGCCTGCTGCTCGTCGGTGACGCCGGCGGCCTCGTCAACCCGTTCAACGGCGAGGGCATCGCGTACGCCATGGAGTCCGGCCAGATCGCGGCCGACGTCATCGTCCAGGCACACGCCCGCGCGACCCCCGCCCAGCGCGAACTCGCCCTGCGGAACTACCCGCAGGTCCTCAAGGACACCTACGGCGGCTACTACACGCTCGGCCGCGCCTTCGTGAAGCTCATCGGCAACCCGAAGGTCATGAAGATCGCGACCCAGCGCGGCCTGACCCACCCGATGCTCATGAAGTTCACGCTGAAGATGCTGGCGAACCTGACCGACCCGTCGGGCGGCGATGCCATGGACCGCATCATCAACGGACTCTCGAAGGTCGCTCCGAAGGCCTGAACGTCCGCCGGTACCCGGACGGGGACACCCCGACCGTACGGATGAAGTGGCGGCGCAGATTGGCCGCCGAGCCAAGACCGCTGTGGTCGCCGACCAGCTCCACGGGCAGGTCGGTGGACTCGAGCAGCGTCTGGGCGCGGGCCACCCGCTGCTGGAGCAGCCACTGCAGCGGGGTGGTGCCGTGCTCCTCGCGCAGCCGCCGGTGGAAGGTGCGCGGGCTCATCCGGGCCCGCCGGGCCAGCTCCTCCACGGTCAGCGGCTCGGACAGGTGCTCGGTCGCCCACTGCAGTACGGGCCCCAGGGAGTCGTCGTCGCTCGGCGGGAGCGGCGCCTCGATGAACTGGGCCTGGCCGCCCGGACGGTGGGCCGGGACGACGAGACGGCGGGCGAGCTGCCCGGCGACGGTCGCCCCGAGGTCGGTGCGCACCAGGTGCAGGCAGAGGTCGAGCGCGGCGGTGGCCCCGGCACTGGTCAGGACGGACCCCTCGTCCGTGTAGAGGACCGAGTCGTCCACGATCACCTCGGGATGGCGGGCGGCCAGTTGGGCGCTGTGCTGCCAGTGCGCGGTGGCCCGACGGCCGTCGAGGAGTCCGGCGGCGGCGAGCGCGAAGGCGCCGGTGCACAGGGACACCATCCGGGCGCCGGATGCGGCGGCCGCGCGCAGCGCCTCGACCAGCTCGGCCGGCACCTCCTCGCCGTCGTCCACGACCGCCTCGGGCACGGACGGCACGATGACGGTGTCCGCGCCCACGAGTCCGTCGAGACCGTGGTCGGTCCGCACCGAGAAGATCCCGCCCTCGCCGGAGTCCCCGCACAGCCGGAGCTCGTACCAGGGGTCGGCGAGATCCGGATGCGGGATGCCGAAGACCCCGCACGCCAGGGAGAGTTCGTAGAGCTCCCACATCGACGTCCCGATCCGCCGGTCCGGTACGACGGCGATGGCCACCACTCCTGCGCTCATGCCCCCGACCGTACGCCAGGGGTGCGGCAGGAATCGTGCGGTCGCCGTCGGTCCTGCCACTGTCGTCCGGATTCCGCCGCTGCGAGCGTGGATTCCATGAACGCACAGGTGGATTCAACGCACGTACGGAGCATCACGGTCATCGGTCTCGGCCAGATGGGCTCCGCCCTCGCCGGCGCCTTCCTCGCCGCCGGCCATCGCACCACCGTCTGGAACCGCACCCCCGGGAAGGCCGACGCCCTCGTCGCCCGGGGCGCCGTCCGCGCCGCCTCCCTCGCCGAGGCCGTCGAGGCGGGCGAACTCGTCGTGGTCTGCGTCCTCGACCACCCGGCCGTACGCGAACTCCTCGCCCCCGTGACCGAATCGCTGCGGGGCCGGGTCCTGGTCAACCTCACCTCGGGTTCCCCCGAGCAGGCCCGCGCGGAGGCGGAGTGGGCCGCCGAGCACGGCATCGGCCACCTCGACGGCGCCGTCATGACGACCCCGCCGGGGGTCGGCGACAGCGCCAACATGATCCTCTACTCGGGCTCGCCCGAGCTGCTCGCCGCGCACCGCGCGACGCTCGCCGTCCTCGGCGACCCGGTGGACCTCGGCCCGGACGCGGGGCTCGCCTCGCTCTACGACGCGGGGCTGCTCGGCCTCATGTGGTCCGTCTTCGGCGGCTGGCTGCACGCCACCGCCCTCGCGGGCGCGGACGGGGTACCGGCCCGGGACTTCACGGCGGTGGCCACCCGCTGGCTGAAGACGGTCTCCTGGTTCATGACCGGGTACGCCGAGCAGATCGACGAGGGGACGTACCCGGGCGACGACGCCACGATCGACGTCCAGGTGACGACGATCGGGCATCTGCTGCACGCGGGGGAGGCGCGCGGCATCGACAACCGGCTGCCGGAGCTGCACCTGGACCTGATGCGCGCGGCAGTCGCGGCGGGTCACGGAGGGGACAGTTACGCCCGGATCATCGAAAACTTCCGCAAGTAGGACGTCCGGGGCAGATCAGTACTGAAACGGGAAAAGCCGTCACTCCCCCGAGGAGTGACGGCTTTCCGTGTGCGCTTCACGTGTGCGTTTTACGTGTGCGCTTCTCGTGTGCCGCGAGGCGCGGGTCGGTCAGAGGAGACGGACCGCGCCGGAGGGCATGTCCCAGTCCAGCGAGCGCTCGACGACACCGGTCGACGAGTTCTGCGCGCCGACGTAGTTGCCGCCGCCCACGTAGATCGCGACGTGGTACGAGCCGCTGCGGCTGCCCCAGTACAGGATGTCGCCCGGCTGGAGGTTGCTCAGCGAGACGGAGGTGCCCATGCTCGACTGGTCGTACGAGATGCGGGGCAGGTCGATGCCGGCCTGGCGGTAGGCGGCCTGGACGAGGCCGGAGCAGTCCCAGGAGTTGGGGCCGGTGCCGCCGGTGACGTACGAGTCGCCGACCTGGGCGCGGGCGAAGGCCACGATCGCGGCGGCGGAGCCGGAGGGGGCCTGCGTCTGGCTCTCGTCGGAACCGGCCGAGGAGCCGGAGTCCGAGGAGCCGCTGTCGCTCGCGGACGTGGCGGCCAGCTGGGTGCGCTCACTGGCGCGGGAGGCGCGCTCCTGGGCCTCCTTGCGCTCCTGCTCGGCCTTGGCCTCGGCCTCGGCCTTGAGGCGGGCCTTCTCGGCCTTCTCGGCGGCGGCCTTGCGGTCGGCCTCGGCCTTGGCCTTCTTGGCCTCCTTGGCGGCCTTCTGCAGCGCCAGGTTCTCCTGCGTCTGGAGGCTCTGGTCGAGTGCCTCCTGCTGGGAGGCCTCGGCGGAGGCGGCGACGGCGGAGGCGAGACCGGTGCCGGCCTCGAGCGAGCCCAGGGTGGGCATTTCGATGGTCTCGGTCACCGGCTCGGCATTCGCCGGCCCGGCAGCACCGGCCACCGCGATGGTGCCGAGGACGCCACCGGCAACTCCGGCTCGCAGCGCGAGCTTCGAGGCGCTGCGGCGCGGCTTCCGGTGGCTGGGTATGTGAGCGGTGTGGGACATGAGGACAACCGCTATCAGGGCTTCACGGTTCCCTTCAAGAAACGTGGGTTGCGCCACAGTTACGTTCGGAATCTCCTAATCCGCTTCTGTGGCGCCCTTATTGACGCCGTAACGGGCAAATCGGGCACGGCCCATCTGGCCCTTGATCATGGGTTTTCAATGAAACGCCCGAATTGCCCGACGCTTACCACCTCTTGACGCGCATGGCCAAGCCCCATGTTTTTGGAGCCCTCGTGGCGTGACGCAGGTCACACTTCCGTCTCACGAATGCTCGTGAACGGGCGCACACGTCCACCGCCGTACGCCGGACCCCCCGACCGGGCGACGGACGCTTCCTTTATCACCCGGATGCGTCCATCGCCAATTTGCCTGTAGTGACCATCACTTGATAGTGCGACACCCCCTCCGATCAGCGATTTCCGGTCCGGATGTCACATCTGGTGATCACCTGGGCGCTTCGCGCAACAAGATCACCGCTCATCCGACTTCATGATCCTTCGTCAGGTGGTGGAGATCACAAAGTCGTTGCCGTACCCCGTGTCGCAGATCACAGAGGGGCGGGCATAGGATGCGGGGCAGCCGGGCTTGTGAACTGCCTCACATGGGGGCGATCTTTCACGGTCCGGCCGTGCGATCCAACGGTCAAGGACGACTGGAAGGAGCGAGGAGCGTGAATGCGTACGCGCCCGTCCTCGTGCTCGGTGCCCTGGGTGCGGGGTTTGCGATCTTCTCCGTGGTCATGGCCACGCTTATCGGGCCAAAGCGGTACAACAGGGCAAAGCTTGAGGCGTACGAGTGCGGCATCGAGCCGACACCCACTCCCGCCGGAGGCGGCCGCTTCCCGATCAAGTACTACCTGACGGCGATGCTCTTCATCGTCTTCGACATCGAGATCGTCTTCCTCTACCCCTGGGCGGTCACCTTCGACGCCCTGGGGCTTTTCGGGCTCGTGGAGATGCTGCTCTTCGTGCTCACCGTCTTCGTCGCCTACGCGTATGTGTGGCGTCGCGGCGGCCTGGAATGGGACTGAGGGGCTGAGGGGCACCTATGGGACTCGAAGAGAAACTCCCGAGCGGCTTTCTGCTGACGACGGTCGAACAGGCCGCGGGCTGGGTGCGCAAGGCGTCCGTGTTCCCCGCGACCTTCGGCCTCGCCTGCTGCGCCATCGAGATGATGACCACCGGAGCCGGCCGGTACGACCTGGCCCGCTTCGGCATGGAGGTCTTCCGCGGCTCACCGCGCCAGGCCGACCTGATGATCGTGGCCGGCCGGGTCAGCCAGAAGATGGCGCCGGTCCTGAGGCAGGTCTACGACCAGATGCCCAACCCCAAGTGGGTCATCTCCATGGGCGTCTGCGCCTCCTCGGGCGGCATGTTCAACAACTACGCGATCGTCCAGGGCGTCGACCACATCGTGCCGGTCGACATCTACCTGCCCGGCTGCCCGCCGCGCCCGGAGATGCTGCTCGACGCGATCCTCAAGCTCCACCAGAAGATCCAGACCTCCAAGCTCGGCGTGAACGCCGAGGAGGCGGCCCGGGAGGCGGAGGAAGCGGCGCTCAAGGCGCTGCCGACGATCGAACTGAAGGGTCTGCTCCGGTGAGCGACGAAACCCCGAACCCCGAGAAGGACCTCAGCGCGCAGAACCTGCCGGGGCAGCGCGGGGAGCACGGCGAGGAGGTCCGCGTCCAGCGCGGCATGTTCGGCGCCAACAACGGCGGCGACACCTCCGGCTACGGCGGACTCGTCCGCTCGATCCGGCTCCCCGGACCGGCCACCCGCCCCTACGGCGGCTGGTTCGACGAGGTCGCCGACGAACTCGAAGGCGCCCTTGAGGAGCAGGGCCTGCTCCCCGAGAACGCCATCGAGAGGACGGTCGTCGACCGCGACGAGCTCACCTTCCACGTCGAGCGTGAGCACCTCGTCCGCGTCGCCCGGACCCTCCGCGACGACCCGGCGCTCCGCTTCGAGCTCTGCACCGGCGTCTCCGGCGTCCACTACCTGGGGGACAAGGGCCGCGAGCTGCACGCCGTCTACCACCTGCGCTCGCTCACCCACGGCCGGCTGATCCGCCTGGAGACGTCCGCCCCGGACGCCGACCCGCACATCCCGTCGCTCGTCGCGGTCTACCCGACGAACGACTGGCACGAGCGCGAGACGTACGACTTCTTCGGCATCGTCTTCGACGGCCACCCCGCCCTCACCCGGATCATGATGCCGGACGACTGGCAGGGCCACCCGCAGCGCAAGGACTACCCCCTCGGTGGCATCGCCATCGAGTACAAGGGCGCCCAGATCCCGGCTCCGGACCAGCGGAGGTCGTACTCGTGACCACTCCCCACGCGTCTCCCCGCGAGACGACAGAAGGCGCCGTCTACACGGTGACCGGCGGCGACTGGGAAGAGGTCGTCCAGTCCGCCGCGAAGGCCGACGACGAGCGCATCATCGTCAACATGGGCCCCCAGCACCCCTCCACCCACGGCGTGCTCCGGCTCATCCTGGAGATCGACGGCGAGACCGTCACCGAGGCCCGCTGCGGCATCGGCTACCTCCACACCGGCATCGAGAAGAACCTCGAATACCGGACCTGGACGCAGGGCACCACCTTCGTCACGCGCATGGACTACCTCACCTCGTTCTACAACGAGACGGCGTACTGCCTCGGCGTGGAGAAGCTGCTCGGCATCACCGACCAGATCCCGGACCGGGCCAGCATCATCCGCGTCCTGCTGATGGAGCTCAACCGGCTCTCCTCCCACCTGGTGTGCATCGCCACCGGCGGCATGGAGCTCGGCGCCACCACGATCATGATCTACGGCTTCCGGGACCGCGAGATGATCCTGGACCTGTACGAGCTGATCACCGGCCTGCGCATGAACCACGCGTTCATCCGCCCCGGCGGCCTCGCCCAGGACCTGCCGCCCGGCGCCGTCGACGCCGTACGCGAGTTCGTGAAGACCATGAAGAAGAACCTGCCGGAGTACGACAAGCTCGCCACCGGCAACCCCATCTTCAAGGCACGCATGCAGGACGTCGGCTACCTCGACCTCACCGGCTGCATGGCGCTCGGCGCCACCGGACCGATCCTGCGCTCGGCGGGCCTCCCGCACGACCTGCGCAAGACCGACCCGTACTGCGGCTACGAAAACTACGACTTCGAGGTGCCGACCGCCGACACCTGCGACTCCTACGGGCGCTTCCTCGTCCGCCTGGAGGAGATGCGGCAGTCCCTCCGGATCGTCGAGCAGTGCCTCGACCGGCTGGAGCCGGGCGACGTCATGGTCGGCGACAAGAAGATCGCCTGGCCCGCGCAGCTCGCGCTCGGCGTCGACGGCCTCGGCAACTCGATGGACCACATCAAGAAGATCATGGGCACCTCCATGGAGGCCCTGATCCACCACTTCAAGCTGGTCACCGAGGGCTTCCGGGTCCCGGCCGGGCAGGCCTACGCGGCCGTCGAGTCGCCCAAGGGCGAGCTCGGCGTGCACGTCGTCTCCGACGGCGGCACCCGCCCCTTCCGGGTCCACTTCCGCGACCCGTCCTTCACCAACCTCCAGGCCATGGCCGCGATGTGCGAGGGCGGCCAGGTCGCCGACGTCATCGTCGCCGTCGCCTCCATCGACCCCGTGATGGGAGGCGTCGACCGATGACCGACCAGATCAGTCTGGGCATGCCCCAGCTCCCCGCCCCCGCGTACCCGGCCGAGGTCCACGCCCGCCTGACGGAGGACGCGCGGACGATCATCGACCGCTACCCGGACTCCCGCTCGGCGCTCCTGCCGATGCTGCACCTCGTGCAGTCGGAGGAGGGCCATGTCACCCGTACCGGCATGGCGTTCTGTGCCGAGACCCTCGGCCTGACCACCGCCGAGGTCACCGCCGTCGCCACCTTCTACACGATGTACCGGCGCAAGCCCTCCGGTGACTACCAGGTCGGCGTCTGCACGAACACGCTCTGCGCGGTCATGGGCGGCGACGCCATCTTCGAGGAGCTCAAGCAGCACCTCGCCGTCGGCAACAACGAGACGACCGAAGACGGCAAGATCACGCTCGAGCACATCGAGTGCAACGCGGCCTGCGACTTCGCCCCCGTGGTGATGGTCAACTGGGAGTTCTTCGACAACCAGACCCCCGAGTCCGCCAAGCGCATGGTCGACGACCTGCGGGCCGGCCGGACCGTCGAACCCACCCGCGGCGCCCCGATCTGCACCTTCAAGGAGACCGCCCGCATCCTCGCCGGCTTCCCCGACGAGCGCCCCGGCGCCGTCGAGGCCACCGGCGGCGCGGGCCCCGCCTCGCTCGTGGGACTCCGCCTCGCCAAGGGCGAGCAGCCGCACCACCGAATCGTCCACCCGCGCGGTGAGACCTCCGGTCAGGAGGGGGAGTGATGACCTTGGCCGCCGAGATCAACAACAGCAGCCCCGAGAAGCTCCTGTCGCCCGTCCTCTCCGCCTTCTGGGACCAGCCCGACTCCTGGACCCTGGAGACCTACGAGCGGCACGAGGGATACCAGGGGCTCAGGCGGGCCCTCGCGATGAGCCCCGACGCCCTCATCGCGTACGTCAAGGAATCCGGCCTCCGCGGACGCGGCGGCGCCGGCTTCCCCACCGGCATGAAGTGGCAGTTCATCCCGCAGGGCGACGGCAAGCCGCACTACCTCGTCGTCAACGCCGACGAGTCCGAGCCCGGCACCTGCAAGGACATCCCCCTCCTCTTCGCCAACCCGCACTCCCTCATCGAGGGAATGATCATCGCCTGCTACGCGATCCGCTCCGAGCACGCGTTCATCTACCTGCGCGGCGAGGTCGTCCCCGTCCTGCGCCGCCTCCACGAGGCGGTGCGCGAGGCGTACGCCGCCGGCTACCTCGGCCGGGACATCCTCGGCAGCGGACTGAACCTGGACATCACCGTGCACGCCGGCGCCGGCGCGTACATCTGCGGTGAGGAGACCGCGCTGCTCGACTCGCTCGAAGGGCGCCGCGGCCAGCCCCGGCTTCGCCCGCCCTTCCCCGCGGTCGCCGGTCTGTACGCCTGCCCCACTGTGGTGAACAACGTCGAGTCCATCGCGTCCGTTCCCGCGATCCTCAACCGGGGCAAGGAATGGTTCACCTCGATGGGCAGCGAGAAGTCCCCGGGCTTCACGCTGTACTCGCTCTCCGGGCACGTCACCTCGCCCGGCCAGTACGAGGCCCCCCTCGGCATCACCCTGCGCCAGCTCCTCGACATGAGCGGCGGCATGCGCCCCGGCCACCGCCTCAAGTTCTGGACACCCGGCGGCTCCTCCACGCCGATGTTCACCGACGAGCACCTCGACGTGCCCCTCGACTACGAGGGCGTCGGCGCCGCCGGATCGATGCTCGGCACCAAGGCGCTCCAGTGCTTCGACGAGACCACCTGCGTCGTCCGGGCCGTCACCCGCTGGACCGAGTTCTACGCCCACGAGTCCTGCGGCAAGTGCACGCCCTGCCGCGAAGGCACCTACTGGCTCGTCCAGTTGCTCCGCGACATCGAGGCAGGCAGGGGCAAGCTGTCCGACCTCGACAAGCTCAACGACATCGCCGACAACATCAACGGCAAGTCGTTCTGCGCCCTCGGCGACGGCGCCGCCTCGCCGATCTTCTCCTCGCTCAAGTACTTCCGCGAGGAGTACGAGCAGCACATCACCGGCCGCGGCTGCCCCTTCGACCCGGCCAAGTCGACCGCCTGGGCGGACAACCACAAGGAGGTGACCGCATGACCGTCACCACGCCCCAGCCCGCCGGCGGCGGCAGCCCGGCCGCACCACGGGAAGACCTCGTCTCGCTGACGATCGACGGCATCGAGATCTCCGTCCCCAAGGGGACCCTGGTCATCCGCGCCGCCGAACAGCTCGGCATCGAGATCCCGCGCTTCTGCGACCACCCGCTCCTCGACCCCGCCGGCGCCTGCCGCCAGTGCATCGTCGAGGTCGAGGGCCAGCGCAAGCCGATGGCCTCCTGCACCATCACCTGCACCGACGGCATGGTGGTGAAGTCCCAGCTGACCAGCCCCGTCGCCGAGAAGGCCCAGCACGGGGTGATGGAGCTGCTGCTCGTCAACCACCCGCTGGACTGCCCCGTCTGCGACAAGGGCGGCGAGTGCCCCCTGCAGAACCAGGCCATGTCCCACGGGCAGTCCGAGTCCCGCTTCGAGGGCGTCAAGCGCACCTACGCGAAGCCGATCCCGATCTCCACCCAGGTGCTGCTCGACCGCGAGCGCTGCGTCCTGTGCGCCCGCTGCACCCGCTTCTCCAACCAGGTCGCCGGCGACCCGATGATCGAACTCATCGAGCGCGGCGCCCTCCAGCAGGTCGGCACCGGCGAGGGCGACCCCTTCGAGTCGTACTTCTCCGGCAACACCATCCAGATCTGCCCGGTCGGCGCCCTCACCTCGGCCGCCTACCGCTTCCGCTCCCGCCCCTTCGACCTCGTCTCCTCGCCGTCCGTGTGCGAGCAGTGCGCCGGCGGCTGCGCCACCCGCACCGACCACCGGCGCGGCAAGGTCATGCGGCGGCTCGCCGCCGAGGACCCGGAGGTCAACGAGGAGTGGATCTGCGACAAGGGCCGCTTCGGCTTCCGGTACGCCCAGCAGCGCGACCGGCTCACCACACCGCTCGTCCGGAACCCCGAGAACGGTGAACTGGAGCCCGCGTCCTGGCCGGAGGCCCTGGAGGCGGCCGCCCGCGGTCTCGTCCGCGGCCGGACCGGCGTCCTCACCGGCGGAAGGCTGACCGTCGAGGACTCCTACGCGTACGCCAAGTTCGCCCGGGTCGCCCTCTACACCAACGACATCGACTTCCGGGCCCGGATCCACTCCGGCGAGGAGGCCGACTTCCTGGCCTCCGCCGTCGCCGGCCGCGGCCGCGACCTGGACGGCACCGGTGTCACGTACACCTCGCTCGAAGCCGCCCCGGCCGTCCTCCTCGTCGGTCTGGAGTCCGAGGAGGAGGCCCCCGGCGTCTTCCTGCGGCTCCGCAAGGCCTGGCGCAAGCACGGCCAGAAGACCTTCGCGGTCGCCTCGTTCGCCACCCGCGGCCTGGAGAAGGCGGGCGGCACCCTGCTGCCCGCCGCCCCCGGCACCGAGACCGAGTGGCTCGACGCGCTCACCTCCCGGGTCGGCCTCGAAGGCGACGGACTCGCCGCCGCCGAGGCCCTCCGCCAGGACGGCGCGGTCCTGGCCGTCGGCGAGCGCCTCGCCGGCGTCCCCGGCGCCCTGACCGCCGCCCTCCGCGCAGCCGCCGCCACCGGCGCCCGGCTCGTGTGGATCCCGCGCCGCTCCGGCGAACGCGGAGCCGTCGAGGCCGGAGCGCTCCCCGCGCTGCTGCCCGGCGGCCGGCCCGCCACGAACCCGCGCGCGCGTGAGGAGGTCGCCGCCGCCTGGGGCGTCCGCGAACTCCCACACGGCTACGGCCGCGACACCGGCCAGATCGTGGAGGCCGCCGCCACCGGCGAACTCGCCGCCCTGCTCGTCGGCGCCGTCGAGGTCTCCGACCTCCCGGACCCGGCACGCGCGCGGGAAGCCCTCGACGCGGCCTTCGTCGTCTCCCTGGAGCTGCGGCCCAGCGAGGTCACCGCACGGGCCGACGTCGTCCTCCCGGTCGCCGCCGTCGCCGAGAAGCCCGGCACCTTCCTCAACTGGGAGGGCAGGGCCCGGATGTTCGAGGCCGCGCTCAAGCCCGAGCAGATGACCCGGCCGCTGGCCCCGGCGGACGCGCGCGTGCTCCACATGCTCGCCGACGCCCTCGACGCCCACCTGGCGCTGCCCGACCTCAGGGCCGTACGCCGGGAACTCGACCGGCTCGGCGGCTGGACGGAGGAGCGGGCCTCCGAGCCCGTCGAACCCGGCCAGGCCGCACCCCGGCCGGGCGACGGCGAAGCCGTCCTCGCCGGACACCGGATGCTGCTCGACCTCGGCCGGCTCCAGGAGGGCGACACCGCCCTCGCGGGCACCCGGCACGCGGCCGTCGCCAGGCTCTCCGCCACCACCGCCGCCGACACCGGCGTCAAGGACGGCGACACCCTCGAAGTCACCGGCCCCGCGGGCTCCGTCGCCTTCCCGCTCCAGGTCACCGAGATGCCCGACCGCGTCGTCTGGCTCCCGCTGAACTCGGCCGGCCGCGGCGTCCTCTCCGACACCGGCGCGCACCCCGGCGACCTGGTCCGCATCGGCCCGGCGACCCCGCGGGAGGTGGAGGCATGAACCCGAACGTCCTGGCCGCCGAAGACCTGTCCATGTTCGGTACGGACCCCTGGTGGCTCGTCCTGATCAAGGCCGTCTTCTGCTTCGCCTTCCTGATGATCACCGTGCTCTTCTCCATCGTGTGGGAGCGCAAGGTCGTCGCCTGGATGCAACTGCGCATCGGCCCCAACCGGCACGGCCCCTGGGGCCTCCTCCAGTCCCTCGCGGACGGCGTCAAGCTGATGCTCAAGGAGGACGTGATCGTCAAGAAGGCCGACAAGGTCGTCTACGTCCTCGCCCCGATCATCGCCGCCATCCCGGCGTTCATGGCGATCGCCGTGATCCCCTTCGGCCCGGCCGGCAACGAGGTCTCGATCTTCGGCCACCGCACCTCGATGCAGCTCACCGACCTGCCGATCGCGATGCTGTACGTCCTCGCGGTCGCCTCCGTCGGCATCTACGGCATCGTCCTCGCCGGCTGGTCCTCCGGGTCCACGTACCCGCTCCTCGGCGGTCTGCGGTCCTGCGCGCAGATGATCTCGTACGAGATCGCCATGGGCGCGGCCTTCGCCTCCGTCTTCCTCTACTCCGGGTCGATGTCGACCTCGGCGATCGTCGAGGCGCAGGCGGACCGCTGGTTCGTGATCCTGCTGCCGGTCTCGTTCATCATCTACATCGTCACGATGGTCGGCGAGACGAACCGCGCCCCCTTCGACATGCCGGAGTCCGAGGGCGACCTCGTCGGCGGCTTCAACACCGAGTACTCGTCCATCAAGTTCGCGCTGTTCATGCTCGCCGAGTACGTGAACATGGTGACGGTCTCGGCCGTGTCGGTGACGCTCTTCCTGGGCGGCTGGCGGGCCCCGTACCCGGTCTCCACCTTCTGGGAGGGCGCGAACCACGGCTGGTGGCCGATGCTCTGGTTCGTCCTCAAGGTGCAGCTGCTGCTGTTCTTCTTCATCTGGCTCCGCGGCACCCTGCCCCGCGTCCGCTACGACCAGCTGATGAAGCTCGGCTGGAAGGTCCTCATCCCGGTCTCCGTGGTCTGGCTGATGCTGGTCGCCACCGTCCGGGCGCTGCGGAACGAGAACATCGCCTTCGGCAACATCGTCCTGTACGTCGCCGGAGCCGTCCTCGGACTGCTGTTGCTCTCCTTCGTGGTCGACGTGTTCCGCGACCGCAAGGCGAAGGCCGCGGCGCCCGCGCCCGAGGACACCCGCTCCTTCGACCCGATGGCCGGAGGGTTCCCCGTACCGCCCAAGCCCGGACAGTCCCTGCCACCCGTGCCCCGGCGCAGGCCGCGGCACGACCGGGACCTCGTTGTCAGTGGCGCCTCCGATACTGCTACTGCGAGTGATGGAAAGGAGACGGACGGTGTCTGATTTCCAGAATCCGGTGGCCGGTTTCGGCGTGACCTTCAAGGCCATGTTCAAGAAGCGGCTGACCGAGCAGTACCCGGAGCAGCAGAAGACGACGGCGCCCCGCTTCCACGGCCGGCACCAGCTCAACCGTCACCCCGACGGTCTGGAGAAGTGCATCGGCTGCGAGTTGTGCGCCTGGGCCTGTCCCGCCGACGCCATCTACGTCGAGGGCGCGGACAACACGGACGAGGAGCGCTACTCCCCGGGCGAGCGGTACGGCCGCGTCTACCAGATCAACTACGCCCGCTGCATCCTCTGCGGACTCTGCATCGAGGCCTGCCCCACCCGGGCGCTGACGATGACCAACGAGTTCGAACTGGCCGACTCCTCCCGCGAGAACCTGATCTACACCAAGGAGCAGCTCCTCGCGGGTCTCGAGGAGACCATGGTCGACAGCCCGCACGCGATCTTCCCGGGCATGACCGAGCAGGACTACTACCTGGGCCTCGTCGAAGGGGCCGCACCGGGGACCGTCCGCCAGGTCGCCGTGTCCAAGGGGGAGAAGGACGAGCCGGAGGGGGCGGACGCATGAGCGCGAACCTCGCGGCCTACGCGACGTCCTCGGGCGAGGCCTTCCAGTTCTGGGTCCTCGGCACCGTCGCCGTCGTCGGCGCCCTCGCCACGATCCTGATGAAGAGGGCCGTGCACTCGGCGCTCTCCCTCGCCGGAACCATGATCATCCTGGCGGTCTTCTACCTGGCCAACGGGGCGTACTTCCTCGGCATCGTCCAGATCGTCGTCTACACCGGCGCGATCATGATGCTCTTCCTCTTCGTCGTCATGCTGGTCGGTGTCACGGCCGCGGACTCGCTGAAGGAGACCATCAAGGGCCAGCGCTGGTGGGCCGTCGCCTGCGGCCTCGGCTTCGGCATCCTGCTCGCCGCCGGCATCGGCAACGCCTCGCTGAAGGAGTTCGCCGGACTCGGCGCCGCCAACAGCGCCCACGGCGGAAACGTCGAGGGCCTCGCCGCCCTCATCTTCACCAAGTACGTCTTCGCCTTCGAGATCACCGGCGCGCTGCTCATCACCGCCGCCGTCGGCGCGATGGTGCTCACCCACCGCGAGCGCACCGAGCGGGCCGCCACCCAGCGCGAACTCTCCGAGCAGCGCGTACGCGAGGGCACGCACGTGCCGCCGCTGCCCGCGCCCGGCGTCTACGCCCGGCACAACGCCGTGGACATCGCCGGTCTGCTGCCCGACGGCACCCCCGCGGAGCTCACCGTCATGCAGACCCTGCGCAAGCGGGGCCAGATCCGGGACGTGTCCACCGAGGCCCTCGCCGACCTCAAGGCGCTGGAGCAGCGCTCCGAGGAGCGGCTCGGCCGGGACCGGGACGAAGAGGAGGCCACCCGGTGAATCCCGTCAACTACCTGTACCTCTCCGCTCTGCTGTTCACCATCGGTGCGGCCGGGGTCCTGATCCGGCGCAACGCGATCGTGGTCTTCATGTGCGTCGAGCTCATGCTCAACGCCTGCAACCTCGCGTTCGTCACCTTCTCCCGCATGCACGGAAACCTCGACGGCCAGATCATCGCCTTCTTCACGATGGTCGTCGCCGCCGCGGAAGTCGTCGTCGGGCTCGCGATCATCGTGTCCGTCTTCCGTGCCCGCCACTCGGCCTCGGTCGACGACGCCAGCCTGATGAAGCTGTAAGGGGCCGGAACTGTGGACAATCTGATTGCGCTGCTCATCGCGGCGCCTCTGCTGGGAGCGGTCGTCCTGCTCTGCGGCGGGCGGCGGCTCGACAAGGTCGGGCACTGGATCGGCACGCTCCTCGCGGCCGTCTCCTTCGTCATCGGCCTGGCGCTCTTCGCCGACATGCTCGGCAAGAGCGCCGACGACCGGGCCCTGCACCAGCGGCTCTTCTCCTGGATCCCCGTCGAGGGCTTCCAGGCGGACATCGCCTTCCAGCTCGACCAGCTGTCGATGACCTTCGTCCTGCTGATCAGCGGCGTCGGCACCCTCATCCACGTGTACTCCATCGGGTACATGGAGCACGACGAGCGCCGCCGCCGCTTCTTCGGCTACCTCAACCTGTTCGTCGCGGCGATGCTGCTGCTCGTCCTCGCCGACAACTACCTGCTCCTGTACTTCGGCTGGGAGGGCGTCGGCCTCGCCTCGTACCTCCTGATCGGTTTCTGGCAGCACAAGCCCACCGCGGCCACCGCCGCGAAGAAGGCCTTCCTGGTCAACCGGGTCGGCGACATGGGCCTGTCGATCGCCATCATGATCATGTTCACCACCTTCGGGACCTTCGCCTTCGGGCCGGTCCTGGCGTCGACGGGGGAGACCTCGGAGGGCACGCTGACCGCGATCGGTCTGATGCTGCTCCTCGCCGCCTGCGGCAAGTCGGCCCAGGTGCCGCTGCAGTCCTGGCTCGGGGACGCGATGGAGGGCCCGACCCCGGTCTCGGCCCTCATCCACGCGGCCACCATGGTGACCGCCGGTGTCTATCTGATCGTCCGCTCCGCGAACATCTTCAACGCCGCGCCCGACGCGCAGCTCGTCGTCACCGTGGTCGGCGCCGTCACGCTCCTCTTCGGTGCGATCGTCGGTTGCGCGAAGGACGACATCAAGAAGGCGCTCGCCGGCTCGACGATGTCGCAGATCGGCTACATGATCCTGGCCGCCGGCCTCGGCCCCATCGGCTACGTCTTCGCGATCATGCACCTGGTGACCCACGGCTTCTTCAAGGCCGGGCTGTTCCTCGGCGCCGGTTCGGTCATGCACGGCATGAACGACGAGGTCGACATGCGGAAGTACGGCGGCCTGCGGAAGTACATGCCGGTCACCTTCGTCACCTTCGGCCTCGGCTACCTCGCGATCATCGGCTTCCCCGGCCTGTCCGGCTTCTTCTCCAAGGACAAGATCATCGAGGCGGCCTTCGCCAAGGGCGGCACCGAGGGCTGGATCCTCGGCGCGGTCACCCTGCTCGGCGCGGCCATCACCGCGTACTACATGACCCGCGTGATGCTGATGACCTTCTTCGGCGAGAAGCGCTGGCAGAACGACGAGAACGGCAACCCGCCGCACCCGCACGAGTCGCCCAAGTCCATGGTCATCCCCATGGTCCTGCTCGCCGTCGGCTCCGTCGCCGCAGGCGCGTTCTTCGAGTTCGCCGGCTTCGTCGAATGGCTGGAGCCGGTCACCGGCTACGCCCACGGCCACCCGCCGATCAGCGCCGCCGCCGTCACCACCGCCACCGTCGCCGTCATGGTGATCGGTGTCGGCCTCGCGTACCTCCAGTACGGGCGCAAGCCCGTCCCGGTCGTCGCCCCGCGCGGCTCGCTCCTCACCCGGGCCGCCCGCCGCGACCTCCTCCAGGACGACCTCAACCACGCCGTCTTCGTCCGCGGCGGCACCCACCTGACCCGCTCGCTCGTCTACGTCGACCACACCCTGGTCGACGGCGTGGTCAACGGCACCGCGGCCTCCGTCGGCGGACTCTCCGGCCGGTTGCGCAAGCTCCAGAACGGCTACGCCCGCTCGTACGCGGTCTCCATGTTCGGAGGTACGGCGGTGCTGATCGCCGCGACCCTGCTGATGAGGGCGGTGTAACTCTCATGTCCTTCCCGCTCCTTACGCTGACGGCAGCGGTTCCGGCGGTCGGTGCGATCCTCACCGCCGCCGTCCCCGCCGCCCGCCGCACCGCCGCCAAGTGGCTGGCGCTGCTGGTCTCGCTCGCCACGCTCGTGCTCGCCGCCGTCGTCTTCGTACGGTTCGAGCCCGGCGGCGAGCGGTACCAGCTGACCGAATCGCACGCCTGGATCAAGGACTTCGGCGTCCGCTACGAGCTCGGGGTCGACGGCATCGGGGTGGCGCTCATCGCGCTCACCGCGCTGCTCATCCCCTTCGTGATCCTTGCGGGCTGGCACGACGCCGACCCCCTGGAGACCAGCTCGAAGCGGTGGCGGCCCACCCAGGGCTTCTTCGCGCTGATCCTCATGGTCGAGGCGATGGTGATCCTCTCCTTCGAGGCCACCGACGTCTTCCTCTTCTACATCCTGTTCGAAGCCATGCTCATCCCGATGTACTTCCTCATCGGCGGCTTCGGCGACCGCGCCCACGCGGGCACCGACGAGAACGCGGCGGCCCAGCGCTCGTACGCGGCCGTCAAGTTCCTCCTCTACAACCTCGTCGGCGGCCTCATCATGCTGGCCGCCGTCATCGGGCTCTACGTGGTCGCGGGGAACTTCTCGCTCACCGAGATCGCCGAGGCCCGCGCCAACGGCTCGCTGGAGATGGCGACCAGCACGGAGCGCTGGCTGTTCCTCGGCTTCTTCTTCGCCTTCGCGGTGAAGGCCCCGCTCTGGCCGCTGCACACCTGGCTGCCGAACGCGATGGGGGAGGCGACCGCCCCGGTCGCCGTCCTCATCACCGCCGTCGTCGACAAGGTCGGCACCTTCGCGATGCTCCGCTTCTGCCTGGGGCTCTTCCCCGAGGCGAGCAAGTGGGCCACCCCGGCGATCGTCGTCCTGGCGCTGATCAGCATCGTCTACGGCGCTCTGCTCGCCGTCGGCCAGCGGGACATCAAGCGCCTGGTCGCCTACGCGTCGATCTCGCACTTCGGCTTCATCATCCTGGGCATCTTCGCGATGACCACCCAGGGCCAGTCCGGTGCCACGCTCTACATGGTCAACCACGGCATCTCGACGGCCGCCCTGATGCTCGTCGCCGGCTTCCTGATCTCCCGGCGCGGCTCCCGGCTCATCGCCGACTACGGCGGTGTGCAGAAGGTCGCCCCGGTGCTCGCCGGCACCTTCCTCATCGGCGGTCTGGCGACCCTGTCGCTGCCCGGACTCGCGCCGTTCGTCAGCGAGTTCCTCGTCCTGGTCGGCACGTACGCCCGCTACCCGGTGGCCGGCGTCATCGCCACCACCGGCATCGTCCTCGCCGCGCTCTACACCCTCGTCCTGTACCAGCGGACGATGACCGGGCCGGTGAAGGAGGAGGTACGGACGATGCCCGACCTGCGGGTGCGTGAACTCGCGGTGGTCGTCCCGCTGATCGCGCTCCTGATCTTCCTCGGGGTCTTCCCGAAGCCGCTGACGGACGTCGTCAACCCGGCCGTGCAGCACACCATGTCCGACGTCCAGCAGAAGGACCCCACCCCCGAAGTGGAGGCGGCCAAGTGAGCACATCCGCCGTCGCATCCTCTGTCCACAGCCTGTGGACGACCGCTGCCGAACCGCAGGACAAGATCCCGGCGCCCCACATCGAGTACGTCCAGCTCTCGCCCGTCCTCATCGTGGTCGGCGCGGCGATCGTCGGCGTCCTCGTCGAGGCCTTCGTGCCCCGCAAGGCCCGCTACCACAGCCAGCTCTTCCTCAGCGTCCTCGCACTCGTCGCCGCCTTCGCCGCCATCGTCGGCCTGGCGGCGGGCGGTTACGGTTCCACCAAGGCCCACATCGCGGCCATGGGCGCCATCGCCGTCGACGGACCCGCCCTCTTCCTCCAGGGCACCATTCTCCTCGCCTCCGTCGTCGCGATCTTCACCTTCGCCGAGCGCAGGCTCGACCCGGCCGACCACGGCCACAAGGTCGACTCCTTCGCCGCCGAGGCCGCCGCCGTCCCCGGCAGCGACCACGAGAAGGCCGCCGTCAAGGCCGGGTTCACCACCACCGAGGTGTTCCCGCTCGCCCTCTTCGCCGTCGCCGGCATGCTCGTCTTCCCGGCGGCCAACGACCTCCTGACGCTCTTCATCGCCCTGGAGGTCTTCTCCCTCCCGCTGTACCTGCTCTGCGCCGTGGCCCGCCGTAAGCGGCTGATGTCACAGGAGGCAGCCGTCAAGTACTTCCTGCTGGGCGCCTTCTCCTCGGCCTTCCTGCTCTTCGGGATCGCCCTCCTCTACGGCTACGCGGGCTCCGTCTCGTACGCCACCATCGCCCAGGTCGTCGACGGCTCCATCGCCACCGTGAACCCGGCGCTCGCCGGCACCATGGGCAACGACGCGCTGCTGCTCATCGGCTTCGCCATGGTGCTCACCGGGCTCCTCTTCAAGGTCGGCGCCGTGCCGTTCCACATGTGGACCCCGGACGTCTACCAGGGCGCCCCGACCCCGGTCACCGGCTTCATGGCCGCCGCGACCAAGGTCGCCGCGTTCGGCGCGCTGCTCCGCCTGCTGTACGTGGTGCTGCCGGGCCTCACCTGGGACTGGCGGCCGGTCATGTGGGGCGTCGCCATCGTCACCATGCTGGGCGGCGCGATCGTCGCCATCACCCAGACCGACATCAAGCGGCTCCTCGCGTACTCGTCGATCGCGCACGCGGGCTTCCTGCTCGCCGGTGTCATCGCGGCCACCCCGAGCGGAATCTCGTCCGTCCTCTTCTACCTGGGCGCCTACTCCTTCGTGACCATCGGCGCGTTCGCCGTCGTCACGCTGGTCAGGGACGCGGGCGGCGAGGCGACGCACCTCTCCAAGTGGGCCGGTCTCGGGCGCCGTTCGCCGCTCGTCGCGGCGGTCTTCGCGGTCTTCCTGCTCGCCTTCGCCGGTATCCCGCTGACCTCCGGCTTCTCCGGGAAGTTCGCGGTCTTCAAGGCGGCGGCGGACGGCGGCGCGGGCGCGCTCGTCGTGGTCGGTGTGATCTCCTCGGCGATCGCCGCGTTCTTCTACATCCGGGTCATCGTGCTCATGTTCTTCAGCGAGCCGAAGGCGGACGGCCCCACGGTCGCCGTGCCCTCGGCCCTGACGACGGTCACGATCACGGCGGGTGTGGCGGTCACGCTGGTGCTCGGCCTCGCACCGCAGTACTTCCTGGATCTCGCGAACCAGGCGAGCGTGTTCGTCCGGTAGCTCCGGTCGTACGCGTGAAGGGCCCGGCTCGGGGGCGAGCCGGGCCCTTCGTCGTACGCGGGGACCCGCGTGTGCGCGTGGCTACGGGTGCGGGGCTACGGGTGCGGGGGGCGAGGCCACCGGGCACTTCACCTTCGGGTTGTAGCGGGCGAAGAGACCGGACGGGGTCTTCTTGTAGAGCCAGACGTGCCGGTCGTAGGTGCTGCCGAGGCCGGGGATGACGTTCGGGCCGTCGAACTTCCGGTCGAACATCACGGGGGCGGGTCGGCCCACATCCAGGACCACCCACTCGGCGGCGACGAGGTGCCGCTTGCCGTCCTCGCCGTCCTCGTAGAGCACGGCGGCCGGACGGGACGGGTCGGTGGAGCCGATGTTGGCCGGGTTGACGTAGTGGTAGCCCATGCCGCCCAGGACGGGATCGGACATGCACATGTCGGTCTTCATGAAGCCGGCCTTGACGGCCAGCGGTTCGTGCGCGAACTTCGCCGTCGCCGCGTGCGCCTTCGCCAGGTCACGGGCGACGGACGCGTCGTCGGCCTGGGCCGGTCCTGCCGCGAGCGCCGTGGAGGCGAGGGCGGTGAGGCCGAGACCCGCTATCAGCAGACGGCGGGCACGGCAGGTACGGCGGGGTCGTGCGGACATGAACTGCTCCTCGGAAGAGGGAACGCCCCCGCCCACGGAGGCGTCGGTGTCGGACGGCTCCTCCCCTGAGCCCACGTGAGGAGCATGGTCGCCCGACGGGGGTGCCGCACGCGGGGGTGACCCATTGGAGGTGTCCGTGCCATCGTGAGAACCGCCCCCAGTGGTCTGTACCAGTAGAGGAGAGGGGAGCCGCGCCATGAGCGGCACGACCGCCTTACCAGGGACCCCCTGCAGCACCCCCAGAGCCGGCGACCCGCCCATGCACCGCCTGGAGGTCAGGCTCCCCGACCAGGTGCCCTTCGCCGCCGGAACCTTCGACACGATCGGCGCCATGTCCCGGGCCGACTTCCCCCACCGGCACACCTTCTTCGAGATCGTCCACGTCACCGCCGGGACCGGCACCCACGTCGTGGACCTCGCCCGCTGGGAGCTCCACCCGCCCCACCTGGGCCTCATCCTGCCCGGGCAACTGCACCACTGGGAGGACGCCCGGGGCCTGGACGGCAGCGTCGTCCTCTTCACCGAGGACTTCCTCCTCGACCACCCCGGCGACCGGGACCTCCTGCGCCGCCTCGGCGAGCGGCCCTGGCTCACCCTCGACGGACCCACGCACACGCGTACCGGCCGTCTGATGGCCGAACTCATCGAGGAGTACGGGCACGGCGCCGACGGCTTCGCGACCGTCCTGCGCTCCCTGCTGCACGTCCTCCTGGTCCGTACGGCGAGACTGCGCGGCCCCGGCACCCCCGCGCCCCCGCCCGGCAGACCCGCGGCCGTGGCCGAGGAGTTCGCCCGCCTGCTCGCCCGTACCGGCACGGAAGGCCGGACCGTACGGGAGTGCGCCGAGCTGATCGGCGTCACCCCGGGCTACCTCGCCGAGGCCGTCCGCACCGCCACCGGCCGCACCCCCGGCGCGCTGCTCCGCGAGGCGCGGTCCCGTGAGGCCCAACGCCTGCTCGTCGGCACGAGATTGTCGATCCGTCAGATCGCGGCCCGGGTCGGCTTCGACGACCCCGCCTACTTCTGCCGCTTCTTCCGGCGCGAGACGGGACTCAGCCCGGGGGACTTCCGAAAACACCACGACCGCCGTGATCCGTCCATCGAAGGCGGCGCCCGGCCCGCCTAGGTTCATTGCCGACCCCCCTCAGCCCCCACGCGAGGAGCAGGCAGGCATGGACAACGAGACCAGCACCGGGCACGTGACCCGTAAGGCGGTGCTGCGGGCCGCGCTCGCGGCCGGCATCGCGGCGCCCACGGTCCTCATGGGCGTACCGGCGCTCGCCCGTACCCTCACCGCGGGCGAGGCGCCGCCCCAGCTCACCCCGGAGTGCGACGACGGCGACGACCCCACCCCGCCGCAGACCGAGGGCCCCTACTTCAAGCCCAACTCGCCCTTGCGGACCAGCCTGTTGGAGTCGGGCACGGTCGGCGTCCGGCTGACGGTGAGCGGCTACGTCTTCGGGCTCGCCTGCCGACCCATAGCCGGCGCCCTGCTCGACTTCTGGCAGGCCGACACCAACGGCGCCTACGACAACACCGGCTTCCGGTTCCGCGGCCACCAATTCACCGACGCGCAGGGCGCCTTCCGGCTGACCACGATCGTGCCCGGCCTCTATCCGGGCCGCACCCGGCACCTCCACGTCAAGGTGCAGGCGCCCGGACGCCCGGTCCTCACCTCGCAGCTGTACTTCCCGGGCGAGCCCCGCAACAACACCGACAGCATCTTCGACGCCCGGCTCCTGATGAGCGTGCGGGACGCGGGCGCGGGCAAGGAGGCGGCCTTCGACTTCGTCCTGAACGTGCCGCAGAACCCCGGCCCGACCCCGACCCCGACCGCCACCACGACCACCCAGCCGCCCGGCGGGAGCTGGGCCGCCGGGACCGCCTACCGGGCGGGGGACCGGGTCACGTACGGCGGCCCGGCCTATGTGTGCCTGCAGGCACACACGGCCCAGGCCGGCTGGGAGCCGCCGAACGTCCCCGCGCTCTGGCGGCTCGCCTAGGACCCGCCCCTCGGGTCAGGCCGAGGGGACGATCCGGCCCCGGACCTCGCCCAGTCCCACCCGGGTGCCGTCCGGGCCCGGCGCCCAGGCCGTCATGACGACCTCGTCGCCGTCCTCAAGGAACGTCCGCTTGCCACCCGCGAGTTCGATCGCGTCCCGGCCGTTCCAGGTGAGTTCGAGCAGCGAACCGCGCTGGTTCACCTCGGGCCCGGACACCGTCCCGGAGCCGTACAGGTCGCCCGTGCGCAGGGAGGCGCCGTTCACCGTCATGTGGGCGAGCTGCTGCGCGGCCGTCCAGTACATGGTGGAGAACGGCGGCTCGGCCACCACCTCGCCGTTGATCTCCACCGTGATCCGCACGTCGAAGCCGCCCGGCTCCTCCTCACCCGCGTCGTCCAGGTACGGAAGGAGCGGGAAGTCCCGCGCGGGCGGGGCGGTCCGGGCGGCGTCCAGCGCCTCCAGGGGCGTCACCCACGCCGCCACCGAGGTCTGGAACGACTTGCCCAGGAACGGGCCCAGCGGCACGTACTCCCAGGCCTGCACGTCCCGCGCCGACCAGTCGTTGAGCAGCGTCAGACCGAAGACGTGCTCCCGGAAGTCGGCCAGCGCGACCGGCGTCCCCAGCTCCGACGGCGTGCCGACCAGGAAGCCGACCTCCGCCTCGATGTCCAGCTTGACCGAGGGGCCGAAGACCGGAGCCGGGTCCGACGGCGCCTTGCGCTGCCCCGAAGGGCGTACGACATCGGTGCCGGAGACCACGACCGTGCCCGCGCGACCGTGGTAACCGATCGGCAGGTGCTTCCAGTTGGGGGTGAGCGCGTCGCCGTCGGGGCGGAAGATCCGGCCCACGTTCGTCGCGTGGTGCTCGCTCGCGTAGAAGTCGACGTAGTCCGCGACCTCGTACGGCAGATGCAGCGTCACCTCGTCCAGCGGGTGCAGCAGCGGCTCGATGTCCGCCCGGTGGGCGGGCACCGTCACCCAGGCGGTGAGCGCCCGGCGGACGTCACGCCAGGCGGTCCGCCCGGCCGCGAGGAGAGGGTTGAGGCTCGGTCGGTCGAGGAGCGCCGCGTACGGGGAGCCGAGCGCGTGCGCCGCGGCACCCGCGTCCAGCACGTGCCCGCCGATCCGGACGCCGAGCCGGCGCCGGTCGGGCTCGTCGGCGGTCGAGAAGACGCCGTACGGGAGGTTGTGCGGGCCGAAGGGATCGCCCTCGGCCAGGTCGAGCGGGCTGTGCTCGGGCATCGGTGCGTGCCTCGCTTTCCACGTGTGTGGGAGACACGTTACGGGGCGGGCTGTCGGGCGTGGATGACATGGATCACACAGAAAGCGAGGCCTCCGTGAGCAACTGTCCGGCTTCGCGCGCTTTGGGTGTCAGGAAGCCGCGCAGCCCCGCTCCGAGCTGCGGAAACAGGTCTCCCGGACGGCCGTTCCTGCCCATACGATCACGGTGGTATCGCGCCGCGTGAAGCTGCCGCAGGCGCGCGCCCCGCATTTCTCTTACTTCTCCCTGACCAGGAAAAAGGTCCCGCTTGTGAAGATTCGCCGCATCCTTGCGACCGCCGTGGCCGCCGCCGTGACCACCCCGGTCGTGTTCCTCAGCGCCGCGCCCGCCTTCGCCGACACGAAGCCGACGCCCGCGTCGACGCAGAAGCCCGCGACGGACGAGGAGGACGAGAAGCCGTCCGTCGAGGAGCTGGAGAAGGCCGTCGCCGCGGCGAAGGCCAAGATCGCCGCGCTTGAGGCCGAGCGCGACGGCTACGAGAAGAAGATCGACGCCAAGGACGTCGGCGAGGCCGTGGCGACCGAGCTGGCCGAGGCGACGAAGGCCCTTGACGCCGCCAAGGCCGCCAAGACCGCCGCCGACGAGAAGCTCGCCAAGGCCGAAGAGGCGCTGGCGAAGCTCCTGGAGACCCCCGCCGAGGGCGTGGAGCCGCCCACCGACCAGCAGAAGGCGGACGCCGAGAAGGCCGTCGCCGACGCGAAGAAGGACGTCGAGGCCGCCGACGGCGCCAAGGCCGCCGCGCTGCTCCGGCACGACGCTGCCGACGAGGCCTACGACGACGCGATGGTGGAGCTCTTCCGTCAGCTCTCGCGCATCGACACGCAGCTGAGGGCCGCCAAGCAGGAGCTCGCCGACGCGCAGGACGCCCTCGAAGGCCTCGAGGAGCTTCCCGAGGACTGCAAGGAGGACGACTCCATCAAGGTCGCCCTCAGCGGCCCGAAGACGGTCACCGCCGGCAAGAGCGCCTACTTCTCGCTGCGCGTGAGCAACACCTCCACGCAGACCCTGGAGGGCGTCGAGGCCTACGTCGACGCCGTCCGGCTCCCCGCGCCCGGCGAGCTCATCGACGACGAGACGGACTTCGCCAAGCGGATCATCCCCGTCGAGTGGTCCTCCGCCGACAACCTGGAGTGGACCTCGTTCACCGAGGAGTTCCCCTCCATCGAGGTCGGCAAGCTCGTCAAGGGCGGGCACTACGACGTGAAGCTCCGCCTCACGGTCGCCGCCGACGCCCCCGCGGGCAAGGGCGTGGCCTTCAGCGTCGGCGAGTACGACAACAACAACGGTGAATGCGGCATCGGCGAGCAGTTCGCGCAGACCGACTTCGACATCCTCGCGGCCAAGAGCGACAAGCCGCAGCCGAAGCCGACCCCGTCGGAGACCACCGCCACGCCCACCCCGGCGCCCACCGACGGTGGCAACAGCAACACCACCCAGCAGGGCGGTTCCTCGAACACCCCGGTGAAGGGCAACCTCGCCGCGACCGGTGCGAACGAGAACCTCACCCAGCTCGGCCTCGCGGCCGCCGCGACCGTCGCCCTCGGCGCCGGCGCCCTGGTGATCGCCCGCCGTCGCAAGGCCGCCACGAACGCGTAACCGGCACGAACGCGTAACCGGTCGCAGCTTTTCCCGATCCCCCGTACGGCGTGCGTTCAGCCCGCCGTACGGGGGATCGTCTTCTCCCACGTCCGGTGGAAGACGACCTCCCCGCCCTCCTTGCACACCACCTCGTTCACCGTGAAGAACGCGTCCGCGTCGCAGGTGATCTCCGAGCGGGTGTCGACCGTGACGTCCCAGGCCAGCTCCGGCCGGTGCAGTCTGAGCGTCCACTCCGAGTTCGTACGGGCGGACAGGGGGCCGCTCTCGTCGATCGTGTAGGTCTCCACCGCGTCCTCCGTGAACTCCAGGCCGTCCGGGTACACGCGCGTGCCGCCGTACTTCGGGTCGACCTCCAGGGTCCATTCGCCCTTCGCCACGTCCCTGACCACCAGCCGCTCCGGGCGCGGTTCCTCCAGGGTCCGCGGGTAGACCACGCCGAGCGGCTCCGACTGCTCCGGCTCCTCCCAGGTGACGGCGTCCTGGGTGGGGCGGCGGACCGGCAGGGTCAGGGAGGAGCCCGCCGGGTCGAGGGTGAAGCCCGCCGCGTCCGGCTGCGGCCAGATCCACGGCCAGTACGTGGACGAGACCGCGAGCCGCACCCGGTGGCCGGGGGCGAAGGCATGGCCGATGCCGTTCAGCTCGAAGACGAAGCTCTCCGTCTCGCCGATCTGCGCCTCCACGGCCCGGTCGCGGCCGTAGCGCGCGGAGAAGTTCAGGACACCCCGGGTGACCAGGGTGGAGGAGCCGTCGGGGGCGATGTCGCAGAGCCGGGCGATGACCTGCCCGGTCGGGGCGGCCGTGCGCAGGGCGAGGCTCACCGACGGGCGGCCGAGGATCTCGACGGGGCCGCCGTCCTCCGGGACGGGGAAGTCGAAGCAGGCCGAGTGGGCGTCCTCGTCGCGCTGGTCGGGCGGCAGGTCGGCGTCGTTGCCGAAGGGGAAGAAACGGCCCGCGTCGAGCCCGGTCTGCTGCGGCGAGTCGACCACGACCGGCACGCCCTGGAAGGCGTACGTCACGGGGGTGACGTTCGGGGAGGGCCAGGCGGGGTCGGTGACCCAGCGCCCCGGCAGCTCGTCGTACACCGTCGCCGGCGGGTGCGAGTCGCTGATCCAGGACCGGAGCAGCGGCTCGGCCATCACGTCGTTGTCGGCGTCCTTGAGGTGGTGGTCCCACCAGCGCAGGGTCTCCTGGAGGAAGCCGATGGCCGGGCCGGGGGGCAGGCCGCGGTCCGGGTACTGGTGCGACCAGGGGCCGATGATGCCGCGCACCCGGTCCTGGGGGAGGTGCTGGGCGAGCCGCAGGACGGTGTCGCGGTACGGGTCGTGCCAGCCGCCGACGGCGAGGACGGCGGCCCGGATGGCGCCGTAGTCCTCGCAGACGCTGCCGTGCCGCCAGTACGCGTCGCGGGTCTGGTGGGAGAGCCAGGTGTGCAGGAACGGTTCCACGGCCTCCAGGCGCTTCAGCCACATCGCGCGCCACTCCTCGCCCACGTGCTGCGGGTCGGGCGGGCGGCAGACGAAGGCGAGCATGGTGGCGGCCCAGGCGTGCATGTCGACGGCGAGGACGGAGCCGCCCATGTAGTGGACGTCGTTGTCGTAGCGGTCGTCGGTGGAGCAGACGGTGACGATCGCCTTGAGGGGCTCGGGGGCGAGGGCGGCGATCTGGAGCGAGTTGAAGCCGCCCCACGAGATGCCGAACATGCCGACCTTGCCGGTGCACCAGGGCTGCTCGGCGAGCCAGTTCACGACGGCGACACCGTCGGCGAGCTCGACCGGGTCGTACTCGTCGCCGGGGAGTCCCTCGCTGTTGCCGTGGCCGCGGACGTCGACCCGTACGGAGGCGTAGCCGTGGCCCGCGTACCAGGGATGGCGCTGCCAGTCACGGGGCGCGGTCCAGTCGGTGAGCCGGTACGGCAGGTACTCCAGGAGCGCCGGTACGGGTTCGTCGGTGAGCGGCCGCCACACGCGCGCGTACAGCTTCGTCCCGTCGGGCAGCGGGATGCGGATGTCCTCGTGCAGGGTCTCGTACGGGAAGTCGGTACGGATCTTCATCGCGGATACCTCGTGGCTCCCTGGTGGACGGGGTGCATGGTGCGGCGCTGCCAGGGCGCCAGGCGATGACGACGAGGCCGACGGCGACGGCCACGGCGCCTCTCGCTCGCCCTCGCCGACGGCATCCAGGTCTTGTACGTGTCGTCGGCGTGCCCGGAGGTCGGCAGGACCAACAGGAGGAACGACAGACCGCCGAGGATCACGCCGAAGGCGATCAGCCGGACCGCCCGCCGCATGGCTGCGGGGGCCAGGGCGAATTCGGCCGAGTGCTTGCGTCCGGCCAGGTGACGGCGGCCCGCCACGTACTGGATCAGGCCGAGCGTCATGCCGAGCGCGGCGGCCGAGAAGCCCCAGTGGTAGCCCTTGCGGTCCGCGAGCCGGCCGCCGGCCACCGACACCAGGTAGACGAGCGTGCCGTACGCCGCCGATACCGAGGCGGTGGTGCCCGCCGCCATGCCGAGACCGCCGTCGGAGACGGCCGCGGCGAAGTGGAGGACGAGGATCGCCTGTATGCCGAGGAACGAGAACCGCTCCCAGACCTCCAGGCCGGAGAGGCTCAGCAGACCCCGGGGATGCCCGAAGAAGGCGCGGTCGTCCTCGGGGGGAGGCTGCACGCCGTTCGTATCGGTGTCGATCGTTGTTCGGGACAAAAAGAGCACTCCTGGTCGTATGAGCTGATCCCGAACATACCGGGGGTGACGGGAAGGCGCCCACGGTGATCGAAAGGTGACCGGATACGCTGGCTTGAGTGAATCGAGCGACACATCGACAATCCATGTGATCGTCAGCGTGATCGCCCGCAATCCGTGTGAACGATTCGTGGGAACATCAGCAGGCGTCAGCAGACAGGAGACCCCCTCGTGACCGTCGTCGGGCCGTTCGGTCTTAGCGTGCGGGACCAGGCTCTTGAGGCCGATGTCCAGACCGGGTTGGCGGCAGTGGAGGCGGGCCTCCTCGACGCCACCAAGAGCGATGTCCCCTTCATCACGGAGGCCGCGCAGCACCTCGTCCTGGCCGGTGGCAAGCGGTTCCGCCCCCTGCTCGTGATGCTCGCCGCCCAGTTCGGCGACCCCTACGCGCCCGGCGTCGTGCCCTCCGCCGTCGTCGTCGAACTCACCCATCTGGCCACGCTCTACCACGACGACGTCATGGACGAGGCCGACGTCCGGCGCGGCGTCGACAGCGCCAACACCCGCTGGGGCAACTCGATCGCCGTCCTCACGGGTGACTTCCTCTTCGCCCGCGCCTCGCACACGCTCGCGGACCTCGGCCCCGAGGCCGTACGCATCCAGGCCGAGGCGTTCGAACGGCTCGTCACCGGCCAGATCCTGGAGACCGCCGGTCCGCAGGAGGGCCGCGACCCCGTCGACCACTACCTCGACGTCCTCGGCGGCAAGACCGGCTCCCTCGTCGCCGTCTCCTGCCGCTTCGGCGCCATGATGGCCGGCGCCGACGAGAGCGTCGTCGACATCCTCACCCAGTACGGCGAACGGCTCGGCGTCGCCTTCCAGCTCGCCGACGACGTCCTCGACATCGCCTCCGACTCCCACGAGTCCGGCAAGACCCCCGGCACCGACCTCCGCGAGGGCATCCCGACCCTGCCCGTCCTGCGCCTCCGGGCCGCGGCCGCCGCGCACGGGCGCCCCGAGGACCTGGAGCTCGTCGAGCTCGTCGACGGCGACCTGACCGACGACGCCCGGCACGCCGAGGTCCTGCGCCGGCTGCGCGCCCACCCGGCCCTGGAGCAGGCCCGCCGGGACACCGTGCGGTACGCGGAGGAGGCGCGCGCGATGCTCGCCCCGCTGCCGGACGGATACGCGAAGGCGGCCCTCGCGGAGATGTGCGACGCGGTGGTGCACCGGGCGGGCTGAGGCCCTCCGGGTCCCCCGTACGGCGTGGTCCGTCTCAGGGTCGGGTCATCCCGTAGCAGTACGCGAGGTTGATCCCCCGGGCTGACGCTTCCGCCCTTCCCTTTTGGTGAGATGGAGACATCGACCACGAGGGCCCGCGAGGGCACGGAGGTAGGGGAGACCATGGCACAGACCCGTAAGGCGAGCCGGTACATCGTCCCGGTCGCGGTGGCAGGAGTTGCCGCGGCGACCATCGGCCTTGTCCCGGCGCTGGCGGCGTCCGGCGACCCCGATCTGCCGGAGATCACCGCCCAGCAGCTCATCGAGAAGATCGCCGCCTCGGACACCCAGACGCTGTCCGGCACGTTCCGGATCTCCACCGACCTGGGGCTGCCCCTGGACGGACTGACCTCCGCCCTGGGCGGCATCGGCGGCGGCGGGCCCTCCTCGGCGGACCCCTCGGAGCGGCTGACCCAGCTCGTCTCCGGCAGCCACACCCTGCGGGTGGCGGCGGACGGCCCCGAGCGCCAGAAGCTGACCCTGCTCGACGGCTCCGACGAGTACAGCCTGATCCACAACGGCGACGACGTCTGGGCGTACGACAGCAAGTCCAACGAGGTCTTCCACGAGAAGGCCCCGGCGGGCGCGGACGCCCACGCCCCGGAGGAGAAGGAGCTCCCGGGCACGCCCAAGCAGCTCGCGGACGAGGTCCTGAAGGCCGCGGGCGACACCACGTCGATCACCGTCGACGGTACGGCGAAGGTGGCCGGCCGGGACGCGTACCAGCTGCTGATCAAGCCGAAGCAGTCCGGTTCGACGGTCGAGTCGGTGAAGATCGCGGTGGACGCGGCGAACGGCACCCCGCTGAAGTTCACCCTCGCCTCCGTCGAGGGCGGCAAGCCCGTCGTCGACGCGGGCTTCACGAAGGTCGACTTTTCGAAGCCGGCGGCCTCCGACTTCACCTTCAAGGCGCCGGAGGGCGCGAAGGTGACCGAGGGCGGGGCGGAGAAGGCGGCCGAGGAGGCGGCCGGCGAGAAGGGCGACCCGTTCGGCGGTCAGCTGCCGGGGGGCCTTGAGGACGCGTTCGGCGGCTTCGGTCCGGGCGCCGGCTCCGGCAAGGGCGGCGTGAACGTCATCGGCGAGGGCTGGACGACGATCGCGAAGATCGACAGCGGTGCGCCGGCGCCGAAGACGGACGAGGCGCCGAAGGAGTTCCAGGGGCTCCTGGATTCCTTCGGTGACAAGGTCACCGGCAAATTCGGCTCGGGCACCGTCTTCAAGACGAAGATCGTGAACGCGCTCCTCACCGACGACGGCAAGGTCTATGTCGGCGCGGTGACGAAGGACGCGCTGATGGACGCGGCGAACGCCGGCAAGTAGGGCCGCTCCGGCCGGAGGTGGGACCCCGGGCGGGTCGGGTGCGATGTTCACCGACCCGCCCGGGCGTTCGTGTGTTTCCGTTGCTACGGCCTTACGGGGCCTTACGGCCTTACGGCCTTACGGCCTTACGGGAACGTCAGCTTGAAGCTGTTGATGTAGCCGGTGTCGACCGAGGCCGTGTCCTGGACGCGGAGCTTCCAGGCACCGTTGGCGACCTCGGAGGAGGCGTTCACGGTGAAGGTCTGGACGATGTTGTCGGCGCTGCCGCCGGACCGGTTGGACAGGCTGTAGGCCGAGCCGTCCGGGGCGACGAGGTCGACGACGAGGTCACCGCGGTAGGTGTGGACGATGTTGACGTCCACCTTGAGGGTGGAGGGCGCGTTGCCCGTGATGCCGGTGACGTTGACCGTGGAGGTCACCGCGGCGCCGTTGTCCGGGATGGAGACGTCCGCGGTGTTCTCGAAGACCTTGCCGGGGGGCGGCGTGGTCGTACCGGCGGACAGCGTCCAGATCGCGTGCGCGATCGCGTCGCTGTTGCGGTCGAGGGCGGTGTCGTTGATGTTCGACGTCGTGTCGCAGGACGAGTGGTAGCAGCGGTCGAAGGCCGTGGCCGTACCGCCCCACTTCTGCACCTGCGCACTGGACTTGACCCGGCTGGCGCCCGTGAAGAGACCACCGACGGGGATGCCGACGTTCTTGAAGGAGGCGTGGTCGGAGCGGCCGTCGCCCTCCGTCTCGATCTCCGTCGGGACGCCGAGACCGGCGAAGTAGTTCTTGAAGGTCGTCTCGATCGTCGGGTCGTCGTCGTAGACGAAGTAACCCGGGTTCGGCGAGCCGATCATGTCGAAGTTGAGGTAGCCGGAGAGCTTGGCGCGCTCGGTGGAGGGCAGCTGGGCCACGTAGTACTTCGAGCCGACGAGACCGAGCTCCTCGGCGCCCCACCAGCCGAAACGCAGGTGCTTGGTGGGCTGGTAGCCGGAGCGGGCGACGGCGAGGGCGGTCTCCAGGACCGCCGCGGAGCCGGAACCGTTGTCGTTGATGCCGGGACCCGAGGAGACCGAGTCGAGGTGCGAACCGGCCATCAGGACCTGGTTCGGGTCGCCGCCGGGCCAGTCGGCTATCAGGTTGTAGCCGGTGGCTCCGCTGGACGTGAACTGCTGGACGGTGGTGGTGTATCCGGCGGCGTCCAGCTTGGCCTTCACGAAGTCGATCGACGCCTTGTAGCCGGTACGGCCGTGGGCGCGGTTGCCGCCGTTGGCGGTGGCGATCGACTGGAGGTCCGTCAAGTGCTGCTTGACGTTGGCCAGCGGGATGTCGGGCGCGGCGGCGGCCGCGGCCGGGTTGGCCGAGGCGGTGGTGCCGGTGAGACCGGTGAGACCGGTGAGTGCGAGCGCCGCGAGAGCGGCGACCGCGGTGGCTTGGGTGACACGTCTGGGCACGGAGATGTTCATCTGTGGGGGCTCCGGATTCCGAACGGGGATGGGACGGAACGTGCGAGACGCCTCGGGCTTGGGTGCCACGAGGCGCTGGAGCTGTGCGAGTGCGTGTGCGGTGTTCAGTTGTCTGGGTGTTCAGATGTTCTGTTGTGCGTGCTGAATGTTCAGCGAGATTTTGACTCCGCGTCAAGAGCGGAAACCGGTCAGGTACGTTCGCTCACCGAACAAGCGCCTCCGCGACGGTCTCCCGCACGCCGGGATCTGAGTCGCGCTCCAACTCCCGTAGGAGCGCGTCGACTCCGGGTGTGGACCAGTACGCCACGGCGTCGACGAGGGCGATCCGTACGGCCGGGTCGGCATGCCGGGCAAGGCGAGCGAGGCGGGCCAGGGGCCCGCGTCGCCGCATCCCGTACCAGCGGAGGGCCTCGCACAGCGCCGCCGTGTCGTCCCGCGCGTCGGCCGCCTCGATCCGGGCGAGCAGCACGCGGGGGGCGGGCGGCGGCCCGTCGAGCGGATGGGGCCGCCGCTCGCCGAGCCGGCGGGTGCCGTAGCCGCCGCGGTCCCGGCACCCGTGACAGAGGCAGGGCGGTGTGCCGTGGGCATCGGGCCGGTAGCGCCACCCGTTGACCTGCCGTACGGGCCGGATGTGCCGGACCTCGCGGCGTGAGACGGGGCGGGGCAGGAACACCTCCCAGCCCCGGGAGTCGGCGGCCGCGGAAACCCGCTGCACGGCCTCGGCGGCCGACACCCGGGCGGGCTCCCGATCGCTGTACCGCCCGACGGTCACGGGCTCGCCGTCGGGCAGCCGTATGTGCACGGCGACGAGCCCACGCGGCCCGGGGCGACGGGACAGCTTGCGCAGCCATTGGTGGGTGAGCGTGATCGTAGGAGGCTGGGTTGCGGCGTTCACCGGGTTTACGCGGAGGGGGCGCCGTCACCCCGATAAGGCTCAGGGGGTGGGCCGACTGTGAGGGTGCGGGTGCGGCCGCCCTCTTTCCGAGTGTGGCGTCCTCCACCACCGCGTCAAGGGCGCTCCTTCGTCGCGTCGGCTTCGCCGATTCCGCTTCGCTCCACCCTTGACCCGGCGGCGGAGGCCGCCTTTTCACACTCGGAGGGCGGCCGAGGGCCGGGGCCACGCGGGGGCCTCGGGGGTGGTTGCGCGTCGTGGGCGGCGTGGGGCTTGTGGGTGGGGTGCGAGGCCGGGCATCGGTTGCGGTGGGTTTGGCTGTGCCGGTGAGCGGGTGGGGCTTGGTTCGTTGCTCGGGCCGGTGGGTGAAGTCCGGTGGGTTGGGGGTGCGCGGTTGTTGAATGGGGCGGCCCGGCTTGGCTTGGCGGGTTGCGGCCGGCGGTTGGTTGGGATTCAGGCCCCGCTGGTCCGTGTTCGTGGGTGGTGGGAGCGGTCGGCGTGAGTTTCTTGCAGTTTCACAGTCCGATTGGTGCGATTCGCCCCCCTTGGGGGATCTGGCGGGGCCTGTTACTCGGAGAAATGCAGAGTTACTCACGCCCCACCCACCAGGAGTGACCAGCGGGGCCTGAAGCCCCGCTCCGATCGGCATTCCGCCGCTGAGCCGAGCCCAACCGCCCCATCCAACAACCGCGCACCCGAACCGGCCGGCGGAAGCCCATCCCCCTCGGCCGCGAACCAAGCCCCCACCCACCGGCCGGCACACGCACGCGGCGAGCGGCCGCTGCCCGGGCCCTACGCGTGACCCCGCCCCCTGGACCGCCCTCCGAGAGTGTTTTCGCTCCTGGAGGTGGTGGGTCAAGGGTGGCCGAAGGCCATCGCGCAGCGACGCGACGAAGGAGCGCCCTTGACGCACCACCGGAAGGAGCGACTCTCGGAAAGAGGGCGGTCCCACCCGCACCAAGGAAGTCGGCCCACCCTAGGACCCCAAGGCTCCCGCCACCCGCCGGGTGCCCCTCGTCGGGCCATCCTCCGGCCCGTCGCGTCTCAACCCGCCCGTTCTCAGGGCGTGATGACCGAGATCGTACGCACTCCCATCCCGTCCTCCCGCACCGCCCCCGCCGATCCGTGAAGATCATCCGGTGTGCAGAATGACCCGTATGCCTACCTCGAACACGCCGAAAGCGGCAATAATCGACGACGCCCCCATGGTCAGCGGCGTTCTGGCGCGCGCCTTCGGCGACGACCCGATGATGCGCTGGTTCTTCCCCGACGACGCCTCGCGTGAGGCCGGGCTCGGGCGGTACTTCACCACCCTCTTCACCCGGCAGTACGGTCTGCACGGCGTCTGCGAGCGCACCGACTCGGCCGCCGCCTTCTGGGTGGCGCCCGAAGGGCAGGACAAGGCCGTTCCCGACGCCGCCACCGTCCAGGAGCTCCAGGAGATCCTCGGCGACCGCGCCGACCTCTTCCGTCAGGCCGTCGAGGCGGCCGCCGAGCACACGCCCCCCGAGCCCCACTGGTACCTCGCCGTCATCGGCGCCGACCCGGCCTCCCGCGGCCAGGGTCACGGGTCCGCCCTGCTGCGTTCCGGTCTCGCCCAGGCCGACGCCGCCGGCATGCCCGTCTACCTGGAGTCCTCCAAGCCGGACAACCTCCCCGTCTACGAGCACTTCGGCTTCGTCGTCCTCGGTGAGGCGAGCCTGCCGGGCGGCGGCCCGACCCTGTGGGCCATGCGGCGCGCGCCTCGCGGCTGAGCCTCCCCGGAGGGAGGCGGCGGGCGGCGGCCGCGTGCCGTCCGGCATAGGGCCGGCATCCCGGCCGCCGTCTCTCTCCGACGGAGCGCACCTCATGAAGATCGCCGTACTCGGCACCGGCGAAGTCGGCCGCCGACTCGCCACCAAGCTCGTCTCCCTCGGGCACGAGGTCGCCATGGGCTCCCGTACCGCCGACAACGCCGAGCAGCTCCAGCACGCCTTCCCGGAGGCCCGCGTGGTCAAGTCGCTCAACACCATGACCAACACGGTCATGGTCGAGCCCGGCCGCGTCCCCGGGCACCACAACGTCATCCTCGACCTCGGTGACCTGACGAGCGCCCGCGCCGTCGAGCAGCTCGTACAGCTGGGGCTGTGGCTCTACGGGATGTTCGGCACCGGAGACTTCAACTTCTCGGTCGTCACGGCTCCGGCACCGGCTCCGGCCGGCTGAGCTCCGGTCCCTGACCGCGCCGCAGGTGGTCGAGCAGGCCCGCGGGCTCCGGGTACGGCTCCTCACGCGGGAGCAGGAGCCGGGCCGCCGCCAGGTCACCCGAGCGGACCAGCCCGTGGATCCGGTGTGCGAGCGGGGTCACGTCGCGTACGGACACCGTCCACTCGTCCGCGTACCGGCGGGACGCCTCGCCCGACAGTCCGAGCTGGAGCGAGCGGTACGGGAGTGCCTGGAGGTGCGGATCGCGCTCCGGGTCCCACTGGACGCGCGCCGGCGCCTGCCTCAACTGCCGCTTCCAGGCGGCCTGGTCGGGGTGGAACCCGCGCTCGTAGTGGGAGAGGCAGGCGTTCCGCAGGGCCCACTCGAAGCCCTCGCGGGTGATCTCCACGGCGAGGACGGTCTCCTGGCCCTCCTTCGTCCCCCAGCCCGAGCGGTACATCATCCAGAGGAACGACGGCTTGATCCAGGTCATCCGGTCCCGCTTCCAGGTGGCCGGAAAGCGTCCCTCGCGGGCCGCGGGCAGGCCGATCTCGGGCCGGTACGCCTGGTAGACGGTGACCGTACGGTCGGTGTGGAGCGCGCGGATGCGGTACTTCGGCTCATCGATGGCCGACTTCGTTTCTTCCATGGTCATGAGGATGGGTGAAGTCCGGGGCCGAGGCCACCGGTTATCCGCGTCCGCGTCCCCGTCCCCGCCGCCGTGGAGGGGCCCTTCAGGCCACCGTCGCCGCCTCCCGTGCGTCGTACTCCTCCCGTGCCACCGCGATCTCGTTCTGGTGCTGCTCGGTCCACGTGACGAGGGAACGGATCGTGGTGTGCAACGTGCCGCCCAGCGGCGTCAGCTCGTACTCGACGCGAGGCGGGACGACCGGGTGGACCGTGCGCTTCACCAGGCCGTCGCGCTCCAGCTGGCGCAGGGTCACGGTCAGCATGCGCTGGCTGACGCCGTCGATCTCGCGCTTGAGCTCCGTGAAGCGCAGCACCCGGCGGTCGAGGAGGGCGATGACGAGGAGCGACCACTTGTCGGCGACCCGGTCGAGGATCTGCCGTACCTCGCAGTCCTCCCGGGTGTCCCACTGGAAGGGGTCGGGATCTCCGTCGTCCCCGTAGGTTCCCGCGCAGTGACTCGGTGACTTCAGAATGCCTTCTCCCATGGCACCCGATGCTCCCGCAGGACGGGGGCGGTTACAAGAGGGAACCACCCCCCCCGGTCGGTAACCGGCCACGGCGGCGCCCCTGCGACCAAGGTCACGGTCTGGGTGTCCCCGTACGCCCCTGATGTGGAGGGACGAACGATTCGCCGCCCGGCTGGCCGAGGTCGACTGGGCCGAGCCCGTCGGTCATGACGTCGCGACCCTGCGCTGACGGCGGTCTGCTGGCTGATCCGCGAGCACGGCCTGCTGGACGGGTGACCGTCGGCCGCTGTCAGAGTGCTTGGCGGGCGGCGGCCGGTGCGGGGGGCGTGCCCTCCGTAGCTGCCTGCGGCGCTTCCGCTGTCTCCGTCGCCTCCGCTGCCGCCGCAGCCTCGGCCGCCTCCACTGCCGCCGTCGTCTTCGCCGCCTCCACCGCCGCCCTGCTCCGGCGCGCCGTGCGCAGGGCGTCCCACGTGAGGACCGTCAGGGCCAGCCACACGAGGGAGAAGCCCGCCCAGCGCTCCGGCGGCATCTCCTCGTGGAAGTAGAGGACCCCGAGGAGGAACTGGAAGGTCGGCGCCAGGTACTGGAGGAGGCCGAGCGTCGACAGCGGTACGCGGATCGCGGCCGCCCCGAAGCAGACGAGCGGCACCGCCGTGACGATGCCGGTGGCGGCGAGCAGGGCCGTGTGGCCCGCGCCGTGGGAGCCGAAGGCGAGGGTGCCCTGGGTGCCGAGCCAGACGAGGTAGCCGAGGGCCGGCAGGAACTGGACGGCGGTCTCGGCGGCGAGCGACTCCAGGCCGCCGATGTTGACCTTCTTCTTCACCAGGCCGTAGACGGCGAAGGAGAAGGCCAGGGTCAGGGAGATCCAGGGCGGCTGCCCGTAGCCGATCGCCAGGACGAGGACGGCGGCGAAGCCGATGCCGACCGCGGCCCACTGTGCGGGGCGCAGTCGTTCCTGGAGGACCAGGACGCCGAGGGCGATGGTGACGAGCGGGTTGATGAAGTAGCCGAGGGAGGCCTCGACGACATGGCCCGTGTTGACGGACCAGATGTAGAGGCCCCAGTTCACCGTGATGACGGCGGCGGCGACGGTGATCAGGCCGAGCTTGCGCGGGCTGCGGACGAGTTCGCGGATCCACCCCCAGCGGCGTACCGCGAGGAGCGCGATGCCGACGAAGGCCAGGGACCACACCATCCGGTGGGCGAGGATCTCGACCGAACCGGCGGGCTTGAGGAGGGGCCAGAAGAGCGGGACCAGACCCCACATGCCGTAGGCGCCGATCCCGTAGAGCAATCCTGCTCGTTCCTCGTTGTCGGTCTTCACCGGACCTCCCGCCCTGTGCCGCGCTGTCCTGTCGAAGGTAGCGCCGCACGGGGCGGCTTGTCATGCCCGTACCGCGATACGGTCATGACGGGGCGAGGGTGCTGCTCAGGAGGCGGTCAGGAGGCGTTCAGGGCTTCCTTGATCGTCACCGCGATCGGGGTGGTCGGGCGCCCGATCAGGCGGGCCAGGTCGCCCGTCCGCCCGGCGAGCGCGCCGCGCTCGACGGCCCGGTCGACGTCGACCAGGATCTCGGCGAAGACCTGCGGGACCCCGGCGCCGGTGAGGATCGCGAGGTGCGCCTCGGCGGGCACGTTGCTGTACGTGATCTCCCGGCCGGACTGGGCGGCGACCTCGGCCGCGTACTCGGCGAGGGACCAGGCGGTGTCGCCGCTCAGCTCGTACGCCGTGTTCAGGTGCTCCTCGGCGGGGCCGGCCAGGACGGCGGCCGCGGCGGCGGCGTAGTCGGCGCGGGCGGCGGAGGCGATCCGGCCCTCGCCGGCGTTGGCGACGACGGCGCCGTGGGCGAGGACGGGGCCGAGGTTCGCGGTGTAGTTCTCGGTGTACCAGCCGTTACGGAGGAAGGTGTACGGCAGTCCGGACTCGATGATCAGCCGCTCGGTGACCTTGTGCTCGGCGGCCAGGTCGAAGTCGGCCTCGTCACCGCCGAGGACGCCGGTGTACGCGAGCTGGGCCACGTCCGCGGCCTTGGCGGCGTCGATCACGGCGGTGTGCTGGGCGACGCGCTGCCCGACCTCGCTGCCCGAGATGAGGAGCACCCGGTCGCCGGCCTCGAAGGCTCCGGCCAGGGTCTCCGGCCTGCTGTAGTCCGCGATCCGCAGCTCGACGCCGCGCTCGGCGAGGTCGGCGGCCTTCTCCTTGTCGCGGACGACGGCGACGACGGACTCGGCGGGTACTCGGCCCAGCAGCTCGTCGATGACGAGACGGCCGAGCTGTCCGGTGGCTCCGGTGACGACGATGCTCATGAGCGGTTCCTTGTCCCGTGGGGTGCGGTGGGCGATGCACTCACCGTACGAGAGGCGCTAACCTTTCGAAAGTACCCACTTTGAAGTAAGGTACTGACATGGGAGTAAGTGAGAAGCAGGAGATCCGGAGCCTGCCGGCCGACGTCGACGGCGCCATGTGCCCGTCGCGGCTCGTCCTGGAGCACGTCACCAGCCGGTGGGGCGTCCTGATCCTGATCGCGCTGCGGGAGCGTTCGTACCGCTTCAGCGAGCTGCGCCGCAGGGTCGGCGGGGTCAGCGAGAAGATGCTGACGCAGACGCTCCAGACCCTGGAGCGCGACGGCTTCGTCCACCGTGACGCCAAGCCTGTCATCCCGCCCCGCGTCGACTACAGCCTCACCGAACTCGGTGCCGGGGCCGCCCAACAGGTCTCTGAGCTGGCCCGCTGGTCCGAGCGCCAGATCGCCGCCGTCGAGGAGGCCCGCGAACGGTACGACGAGGCGCGTCGCGAGAGCGCTACCGCTTCGTCCCAATGATGTTGTAGCCAGGGCGAGTTGCCCCACCAAGTCGTACGATCTGCTCACTGTCCGGGGGAAGCCGTGAGGGACCGAGGGACCGTGGGGGAACTGTGGGGAACGGGGACCGGAGACTGCTGCGCGCCTGTTGCGCCGCGCTGGTGGGCGGGCTGATCCTGACGGGCTGTTCCGACGGTGGGGACGCCGACGGGAAGAGACCCGACGGCAAGGGGGGCAAGGGGAGTACGAGCGCGTCGGCCGCCCCGACGACACCGGCCCCCACCCCCACCCCCACGCCGACCGCGCTCGACTTCGTCCCCGACCCGAAGCGCCTGCCGAAGACCGAGGCCGACGCCAGGCGGCTCGCCCTCGCCGTCGTCGCGGGGCCCGATGTCTGGGGCCCGGACTACGTGAAGCGCACCCCGTACCTCAGTGACCCGGACTACTGGCCCGTCCTCGGCGCCAACTGCTCCTGGGAGACGGGTGTCCGGCCGTCCACCGTGCTCTACAGCGTCACCGCCTACAGCGAGATCCCCGCCGAGGGTGCCCTGGGGACCCTCCGCGTCGCCTCCACCGTCACCGTGCACCGCACGGAGGCCGACGCCGACTGGGAGATGGCCGGGACCCTGGAGGAGGCGCTCCGCTGCCCCGACCAGAAACTGCGCGACGGCGAACGCATCTCCGGCCTCGTCTCCCTCGGCAACACCTTCGGCATCGGCGGCAACTTCACCGCGACCGACTCCCTGGGCGAGCGCGGGGCCTACGTCAGCGACGGGGTGAAGGGCGAGCAGTTCTACGGCTGGTACCAGTCGCAGATCGGCCAGATCACCGTCGCCACCGTCGTCAAGGGAGCGCCCGGCTACAGCGAGGCGCAGACCGACACCACGGTCGGCACCGTCACCAGCCAGGTCCAAGCCCTCGTCACCATGATCGAACGCGCCAAGGACGAGCTGGAGGTCCAGCCATGAGCCCCGTGACCCCCCAGCCCGAGCAGCGGCCGGACCAGCCCGAGCAGCGCCCCGACCAGCCCACCCGGCGCCCCGAGCGGTCGCCCGGCCGGCCCGACCTCCAGCCCGAGCCGCCCCGCTTCCGGCCCGAGCCCGGCGCGCTCCAGCCGCTCCTTCCCTCCGACCCTTCCCTGATCGCCGGCTACCGCCTGCTCGGTCGCCTCGGTGCCGGCGGTATGGGTGTCGTCTACCTGGGCCGTACGGAGAACGGCGAGCTCGCCGCCGTCAAGGTCACCCACGCCGACCAGGCCGAACAGCCCGATTTCCGGGCCCGGTTCCGCCGCGAGGTCGAGGCCGCGCGCCGGGTCGTCAGCCCGTGGGCCGTCCCCGTCACCGGAGCCGACCCGGACGCCCCCGAGCCCTGGATGGCCACGGCCTTCGTCCCCGGACCCTCCCTCGGCGAGGCCGTCACCGCGCACGGGGCGCTGCCCGAGCGGAGCGTCCGCGTGCTCGGCGGGGCCGTCGCCCGTGCCCTCGCCGCCGTGCACGCGGCCGGGCTCGTCCACCGCGACGTCAAGCCGGGCAACGTCCTGCTCGCCGTCGACGGACCGAGGCTCATCGACTTCGGCATCGCCCGGGCGACCGGCGAGACCGCCCTCACCGCCACCGACATGGTCGTCGGCACCCCCGGTTTCCTCGCCCCCGAGCAGGCCGAGGCCCGCGTCGACGCCATCGGTCCGCCCGCCGACGTCTTCGCGCTCGGCTGCCTCCTCGCGTACGCGGCGACCGGGCGCCCGCCCTTCGGCACCGGCGCCGTGGACGCCCTGATGTACCGGACCGTCCACGACGAGCCCGACCTCGGCGGCGTACCGGACGGCCTGCTCGACGTGCTGCGCGCCTGTCTCGCCAAGGACCCGGCCGCCCGGCCGACCGCCGAGGAGGTCGCCGTCCGGCTCGTCGAGGACGCCCCGGGAAACGCCGCCGACTGGCTGCCCGCCCCCGTCGTCCGGACCATCGCCGAGCGCTCCGCCCGGATGCTGGCCCTCCCCGACATCGACGCCACCGAGGCGGGCACGGCACCGGCGGAGCCGCCACGGCGCAGCAGACGCGGTTTCCTGCTGCTCGCCTCCGGTGCCGCCGCCCTCGCCGTCGGCGGAGGATCCGTCGCCGCGTGGTCGGCCCTGAAGGACGACGACACCGACGGCAAGGGGAGCGGCGGGAAGCCCGCGCCCTCCCGCAACACCTGGAAGGTCGGTGTGCTCGCCGACCTGTCCGGACCCGCCAAGGAGATCGGGCTCGCCCAGGAGCGCGGTGCGCATCTCGCCGTCGAGCGGTTCAACGCCCGCAAGGACAAACCGTTCACGATCGAACTCAAGGTCTCCGACGACCGGGGCGACCGGAACACGGCTCTCGCCTCCGCCCGCGAACTCACCGCCGATCCGGGCGTTCTCGTCGTCCTCGGACCCACCTCCGACGACACCGGGCAGGCCGCGCTCCCCGCCTTCGAGGAGTCCGGCCTCCCACTGATCACGGTCTCCGCCGGGTACAACCTGCTCACCGTCCGGGACACGGACAGCCCGCAGAACTCCACGGTGCTGCGGGCGATCCCGCACCACCTCTACGCCGGGATGCACCTCGCCTGGTCCGTCACGCTGCTGTCGGCCATCCGCCGCCCCGGAGTCCTCCAGGAGCGCACCGACGACCAGTACAGCTGGCAGCTCGTCCGGGGTTCCCAGTTCGGCTTCGGGCAGGCCGGTCTCACGCCCCACTTCCGGGTGGTCCCGGCTCGGGCGCGGGACTACCGCACGATCCTCGGCGAGATGATCGACGCGGGCATGGACGCGTACGTCCACTGCGGAGTCCGCAGCACCGCGGTCCTCGCCGCCCGTGCACTGAACGAACTCCGCTTCACCGGGCCCCGGTTCGCCGGCCAGCATGCCTTCGGGGCGGCGTTCCTGAAGGAGGCCGGTGCCGACGCCGAGGGCTGGTTCTTCGGCGCGCCCGTGCTCGACGCCGTCTCCCGCAAGGAGGCGGCCGGCTTCGTCGCGGCGTACCGGAAGCGGTTCGGCGCGCCTCCCGCGTACTACACGGGCGAGTCGTACGACGTCGTCACCATGGCGGTCGAGCAGCTCGCGCGGAACGCGAAGGCGGGCCGGACACCGGCCCGCAAGGGGCTATGGGACGCGCTGCGGAAGCAGAAGTACACCGGCGTCATGGGCGGTTACACCTTCAACGAGGCAGGTGACCTCACCAACGGCGGGACCTTCGTGCACGCGGTGCAGAACGGCGCCTACAAGGTGATCGGCCCCGCACCCGTCGCCCCCGCGAACAAGGCGAAGCAGAAGGCCTGACATGCGACCACTGGGCAAGGCCGACCCGTCGGCCATCGCCGGATACCGGCTGCTCGGCCGCCTCGGCGCCGGAGGGATGGGCGTGGTCTACCTCGCCCGCTCCGGCGGCGGGGCGCTCGCCGCGCTCAAGCTCATCCGGGCCGAGCACGCCGCCGACCCCGGTTTCCGGGAGCGGTTCCGGCGCGAGGCGGCGGCCGCCGAGCGGATCACCGGCCGCTGGGTGGTGCGCGTCCTCGGCGCGGACCCGGAGGCCCGCGAGCCGTGGCTGGCGACCGAGTTCGTGCCGGGGCCCTCGCTCGCCGAGGCCGTCGCCCTGCACGGCGCCCTGCCCGAGTCGACCGTACGGGCCCTGGGCGCCCGGCTGGCGTCCGCGCTCGCCGACATGCACGCGGCCGGGCTCGTCCACCGGGACGTCAAACCGGGGAACGTCCTCCTCGCCCTCGACGGCCCGCGGCTCATCGACTTCGGCATCGCCCGGTCCGCCGGGGCCACCGCCCTGACGGCCACCGACGCGATGATCGGCACCCCCGGCTTCCTCGCCCCCGAGCAGGCCAGGGCCGCCGGGGCGGGTGAGGTCGGCCCGGCCAGCGACGTCTTCTCGCTCGGCTGCGTCCTGGCGTACGCCCTGACGGGGGAGCGGCCCTTCGGTACGGGTGGGGTGGCGGCGGTCGTCTACCGGACGGTCCACGAGGAGCCCGACCTCGACGGCGTACCGGGCACGGTTCTTCCGCTGGTCAGGGCCTGTCTGGCGAAGGATCCGGCCGGCCGGCCCACGGCCCTTGAGGTGCGGGCCGCGCTGGGGGAGGCAGACGGGCCGGCGGGGGACTGGCTGCCGGCGGGCCTGCCCGCGCTGATCGCCGAGCGCTCCTCGCGGGTCCTGGACCTGCCGGTCCCCGAGCCGACGATGCTGGTCGACTCCGAGCCCCCGCGCGGGACGTCACGGCGTACGTTCCTGGTGGGGGGATCGGCGGTGGCCGTCGCGGGCGCGGGCGGCCTGACCGCCTGGCTCCTGAGCCGTACGCCGGCGGGTACGGGTACGGGGACCGGCACGGGCACGGGCGGTCCGCTCTCCACGTACACGCTGGGGGTCGTCACCGACCTCAGCGGCCCCTCCAAGGCGGACGGGCGGGCCCTGGAGCGAGGGGCCCAGGTGGCCGTGGAGATGTTCAACGCCCTCGGGAACCGCCCCTTCGACCTCGCGCTGACTGTCCTGGACGACGGCGGCTCTCCCCAGCGGGCCAGGACCGCCACCCGGACCCTGCTCGAGAACGAGAAGCTGGTCGGCGTCCTCGGGCCGACGACGACCCCGACCGTCCTCGCCACGACGGGCGAACTCGTCGAACGGTCGGTTCCGTTGGTGAGCGTCCTCGCCACGGCCCCCAACGACGGCTCGATGAAGGGCCAGACGATCAAGCGGACGTACTTCGAGTCGAGGCCCGGCGCCGACGTGATGATCGTGCCCTACGTCCGCTACCTGTCCGAGCGCGGTGTCCTGCGGACCGCCCTGGTGGAGGACCGCGCCGCCGGACGGTACAGCTGGTTCGCCGTCAGGAGCATCAAGGGCACTCCGCCCGCGCAGGACCGGGGCGGGGTGGCGACCTCGCACCCCGTGGAGGCCGACAGCGAGGACTTCGGGCCCGCCGTACGGGCCGCCCTCGCGACCGACCCGCAGGGCGTCGTGTATCTGGGCGACTCGGCGCGGCGGGCGGCCCTGTGCGCCAAGGCCCTGCGGGAGCAGGGGTACGAGGGCTATCGGGGGAGCGTCGAGTACGCCCTCCAGCCGGAGTTCTTGGCCCTGGCTGGGCCGGCGGCCGAGGGCTGGTACTTCGGCACGAGTTACGTCGACCCCGACGCCTACCCGGCGGCGGCCGCGTTCACCGCCGCGTACCGCAAGCGCTGGAAGGTGGCCCGGACGACTCCCGTGGAGCGGTACGCCACCGAGGCGTACGAGGCCGTCAGCTGGATGATCCAGGCGCTGCGTACGACGGTCGGGAACCACGCCGAGTCGGAGGCGTCCGGCGTCGCGAACAGCCTTGTGTCGAGCACCTTCAAGGGGTTCGGCAAGACGTACTCGGCCCAGGGCAAGGAGAGCAGCTCCGCTCAGCTCGTCGGGCTCTACCTCTGGCAGGTGAAGGGCGGAGTGCCCCGCTTCCTCGGTGAGTTCGAGAAGGCGGCGATCAAGGGAGCGTGAGGAAGGCCCGGGCCGGGGTGCGGCTCGGGCCTCTTCCACGTATTCACGCAGGCGTGCTACCCGACGACCGTCCATGTGTCGTTCCCGGCCAGCAGCTGGCTCAGGTCGCCCTTGCCGTGCCGTTCCAGGGCCGTCTCCAGCTGGTCCGCCATCAGGGTGTCGTACACCGGTCGTTCGACCGACCGGAACACCCCGATGGGGGTCTGGTGGAGGGTGTCCGGGTCCGCCAGGCGGGAGAGCGCGAAGGCCGTGGTGGGGGTGGTCGCGTGGGCGTCGTGGATCAGGATCCGCGACTCGTTCTCCGGGGTGACCGTGACGACCTGGAGGTCGCCGGTGGCCGGGTCGCGGACGACGCCCTTCTCGTTCTCGGCGCCGAAGCGGATCGGCTGCCCGTGTTCGAGGCGGATGACCGCCTCCTTGGCCTGGTCCTTGTCCTTGAGGACCTCGAAGGCGCCGTCGTTGAAGATGTTGCAGTTCTGGTAGATCTCGACGAGCGCCGTGCCGTTGTGGTCGGCGGCCTGCCGCAGGACCTCGGTGAGGTGCTTGCGGTCGGAGTCGACCGTACGGGCCACGAAGGAGGCCTCCGCGCCGAGGGCGAGCGACACCGGGTTGAAGGGCGAGTCCAGGGAGCCCATCGGCGTCGACTTGGTGATCTTGCCGACCTCGGAGGTGGGGCTGTACTGGCCCTTGGTCAGCCCGTAGATCCGGTTGTTGAAGAGCAGGATCTTCAGGTTGACGTTGCGCCGGAGGGCGTGGATGAGGTGGTTGCCGCCGATGGAGAGCGCGTCGCCGTCGCCCGTGACGACCCAGACGGACAGGTCGCGGCGGGAGGTGGCGAGGCCGGTGGCGATGGCCGGGGCGCGGCCGTGGATCGAGTGCATCCCGTAGGTGTTCATGTAGTACGGGAAGCGGGAGGAGCAGCCGATGCCGGAGACGAAGACGATGTTCTCCTTCGCCAGGCCCAGCTCGGGCATGAAGCCCTGGACGGCGGCCAGGACGGCGTAATCACCGCAGCCGGGGCACCACCGCACCTCCTGGTCGGACTTGAAGTCCTTCATGGACTGCTGCGCCTCGGCCCTGGGGACCAGGTGGAGGAGGGGCTCACTCATCGATGGCCTCCTTGAGAGCGGCGGCGAGCTGCTCGGCCTTGAACGGCATGCCGTTGACCTGGGTGTGGCTGCGGGCGTCGACGAGGTACTTCGCCCGGACGAGGGTGGCGAGCTGGCCGAGGTTCATCTCGGGCACGACGACCTTCTCGTACCGCTTCAGGACCTCGCCGAGGTTCTTCGGGAAGGGGTTGAGGTGCCGCAGATGGGCCTGGGCGATGTGGCCGTCCTCCCGGCGGATGCGGCGGACGGCCGCCGTGATCGGCCCGTAGGTGGAGCCCCAGCCGAGGACCAGGGTCCGCGCGCCGTCCGGGTCGTCCACCTCGATGTCGGGGACGTCGATGCCGTCGACCTTGGCCTGCCGGGTGCGGACCATGAACTCGTGGTTGGCGGGGTCGTACGAGATGTTTCCGGTGCCGTCCTGCTTCTCGATGCCGCCGATGCGGTGCTCGAGACCGGGGGTGCCGGGCACGGCCCAGGGGCGGGCGAGGGTCTCCGGGTCGCGCTTGTACGGCCAGAAGACCTCGGTGCCGTCGGCCAGCTCGTGGTTCGGGCCGGTGGCGAACTGTGTCCGCAGGTCGGGGAGTTCGTCGACCTCCGGGATGCGCCAGGGCTCGGAGCCGTTGGCGAGGTAGCCGTCGGAGAGCAGGAAGACCGGCGTGCGGTACATGAGGGCGATCCGGGCCGCCTCGATCGCCGCGTCGAAGCAGTCGGCGGGCGTCTTCGGGGCGACGATCGGGACCGGCGCCTCGCCGTTGCGCCCGTACATCGCCTGGAGGAGGTCGGCCTGCTCGGTCTTGGTGGGCAGACCGGTGGACGGGCCGCCGCGCTGGATGTCGACGATCAGCAGCGGAAGCTCCAGGGAGACCGCGAGACCGATCGTCTCCGACTTGAGCGCCACACCGGGGCCGGACGTGGTCGTCACGCCGAGCGCGCCGCCGAAGGCGGCCCCCAGGGCGGCGCCGATGCCGGCGATCTCGTCCTCGGCCTGGAAGGTGCGGACACCGAAGTTCTTGTGCTTGCTGAGCTCGTGGAGGATGTCCGAGGCCGGGGTGATGGGGTACGAGCCCAGGTACAGCGGCAGGTCCGCCTGGCGTGAGGCGGCGACCAGGCCGTACGAGAGGGCCAGGTTCCCCGAGATGTTCCGGTAGGTGCCGGTGGGGAAGGCCCGGGTCGCGGGGGCGACCTTGTACGAGACGGCGAAGTCCTCGGTGGTCTCGCCGAAGTTCCATCCGGCCCGGAAGGCGGCGACGTTGGCCTCGGCGATCTGCGGCTTCTTCGCGAACTTCTGCCGCAGGAAGGTCTCGGTGCCCTCGGTCGGCCGGTGGTACATCCAGGAGAGCAGCCCGAGCGCGAACATGTTCTTGGAGCGCTCGGCCTCCTTCCGGGACAGGCCGAACTCCTTGAGCGCCTCGACGGTCAGCGTGGTCAGCGGCACCGGGTGGACCCGGTAGCCGTCCAGCGAACCGTCTTCAAGGGGCGAGGTCGCGTAGCCGACCTTGGCCATGGCGCGCTTGGCGAATTCGTCGGTGTTCACGATGATCTCGCCACCGCGCGGCACGTCCCCGATGTTGGCCCTGAGGGCGGCGGGGTTCATCGCGACCAGCACGTTCGGGGCGTCGCCCGGGGTCAGGATGTCGTGGTCGGCGAAGTGCAGCTGGAAGGACGAGACGCCCGGCAGGGTTCCGGCGGGTGCCCGGATCTCGGCCGGGAAGTTCGGCAGCGTGGAGAGGTCGTTCCCGAAGGACGCCGTCTCCGAGGTGAAGCGGTCACCTGTCAGCTGCATACCGTCACCGGAGTCACCCGCGAAGCGGATGATCACCCGATCGAGACGGCGCACTTCCTTCTCGGTGCCGTGGTGCGGCTTCGCCGGGGCGCTGCGCTGCTCCCCGAGCAGGGCCTCACCGGCCTCGCTACTGACCTGGCTGGTCACTGAACTGGACCTCCCTCGCGGCAAGGGGACTCTCCGCCGGAGGCGGGAGAAGGCTCGGGATGCGGTCGGCCGATCACCGTCCGTCCCGAAGCCCACCCTACGACGGTAAGGAGGGCCTTCCCGGGACTTCTCACATCATGGACCTCTTTTTGAGATGCCCTCTTGCCCTGAATTGTCACGTTCTGTCGCCACCCGGAGTGTTCCGGAAAGCCGGATTCCGCCTCATTCATTGGACCTAGGGCCCCTGGGGGCCGCCATCGGCCGCCCGCCGGGTCGCGACTCCGGCCGGCGGCCCCACGTCATCTGACAGGGTGTCAGATGATCAGGATTTCAGATACGTCAACACCGCCAGTACCCGTCGATGATCGCCGTCACTCGGCGAGAGCCCCAGCTTCAGGAAGATGTTGCTGATGTGCTTCTCCACCGCGCCGTCGCTCACGACCAGCGCCTTCGCGATCGCCGAGTTCGTCCGCCCCTCCGCCATCAGACCGAGGACCTCCCGCTCGCGCGGCGTCAGATTCGCCAGTACGTCCTGCTGACGGCTCCGGCCCAGCAGCTGCTGCACGACCTCCGGGTCGAGCGCCGTACCGCCGCCGGCGACCCGCACCACGGCGTCCACGAACTCCCGGACCTCGGCGACCCGGTCCTTCAGCAGATAGCCGACACCGCGACTGGAGCCGGCCAGAAGTTCGGTGGCGTACTGCTCCTCCACGTACTGCGACAGCACGAGCACGCCGAGTCCCGGATGCTCCTTGCGCAGCCGCACGGCCGCGCGGACCCCCTCGTCCGTGTGCGTCGGCGGCATCCGCACGTCGGCGACGACGACGTCGGGCAACGCACCCTGCGCGGCGAGCCCGGCCACGGTCTCGACGAGCGCGTCACCGTCCCCCACGCCGGCGACCACGTCATGCCCGAGATCGGTGAGCAGCCGGGTCAGCCCCTCCCGCAGCAACACGGAATCCTCGGCGATGACCACCCGCACGCGCCCGCCCTCTTGATCCACAGCCACGCCCAACAGCCCCCATGCCTTCTTGCCCGAGTACTTCCTACGACTCGGCCAGCATCGCAGGGTCGCCTCGCGTCGTGCTCATTCGCGGGAGGAGGACTGTCACATGCGAAGGACTGTCACATGCGGAGGACTGTCACATGAGGAGGATTGCCACCTCCGGCGCGCCCAGCGCAGCGTCACGCCCGCCAGGGCAGCTCCACCGTCACCGTCGTGGGCCCGCCCTCCGGCGAGTCCACCGCGAGCACCCCGTCCACCGCCCCCACCCGGTCGGAGAGCGAGGACAGACTCCGCCCGGTCACGACATGCGCCCCGCCCACCCCGTCGTCCCGCACCTGAAGCATCAGCCGGTCGCCCGTACGCCACACCTCCACCCAGGCCCGCCGCGCCCGCGCATGCGCCGTGACGTTCCGCAGCAGCTCCGAGACGGTGAAGTACGCGATGCCCTCGATGGCCGCGACCGGCCGCGCCGGCAGGTCGACGTCCACCGACACCGGAACCGCGCACCGCGAGGCCACCGCCGACAGCGCCGCGTCCAGACCCCGGTCGGTGAGGACCGCGGGGTGGATGCCCCGCGCCAGATCCCGCAGCTCCTGGAGCGCGAGCTTCACCTCGCCGTGCGCCTCGTCGACGAGCACCGCCGCCGCCTGCGGATCCTCCGCGAGCTTCTCCTTCGCGAGCCCGAGATCCAAGGCGAGCGCGGCGAGCCGGGCCTGCGCCCCGTCGTGCAGATCGCGTTCGATGCGCCGCAGGTCCGCCGCGGCGGTGTCGACGACCACGCCCCGGTCCGACTCCAGCTCGGTGACCCGCGAGGCGAGCCGGGAGGGCCCGAGGAGCCCGGAGACGAGGAACCGGTCGACGGCGACGAACCCGCGCAGGAGCCAGGGCCCGGCCATCACGAAGAGCAGCCCGACGAGGCTGGTGACGGCGACCTCGAAGGGGGAGTCGAGGTAGAAGTTGTGGGTTCCGTCGCCGTACAGCTGAATGCCGTCCTGCCCGACGTACGCGGGGAAGACCCACTTCCACAGCGGATACGTGAAGAGGCCCCAGCCCCAGGTCCAGAAGGCCACGGTCACCGAGAACGAGAAGACCGCCCACGGCATGTGCACGACCGCGTACAGCAGGTGCCGCCAGGACGCCCCGCTCTTCAACATGGCACCCATCCAGGAGAAGGCTCCGCCGGTCCGACCCCGTACCGGCTCCGGCGCGCGCACGTCGGCATCGAGCAGGGCACGCGCCCGGGCCCGCTCGACGGCGCCGAAGCCCCGGCACATGGCGAGGGCCCCGGCGAGGATCGGCACGCCGAGGAAGGTGATGAGCAGCCCGGCGCCGGCCGAGACGAAGGCGATGGAGAGCGCGAACCAGCAGACGCTCAGCGGCAGCCCGATCAGCACGTAGAGCAGCGCACGCCACGTGCGGCCCTCGAACGGCGCGCGGATCGCGGCGGGGAGGTGGGAGGCCATCGCGGGGGTCCTTCTCTGCTCAGGGAGGGGCGGGCGGTACGTATCCCAGGGTTCCGCGTCGGGCCCCGCCGGACCATGAGGCGGGTGGGCGTCTGGGGGCGGGGGTTTTCCCTACCTAGCGGGGGTTTTCCCTGCCTGGGGGGACGGCGGGCGCGCGGGGCGGCGCGCCGGCGGTGCTCTGGGGGCTGGTGCCGGGCACGGCGGCTCAGCGGCACGGAGGCGCAGCGGCGCAACGGCACGGCGGCACAACGGCGCAGCGGGCCGACGGGGGAACGAGCGTCGTTCGCTCCCCCGTCGGCCCGCGCACTCGGCTACCGGTGTTCGAGTCCCCCACCTACGCGCCCGCGCCGGCGGCGGCCCGCGCCGTCACGCCCCCCGGGCGCGACCGCCACGGCAGTTCCGCCGTCACCGTCGTCGGGCCGCCCTCCGGTGAGTCCAGGACGAGCAGGCCGTCCACCGCTCCGAGCCGTTCCGCGAGGCCCGCGAGGCCCGTGCCGCCGTCGAAGCGGGCACCGCCCGCCCCGTCGTCCCGTACCTGGAGCAGCAGCCGGTCCTTCGCCCGCCACACCTCCACGGACGCCGACCGCGCCCGCGCGTGCTTCGAGACGTTCTGGAGCAGCTCCGACACCGTGAAGTACGCGATGCCCTCGATCGCCTCCGCCGGCCGCTCCGACAGATCCACCGTCACCTTCACCGGCACCGTGCAGCGCGCCGACACCGAGGACAGCGCGGCGCTCAGCCCGCGGTCGGTGAGCACGGCCGGGTGGATGCCCCGGGCGAGGTCCCGCAGTTCCTGGAGCGCGAGCTTCACCTCGCCGTGCGCCTCGTCGACCATCGCGGCGGCCGTCTCGGGGTCGTCGAGGAGCTTCTCCTTCGCGAGGCCGAGCCCCATCGCGAGCGCGACGAGCCGGGCCTGCGCCCCGTCGTGCAGGTCCCGCTCGATGCGCCGCAGGTCCGCCGCCGCGGTGTCGACGACGACACCCCGGTCCGACTCCAGCTCGGCGATCCGCCGCTCCAGCTCGTCGGAGGGGGAGAGGAGGCCACGGACCATGCCCCGGTCGGCGTTGGCCATGCCCCGGGACAGGAAGGGCAGTACGGGCCAGAGAACGATGAGCGAGACGAGCGCGATCGTGAACGTCACGATCCCCCAGGGCAGCCGGATCAGCCCGTACAGCTGCGTCCGCCAGGCCACCGGGTCCTTCAACGTGCTCCACAGCCAGCCGAAGAAGCCGCCGCGCGGCGGCAGCGGGGACGGTTCGGCGACCTCGACCCCGAGCAGCCCCCGGGCGCGAGCCCGCTCCGACCGGCCGATGAGGCGCGCGCCGCGCAGGCCGAGGGCGAGCAGCGGGAGCCCGATGACGGTGACGGACAGGCCGACGCCGAGGAGCACGCTCACGACCGCGTAGACGAAGCCGACCAGCGCGGTGAAGAGATTGGAGAGGAGGAAGGCGATCTCCTTCCAGGTCTCCTTCCCGTAGGCGGTGCGCTTGGGCGGCCGCGTGCGCGGGGACGAGGTGGCGGCGGCCCCGGAGGACTCGGCGGGATCAAGATCGGCGGTCATGGTCTCCAGCCTGCCGGTCGAGGACGGCGCGACGCCATGGGGGAGGTGGGTGAGCGGCAGGGGGGATATCCCCACCAGGCTCGCAAGGGGACTGGCACCGGGTCGTACGAGGACCGGCCCAGGGCCCGGATGAGGACGGCACCGGGCCCGCGCCGGGCCCGGAACGAGGCCCGCACCGGGCCCGGAACGAGGCCCGCACCAGGCCCGGGCCGAGGCCTGCACCGGGCCCGGAACGAGGCCCGCACCAGGCTCGTACGAGGGCCGCACCGGGCTCGTACGAGGAGCGCGCGAGGACGGTGTTCACGCGACTGCTTACGGTCTCTTTAGCAGGGCCTAGACTCGCGTGCGTACAGAAGTGACTCATGAGACACCGAGACCGAGGGGCGGACGGACGTGCGCGAACCGACCGTTGTCGCGGCCGACGCGGTGGGCGCGGCGGACTACTTCCAGACGTACTCCGTCGTCGGCCTGCTCGCCGTCGTCGGAGTGCTCTTCGTCGCCGTTGCGTTCGGCGCGGGCCGACTGCTGAGGCCTGTCGTGCCGACGCCCGAGAAGCTCCTCACGTACGAGTGCGGTGTCGACCCCGTGGGGGAGGGCTGGGCGCACACCCAGGTCCGCTACTACGTGTACGCCTTCCTCTACGTCATCTTCGCCGTCGACTCGATCTTCCTCTTCCCCTGGGCGACGGTCTTCGCCGCGCCCGGCTACGGCGCCACGACCCTGGTCGAGATGTTCGTCTTCCTCGGCTTCCTGGCCGTGGGGCTGCTCTACGCGTACAAGAAGGGCGTCCTGGCATGGACGTAACACCCCTGCCCACACCCCTGCCCGCTCCGAAGCTGGGGCCGCTCGCCCGCCTGGCCCCCGAGCCGATGAAGGTGGTCCTGAACTGGGGCCGCCGCTACAGCCTGTGGGTCTTCAACTTCGGTCTCGCGTGCTGCGCGATCGAGTTCATCGCCGCGTCGATGGCCCGGCACGACTTCATCCGGCTCGGCGTGATCCCGTTCGCGCCCGGCCCGCGCCAGGCCGACCTGATGATCGTCTCGGGCACGGTGACGGACAAGATGGCGCCGGCGGTGAAGCGGCTGTACGAGCAGATGCCGGAACCGAAGTACGTCATCTCCTTCGGCGCCTGCTCCAACTGCGGCGGCCCCTACTGGGACTCGTACTCGGTCACCAAGGGCGTCGACCAGATCATCCCGGTCGACGTGTACGTGCCGGGCTGCCCGCCGCGCCCCGAGGCGCTGCTCCAGGGCATCCTCAAGCTCCAGGAGAAGATCGCGCGGGAGAGCCTGGCCGAGCGGTACGCGACCACCGGCGGCGCGTCGGTCGCGCAGCTGACGAGCCCGCTGGTGGAACGACCGTCGGCGGAGCGACCGGGAGCCCAGGCATGACGGCGTACGACTCCCTCCCCGGCTCCGTGACGGAGATCTTCGGCGAGGAGGCGACGGCGGAGCAGGCGTACGACCTGCTGACGGTCGACGTCCCGCCGGAGTCCTGGATCACGGCCCTGGAGACGGCCCGGGACACGCTCGGGTGCACCTACTTCGACTGGCTGAGCGCGGTCGACGAGCCGGGCACGGGCTTCCGGGTCTGCGCGCACGTGGCGGCGGTGGGGGAGGGGCGTCCGCGCCGCCTCCTGCTCCGCACGACGGTCCCGCACGCCGCCCCCGTCCTGCCCACGGCGCTCGGTGTGTACGCGGGCGCGGGCTGGCACGAACGCGAGACCCACGAGATGTTCGGCGTGGACTTCACGGGCCACCCGCACCTGGTGCCGCTGCTCCTCCCGGAGAACTTCGAGGGCCACCCGCTGCGCAAGGACTTCGTCCTCGCGGCCCGGGTCGCGAAGGCGTGGCCGGGCGCGAAGGAACCGGGCGAGTCGCACGAGGGCGGCCCGAAGCGCCGCCAGATGCTTCCGCCGGGCGTCCCGGACCCCAACGAATGGGGCCCCCTGAAGGGCCAGCTGCCGCCTGCCCCGGCGCGCCCGGCCCGAGCGGCGGCAGGCGACCGCCCGGTCCGCCGGGCCCGCTCGGTGACGGAGGGCTCGGCGACCCAGCCGGAACCCGGGACGACCCCCCCGACGGACACCACCCGCCCGCCGCGCCGGACGCGCTCGGCGTCGGAGGGCTCGGCGAGCCAGGCACCTGCGGGGCCCGCGCCAACCGACACCCCGCCTGCCGCAGGCACCACGCCGCGTCGTTCGCGCTCGGCGTCGGAGGGCTCGGCGAGCCAGGTGGCCGCGAGTCCGGAGTCGTCGGCCGGCGAGACGGAGGCCCAGCCTCCGGCGGCGCGCCCGCCGCGCCGGACCCGCTCGGCCGCCGATGGTTCGGCGAGCCAGTCGGCCCCGGCGGACGGCCCCGCGTCGCGTGCGGAGGCCGCGCCTTCGCGTACCCGCAGCTCGGACGCCCCCTGGCACCACGCCCGCCCTGCCTTCGACGAGGAACCGACCACCCCGGCGGAGCCGGAGGCGGCGGACGCGGCGGAAGCGCCCGCGCCGGACACCCCGGCGGCGGCGCCCAAGGCGGCGCCTGAAGCCGAGGCCGCGCCCAAGGCCGAGCCTGAAGCCGAGGCCGCGCCTGAGGCTGAGGCCGAGCCCAAGGCCGGGCCCGCGCCCAAGCCCGAGCCCGCGCCCGCGCCGGAGACCCCGGCGGAGCCCGAGACCCTGCCGCAGCCGGAGCCCCGGCGCGAGCTGGCGCCCGAGTCCGGCGGCCCGCCCAAGAGCGACCCCACCGGCCCTGCGGACCCCGACGGCCCTGCCGACGGCCCCACAGGCCCCGCCAGTCCCGCCAGCCCCACTGACCCCGCCAGCCCCACTGGCCCCACCACCCCCGCCGGAGGCGATCCCGCGTGAACGACGTACTCGACGTCGCCCTCCGGCTGCTCGTCGTCTTCGCCGTCTTCCTCGTCCTGCCGCTCGTCGTCGGCCAGACCGAGCACAAGGTCATGGCCCATATGCAGGGCCGCCTCGGCCCCATGTACGCCGGTGGTTTCCACGGCTGGGCGCAGCTCGTCGCCGACGGGGTGAAGTTCGCGCAGAAGGAGGACGTCGTCCCCAAGGACGCCGACCGGCGGGTCTTCCAGCTCGCGCCGGCCGTCGCCCTCCTCCCGTATCTCCTCGTTCTCGTCGCGATCCCGATCGGTCCGAGCGAGGGCGCCGTCGGGCAGGTCGTCGACGCCGGCATCTTCTTCGTGCTGGCCGTGATGGGCGTCGGCGTCCTCGGCAGTCTGATGGCCGGCTGGGCGTCCGCGAACAAGTTCTCGCTGCTCGGCGGGCTCCGTACCGCCGCCCAGCTCCTGGCGTACGAGCTCCCCATGCTGCTCGCCGCCGCCTCCGTCGCGATGGCCGCCGGCACCGTCTCCCTCCCCGGCATCCTCAACGCCTTCGAGTGGTGGTGGCTGCCCTGGCAGATCGTCGGCGCGCTCGTCTTCTTCGTGGCGGGCCTCGCCGAACTCCAGCGGCCGCCGTTCGACATGCCCGTCGCCGACTCGGAGATCATCTTCGGCGCGTACACCGAGTACACCGGCCTCCGTTTCGCGTTGTTCCTGCTCGCCGAGTACGCCGGCATCGTCGTCCTGTGCGGCCTCACCACCGTCCTGTTCCTCGGCGGCTGGCACGGCCCCTTCGGCGGCGACGGTCTCGGCTGGGTGTGGACCCTGCTCAAGACCGCCGTCCTCGCGTTCATCGTGATCTGGCTGCGGGTCAGCTACCCGCGCCTGCGTGAGGACCAGCTCCAGAAGCTGGCCTGGACGACGCTCGTCCCGCTCGCCCTCGCGCAGATCGCGCTCACCGGCATCGTGAAGGTGGCGATTCAGTAATGCCTCCGATCCCCGGCTCAGGCCTCGCCAAGGGCCTCGCCGTCACTCTCCGCACGATGACGAAGAAGACCGTCACCGCGCAGTACCCGGACGTCCAGCCCGAGCTGCCGCCCCGCACCCGCGGGGTCATCGGGCTGTTCGAGGAGAACTGCACGGTCTGCATGCTCTGCGCCCGTGAGTGCCCCGACTGGTGCATCTACATCGACTCCCACAAGGAGACGGTGCCGGCGGCCGCCCCCGGTGGCCGCGAGCGCAGCCGGAACGTCCTCGACCGCTTCGCCATCGACTTCTCCCTCTGCATGTACTGCGGTATCTGCATCGAGGTGTGCCCGTTCGACGCGCTGTTCTGGTCGCCCGAGTTCGAGTACGCGGAGACCGACATCCACGAGCTGACCCACGAGCGCGACAAGCTCCGCGAGTGGATGTGGACGGTTCCCGAACCGCCCGCGCTCGACCCGTGCGCGGAGGAGCCGAAGGAGATCGCGGCCGCCCGCAAGGCAGCCGAGAAGGCCGCCGCCGCCGCGGCGGCCCAGGCCGAGGGGGACCAGCAGTGAATCTCGCCGCAGCCTCACCCGGCTTCCTCTCGCCCACCGGCGTCGAGATCGCCTTCCTCCTCGTCGGCCTCGTCACCCTCGGCGCCGCTCTCGTCACCGTCACCACCCGCCAGCTCGTCCACGCCGCGCTCTGGCTGGTTGTGGCGCTCGGGGGCCTCGCGGTCGAGTACCTGCTCCTGACGGCAGAGTTCATCGCCTGGGTCCAGGTCCTGATCTACGTCGGTTCCGTCGTCGTCCTCCTTCTCTTCGGGCTCATGCTCACCAAGGCCCCCATCGGCCACTCCCCGGACGCCGACTCCCGCAACAAACCGGTCGCCGCGGCCGTCGCGCTCGCCGCCGCGGTCGCGCTCGTCTGGGTGGTCGTCGACGCGTTCCGTACGACCTGGATCGACCTCGACGGAGCCGTACAGGGGTCCACCGAGGTGTCCGGCGAGATCCTCTTCCGGCACTGGGTGCTGCCGTTCGAGGCGCTGTCCGTCCTCCTCCTGGCCGCCCTGGTCGGCGCCATCGTGCTCTCCCGCAGGAAGAAGGAGGAGCAGCGCTGATGCACCTCGCCTACCCGGCCGTCCTCGCCGCCCTCCTCTTCGCCATCGGCGTGTACGGCGTCCTCGCCCGCCGCAACGCGATCCTGGTCCTGATGTCCGTCGAGCTGATGCTCAACGCCGTCAACCTCAACCTGGTCGCCTTCGACGTCTGGCTCCGCGACACCCTCCACGCCGGCCAGGCCCTCACCCTCTTCACCATCGCCATCGCCGCCGCGGAGATCGGCATCGGTCTCGCGATCGTCCTGATGGTCCACCGCAACAAGGGCACCTCGGACATCGACCGGCTCCGTGACACGGCGGAGCCGCCGCAGCCCTGGGGCACCGCGCCCGAGGACGGCGCGACCACCGACGAACCGCCCACCGGCGAGAAGGCCGAGGCCACCGCGTGACCACCACGACCCTCGCCGTCCTCGTCCCCCTCCTCCCGTTCCTCGGCTCCGTCGCCGGACTCCTGCTCGGCCGCACCGCCCCCGGCTACGTCCGTCCGCTGGCCGTGCTGCCCACCCTCGCGGCCGCGGTCCTGGCCGTCCTCGTCGCCGTACGGCAGGGCGGCGGGAAGGCGATCGACGCCGCCACCCAGCTCACCCCCACCGGCTCGGTCCCCATCGACCTGGCCCTGTACGTCGACGGCTTCGCCGCCCTCGTCGCCGTCCTCGTCGGCGTCGTCGCCACCTGCGTGCAGATCTACTCGACCGGCTACCTCCGCGAGGACCCGCGCTACCCCTCGTACGCCGCGCTCGTCTCCCTCTTCACCTCCGCGATGCTGCTCGTCGTCTACTCCGGCGACCTGATGGTGCTCCTGGTCGGCTGGGAGATCATGGGCATCTGCTCGTACTTCCTCGTCGGCCACTACTGGGAGACTCCCGAGGCGCGGGCCGCCTCCCTGAAGGCCTTCCTCGTCACCAAGCTCGGTGACGTCCCCTTCCTCATCGGTCTCTTCGCGCTCGCCGCCGACGCGGGCACCTTCCGGATCACCGGTGTCCTCGGCGCCGTCGCGAGTGGCGGTCTCGACCACCCCACCCTGATCGCGCTGCTGCTGCTCGCCGGTGTGGCGGGCAAGTCGGCCCAGTTCCCGCTGCACACCTGGCTCCCGGACGCCATGGCCGGCCCCACCCCCGTCTCCGCGCTCATCCACGCGGCGACGATGGTCGCCGCCGGTATCTACTTCACGGCCCGGCTGCTGCCCGTCTTCGCCGCGTCCGCCGCCGCGATGACGGTGCTCGCCGTGATGGCCGCGATCACGATGGTCGGCTCGGCGCTCGCCGCGCTCGCCCAGGACGACATCAAGCGGGTCCTCGCCTACTCGACGATCGGTCAGCTCGGCTACATGGCCGGCGCCCTGGCCGTCGGCGACCGCGGGTCCGCCGTCTTCCACCTCCTCTCGCACGCCGCCTTCAAGGCCCTGCTCTTCCTCGCCGCCGGCACCGTCATCCACGCCGCCGGTACGAACTCGCTGACCGCCATGTCCCGCATGAGCGGTCTCGCGAAGCGCATCCCGGACGCGTACTGGACGATGACCGTCGCCCTGCTCGCGCTCGCCGCGATCCCGCCCTTCGCCGGCTTCTTCTCCAAGGAGGCCGTCCTGGTGGCCGCCGAGCACACCGCGCTCGGGGACCGCACGGTCGCCCCCGCCGGCGCCGGCTGGACCGTCCTCGTCGCCGGGCTGCTGACCGCCCTCCTCACCGCCGCGTACGCGCTCCGCCTCTGGCTGCGGACCTTCCGCGGCCGCGGCGCCGAGGCCCCGGACCACGGGCGCCAGCCGATCGCCATGACGTCCGTCCTCTGGGTGCTCGCCATCCCCTCCCTGGGCTTCGGTCTGACCGTCACGTACCTGGACGACTGGTTCGACGGGAACGCCCTCACCCCGACCGTCGTCACGGCCGTCCTGGGCACGGGCCTCGCCGCTGCGGGAGCCGCCGTCACCTACGCCGTCTGGCGCACCCTCGCCGCCAGGACCCCGGTCTCCGCGCCCGTCCCACACGTCGCCCACCCCGACGCCGAAGCGGGTCTCGTCGAGGCCGAGGCACTGCACCTGCCGCACCCCGCCGAGGACCCGGCCGACCCCGGCCGCGCCCTCCTCGGCCCGCTGCACGGTCCCGCCGCCGACGGCTTCCACCTGGACGCCGCCTACCGGACGGCGTTCGTCCGCCCCGTCCTCGCCGCCGCCTCCCTGGTCCGCTTCCTGGACCGCGAGGTCGTCGACACCTACGTCCGCGCCGCGGGCACCTCCGCCAAGGGGCTCGGCTGGTTCGTCCGCCGCGCCCAGACCGGCAACGTGCAGACCTACCTCAGCGCCCTGCTCGCCGGCTCCGTCGTCCTGGCGATCGTCGCCGTCGCCCTCGCCAACGCCGTCGCCGGAGCGTGAGCCGTGATCGATATCAGCGAATCCGTGATGCAGTTCCTTCTGGCGTTGATCGTCGCCGGACCGCTCCTCGGCGCGGCCGCCGCCCTTCTCCCCGCCCCGCCGGGGCTGAAGGGGAAGTCCCCGGACCAGGCCGTGCTCCGCCACGGAGTCACCGTCACCGGTGTGATCCTGCTGGCCGCGATCGTCCTCGCGCTCGGCTTCGACCACGACCAGCCGTCGAGGATGCAGGCCACGACGGACATCAGCTGGATCCACGCACTCGACGTGCGGATCCACCTCGGTGTCGACGGCATTTCCCTCCCCCTTCTGGTCCTGACCGCGCTCCTGAGCTTCCTCTGCGCGCTGTACTCCTACTTCAAAATGCCTTCCGGCCCTTCCCCCAAGGGCTTCGTCGCGCTGCTCCTCGTCCTGGAGTCCGGCACCCTCGCCACCTTCGCCGTCCTCGACCTGGTCCTGTTCTTCCTGGCCTTCGAGATGGTCCTCATCCCGATGTACTTCCTCATCGCCCGCTGGGGCGGCGAGGGCAAGCAGGCCGCGGCCTGGAAGTTCATCCTCTACACGCTGCTCGGCTCCGTCGTGATGCTGCTCGGCCTGCTCCTCATCGGTGTGAAGGCGGGCACATTCGACATGGTGGCACTGGCCACTGACAACGGCCGTGGACTGACCACATCCGTGCAGGTCATCGCCGTTCTCGCGATCGGCATCGGGCTCGCGGTGAAGACCCCGATGTGGCCGCTCCACAGTTGGCTCCCGGACGCCCACACCGCCGCCCCGACGGTCGGCTCGGTCCTCCTCGCCGGCGTCCTGCTCAAGATGGGTACGTACGGGTTCGTCCGGATCGTCCTGCCGATCGCCCCCGACGGCATGCGGATCTTCGCCCCCTACCTCGCCGCCTTCGCCGTCGCCGGGATCATCTACGGATCGCTCGCCTGCCTCGCCCTCGCGCGGCCCGGCAACAAGGGCGACCTCAAGCGCCTCATCGCGTACTCCTCCGTCGGCCACATGGGCTTCGTGCTCCTCGGCATCGCCACCATGACCCCCACCGGGGTCAACGGCGCACTCTTCGCCAACGTCGCCCACGGACTCGTCACCGGCCTGCTCTTCTTCCTGGTCGGCGCGGTCAAGGACCGGTACGGCACCGCCGACCTCGACACCCTCGCCGGAGCCACCGGCGCCGCCCTCTACGGCCGCGCCCCGCGCCTCGGCGCCCTCCTCGCCTTCGCCGCCGTCGCCTCCCTCGGCCTGCCCGGTCTGGCCGGCTTCTGGGGCGAGATGCTCGCCCTGTTCGGGGCCTTCGAGCCCGCCGAGGGCCTCAGCCGCCCCGCCTTCCTCACCTTCATGGCGATCGGCGCCTTCGGCACCCTCCTCACCGCCGCGTACCTCCTGCTCGTCGTCCGCCGCGTCTGCATGGGCGGCCCCCGCCCCGCCGGGGAGACGCCGATCGCCGACGTCCAGGGGTACGAGTTCGCCGCCTGGACCCCGCTCGTCGCCCTCACCGTCCTCGCCGGACTCTGGCCCGCGGTCCTCCTCGGCCTCACCGACCCGGCCGTCCAGAAACTCCTCGCCGGAGGCATCCGATGACCCCAGTGACGGCGCTCGCCGGCGAGTCGCTCGTCCAGTCCGTCGACTGGCTCGCGATCGCGCCCCCCACCCTCACGGCCGTGGTCGCCCTCGTCGTGCTCGTCGCCGACCTGTTCGTCCCCGAGGAGCGCAAGCGGCTCCTCGGCTGGACGGCGATCGCCGGCCTCGTCGCCGCCCTCGCCCTCCTCGTCCCGCTGCGGGCCGGCGACCGCTCCACCTTCTGCCTCACCGCGGACACCCAGGTCCGCGCGTGCAGCTACACGGCCGACCAGTTCACCCTCGTCATCCAGCTGCTCGTCCTCGGCGGTGCGCTCCTGACGGCGCTGCTCTCGATCACCGAGACCCGCGAGAAGCTCCCGGCCGGCGAGTTCTGGTTCCTGCTGCTGTCCTCGGCCGCCGGGGCCGCCCTGCTGCCCGCCTCCCGCGACCTGGCGACCCTGGTCGTCGCCCTCGAGGTGGCCTCGCTGCCCGCCTTCGCGCTCGTCGGCCTCAAGCGCGGCGACCGCATGTCCGGCGAGGCCGCGCTCAAGTTCTTCCTGTCCTCCGTGACCGCGACCGCCGTCACCCTGCTCGGCGTCAGCTTCGTGTACGCGGCGACCGGCACCCTCCACCTCACGGAGCTCGCCCAGCGCCTCGACGACGTGCCCGGCCAGCTCCAGACGCTCGCCGAGGCGGGCGTGGCCCTCACCCTCGTCGGCTTCGCCTTCAAGACGGCCGCCGTCCCCTTCCACTTCTGGGTGCCCGACACCTACGTCGGCGCCCCCCTGCCCGTCGCCGCCTACCTGTCGGTCGTCGGCAAGGCCGTCGGTTTCACCGGGCTGATCCTGGTGACGGTCGTCGCCTTCCCCTCGTACGCCGATGTGTGGGGACCGGCGCTCGCCGCCCTCGCCGCGCTCACCATGACCGTCGGCAACGTCGCCGCCCTCCGGCAGCTGTCCGCGCGCGCGTGGAGCGCGGTCCGGCTGCTCGCCTGGTCCTCCGTCGCCCAGGCCGGCTACCTGCTCGTGCCGATCGCGGCCGCCGCGTACTCCAGCGACGACCAGATCGGCGCCACCGTCGCGTACGCCCTGATGTACGCCGTCGTGAACCTCGGCGCGTTCGCGGTCGTCGCGCTGGTGGCCCGCCGCCATCCCGAGAACCGGATCGCGGACTACCGGGGGCTGTACGCGGTGAGCCCCGCCGCCGCCCTCGCGCTCGCCTTCTTCCTCCTGAATCTGGCCGGTTTGCCCCCGGGTATCATCGGCCTCTTCGCCAAGGTGACCGTCTTCTCGGCGGCCGTCGACGCGGGGCTCGGCTGGCTGGCCGTGATCATGGGCGTCAACGTCGTGATCGGGCTGTACTACTACCTCCGCTGGACGGCCCTGCTGTTCCGCACGCCGGACGGTGCGCCGGTGCAGAGGGCGCCCCACACGGTCCCCGCGCCGATCACCCTGGCGATCGTGCTGACCGCCGCAGCCGGAGTCGTCCTGTCGGGCTACCCGCAGATCGCGCTCCGCTTCGCGGCGAACAGCCTGTTCTGACCCCCCCACAAACGAGAGCCAGGGAGCGAGCACCACCGTGCTGAACGGATTCAAGGACTTCATACTTCGCGGGAACGTCATCTCGATGGCCATCGGTCTGGCCGTCGGAACGGCGTTCACGGCCGTCGTCACGGGCTTCAGCAAGGCCTTCATCACCCCGCTCATCGGTCTCGCGACCGGATCCGTCGGCAACTTCGACGACGCGCAGTTCCACGTCGGCAAGACCGTCTTCCCCTATGGCCTCGCCATCTCCGCCGCCATCGCCTTCGTCATCACCGCCGCGGTCCTCTACTTCCTCATCGTCGCCCCGCTGGCGAAGGTCCAGGAAAGGTTCGCCAAGGAGGAGGCCGCCGACCCGAAGTCCGAGAAGCGCGACTGCCCCCGCTGCTTCACCGAGATCCCGGCCATCGCCTCCCGCTGCGCCCACTGCACCAGCGAGGTCGAGCCGATCGCCACGACCCTGGAGAAGCTCGGCGTCCCGGCGCCCCGCTGACCGCCTCCGGCTGATCCTCCCCCCCTGATCACCCGAACGGCCCACACCCGGCCACCGGCGCCCCCGGTGCGGCCGGGGGAACCCGAACCCCCCGCCTGGCGTTGACCAGTACGGAAGGGTCCACTGGAGGTGGGGTCCTTCCGGACGAAGTCCGGGGGAGGACGACCACGAAGCAAAGGGTTCCCCTGCCGCACCACTTGGAGGGCGTACCGTGCACCGCCGGCACAACGGGCTGAGGACCGCCGTACTTCTCGGAGGGCTCTCCGCCCTCATCATCGTCATCGGCAGCTTCTTCGGACGTACGGGGCTGATCGTCGCGCTGTTGGTGGCGCTCGGCACCAACGCGTACGCGTACTGGAACAGCGACAAGCTGGCGCTGCGTGCCATGCGCGCCCGTCCGGTCAGCGAGTTCGAGGCTCCCGCGCTCTACAAGATGGTGCGGGAGCTCTCCACACAGGCGCGTCAGCCCATGCCCCGGCTCTACATCTCGCCGACCCAGGCGCCCAACGCCTTCGCGACCGGCCGCAACCCGCGGAACGCCGCGGTGTGCTGCACCGAGGGCATCCTCGCGATCCTCGACGAGCGCGAGCTGCGCGGAGTCATCGGCCACGAGCTGAGCCACGTCTACAACCGGGACATCCTCATCTCCTCGGTCGCCGGAGCACTCGCCTCCGTGATCATGTTCCTGGTGAACTTCGCCTGGCTGATCCCGGTCGGCCGCTCCAACGACGACGACGGGCCGGGCATCCTCGGCTACCTCCTGATCCTCATCCTCGGCCCGGTGGCCGCCTCGATCATCCAGCTGGCCATCTCCCGCTCCCGCGAGTACGAGGCCGACGCCTCCGGAGCCCAGCTCACCGGCGACCCGCTGGCCCTGGCCAGCGCCCTGCGGAAGCTGGACGCGGGCACCAAGCAGCTGCCCCTGCCCGCCGAGCCCCGGATCGAGACCGCGAGCCACATGATGATCGCGAACCCGTTCGGGCCCGGAAAGGGCGTGTCCAAGATGTTCTCCACCCACCCGCCGATGGCCGAGCGGATCGCTCGCCTCGAACAGATGGCAGGTCGACGCCCGTGAAGACGATCCTCAACGTCATTTGGCTGGTGCTCTGCGGATTCTGGATGTTCCTCGGCTACATGCTGGCGGGCGTCCTGCTCTGCATCACGATCATCGGCATCCCCTTCGGACTCGCCGCGTTCCGCATCGGGATCTACGCCCTGTGGCCCTTCGGGCACACGGTCGTGGACCGCCGCGACGCGGGCGCGCCCTCCTGCGTGGGCAACGTCCTGTGGCTGATCCTCGCCGGCTGGTGGCTCGCCCTCGGCCACATCACCACCGGCATCGCCCTCTGCATCACGATCATCGGCATCCCGCTCGGCATCGCGAACTTCAAGCTGATCCCGGTGTCGCTGCTGCCCCTCGGCAAGGAGATCGTCCCCACGGACCAGGCGTACGGATACGCGGGCAGCTGAGTGCAGAACCCCCGATACGCGCTCCTCTCCGGCTCGTACGCCGTCGCCCTCTGCAAGGACGTCGACGGCGTACGGGGAGCCCGTGCCGGCGCCGCCCGTGCGCTACGAGCTCCGCGGCTGCGAGCCGCGCGGGGAGCTGGCCCGGGCCGTCACCGAGGCGCTCGTGGAGGGCTCGGCGCCGCTCGGCGTACTGGACGTGGAGGTTCCCGACGGCCTGTGGCGCCTCGAAGGGGTCCGCGTCCTCGGCGCGCGCGGGGACGCCGTGACCGTCGAGACGACGGGCGGCCCCCGTCGCCGGCCCCACGGCACCCGCCCGGCCCGCTGCGCCAACCTGATACGGATCTCGCCCGAGCCGCCGACGGAGGTCACCCACACCGAGGTCACCTTCCTCGGCTGCTCGCCGCGCGGGGCGCTTCGCGACGCGCTCGCCGCGGGGGCGGAGGAGTTCGACGCGGTCGACTACCGGGTGCTGGCCTGGGTCGGTGATCTGCACCACGGGGGCGAGGCGGGCCGCGTCACCGGCTGGGACACCTCCGCCGACCACCGCGGCCTGGTCGACCTGACCGTGGCCTTCCCCCGCGCGCGGCTCGTGCCGCCGCAGACCCGCGAGGTGTGGGACCTGTTCTTCGGCGGCAGACCGGCCGAGCCCGGCACCTGGCGGCGGTTCACCGGTGCGGCGCGCGGCGAGTGGCTGAGGCAGGCCGCCCGCCGCCCGCACGGCGCCCCGGAGATCGTCCCGGGAGCCACGTACGACCTCGACGGGACGGACGTCGTCGACGAGGTCTCCTTCCTGTGCGCCCTGGGGGAGGCCGTGTACGGCCCGGCCTGCGGGCCGGGGCCCGATGCCGGGGCCGGGGTGTTCGGAGAGGACTGGGCGGGCATCACGCTCGTCTGGCACCGGGCCGACGTGGCCCGTGTCTGCCTGGGGGTCCAGCCCTGGCGCGGACACCGTCCCGCGACGTTCCAGGAGCTGGCCGACGGCCTCAGGAAGGCGGGGGTACGGCTCGTCCTCGGCTGATCGCCCACGTCACCACGCCCGCGGCGACCACCCCGGACCCCGCGAGGACCGCGCCGAGCGGCAGCGCGAAGGCGAGCGCCGCGCACCCGGCGAGCCCGAGCGCGGCGAGCGGCCGGTGCGCGGGCCCCAGGGTCCAGGCGGAGGCGTTCGCGATGCCGTAGTAGACGAGTACCCCGAAGGACGAGAAGCCGATCGCGCCCCGCACGTCCGCCGTCGCCGCGACCACGGCCACCACCGCGCCCACCGCGAGCTCGGCCCGGTGCGGCACCTGGAAGCGGGGGTGGACGGCCGCGAGCGCGGTCGGCAGATAGGCGTCCCGGGCCATCGCCAGGGTCGTACGGGACACCCCGAGGATCAGTGACAGCAGCGAGCCGAGCGCGGCGACGGCCGCCCCCACGGCGACCACCGGCACCAGCCAGGAGGCGCCCGCGGCCCGGGCGGCGTCCGTCAGCGGGGCGGGGGAGTCGGCGAGGGCCCCGGGGCCGAGGACGGTGAGCACGCTCACCGCGACGAGCGTGTAGACGACGAGCGCGATGCCGAGCGCGATCGGTACGGCCCGGGGGATCGTGCGGGCCGGGTCGCGGACCTCCTCGCCGAGCGTGGCGATGCGCGCGTACCCCGCGAATGCGAAGAAGAGCAAACCCGCGGCCTGGAGAACCCCGCCGACGGTGAGCTCCCCGCCGGGCGCGAGCGGTGACGCGTCGCCGCCCCCGAAGGACGCCACGACGACAGCGGCGAGCACCGCGAGGACGAGCGCCACGACCACCCGGGTGAGCAGCGCGGACTTCTGAACTCCCCGGTAGTTGACGGCTGTCAGGGCCACCACGGCGGCCACCGCCACCGCGTGCGCCTGCCCCGGCCACACGTACGCGCCGACGGTCAGCGCCATCGCCGCGCAGGAGGCCGTCTTGCCGACCACGAACGCCCAGCCGGCGAGGTACCCCCAGAACGATCCGAGGCATTCGCGACCGTACACATAGGTGCCGCCCGAACTGGGGTACCGGGCGGCGAGCCGTGCCGAGGCCATGGCATTGCAGTACGCGACGACGGCGGCGATCCCCAGCGCGAGGAGCAGCCCGCCCCCGGACCCGGCCGCCCCGGCGGCGGGCCCGAGCGCGACGAAGATCCCGGCCCCGATCATGGCGCCGAGCCCGATCACGACCGCGTCGAAGACACCGAGGGACCGGCGCAGCTCAGCACTCATGCCGCGCAGCCTAGGGGGTGCCCGCGAGCCCGGTCTCCCGCAAGGTGATGTTGAGTCGCCCGGCAAGCCCGAGCGAGGGTTCGGCCGTCCCCGGCCAGACCTTCGGCACCCCGTGATGGACCCAGCGCGAAGCCCCGCCGAAGACGAACAGATCGCCGGAGGCCAGCTCGACGTCCTGGTACGGCCGCCCCCGGCTCTCCTCGTTGCCGAAGCGGAACACGCACCGGTCCCCGAGGCTCAGCGACACCACCGGCGCGCTCGAACGCTCCTCGCGGTCCTGGTGCATCCCCATCCGCGCCCCCGGCGCGTAGAAGTTCACCAGCGCGGTGTCGGGAGCGAACCCGCCGTCGTCCCCGTACGCCTCGACGAGCGCCTCCCGGCCCAGGCCGACGAGCCACTCGGGCAGCGGAACCCCGACGGAGTCGAGATAGCGATACGGCACCCACTGCCGGCCCAGACACAGCGACCGCACCGACATGACCCCGCCACCGGGCAGCACGGTCTGCCGGTACGGCACCGGACCGCGCCCCCACTCCCGGCAGACGTCCACCAACTCCCGCTGCCGCGCGAGCGGGAGCCACGCGGGCACGTGCACCGCGCCGGGCGCGATCGTGGCGCGCTCGCGGGGAAACAGTCCCTCGGTCACACGGGGGCCCCTTCGAGCCCGAGGAGCCGCTCCTTGCGGTCGAGCCCGGCGGCGTAGCCGCGAAGGCTCCCGTCGGCGCCGATCACCCGGTGGCAGGGCCGCACCACGAGCAGCGGATTGCGCCCGATCGCGGTCCCCACGGCCCGTACACCGGCGCCCGAGGAGCCGACCCGCCGGGCGATCTCCCCGTACGAGACGGTCGTGCCGTACGGGATCTCCTCCAGGGCCCGCCAGACGCGCCGCTGGAATTCGGTCCCGGCGTCGCCGTCGAGCGGCAGGTCGAACCGGTCGCGCCGCCCGGCGAAGTACTCACCGAGCTGCCCGGCGACCTCGGCGAAGGCCGCGGGTGCCAGGGTCCACCCGTCCCCGACCTCGACGGCGCCCTTCTGCCCCGGCAGGGACAGCGAGCGCAGCACGGCACGGCCCCCTTCGGCGAGCCGCCCGACCAGCAGCATCTCGCCCAGGGGGCCGTCGACGTACGCGTACACGGTGGTGTCGTTCATGACTCCAGTGTGCGATCCCCGCCGAGCCTCGGGCTGGCGGTATTCGGACACGGGCCTCACGACCCGCTACGAGGTCAGCGGTAGTTCACGAACTGGATCGCGAAGTCGAAGTCCTTGCCCTTGAGCAGCGCCTGCACGGCCTGCAGGTCGTCCCGGCTCTTCGAGCTGACCCGCAGCTCGTCACCCTGGACCTGCGCCTTGACGCCCTTGGGGCCCTCGTCGCGGATGGCCTTCGCGACCTTCTTGGCGTTCTCCTGGGAGATGCCCTCGGTGACCGACGCGAAGAGCTTGTACTCCTTGCCGGACAGCTGCGGCTCACCCTCGACGTCCAGCGACTTCAGCGAGATCCCCCGCTTGATCAGCTTGGTCTGGAAGATGTCGAGGATCGCCATGACGCGCTCCTCGCCGTTGGCCTGCATGAGGATCTTCTCGCCCGACCACGAGATCGAGGCGTTGGTTCCCTTGAAGTCGTAGCGCTGCGAGATCTCCTTCACGGCCTGGTTGAGGGCGTTGTCGACCTCCTGCCGCTCGACCTTGGACACGATGTCGAAACTGGAGTCGGCCATGACTAGTGGCTCCTTGCTCGGATGTTTGGGGTACAGCCCAAAGCCTAGGGGGTGAGTCACGGCCCGAACCGCTGATCAATCCGGTGGCGAACCACCCCCGGGGATCAGGTATTGTTTACGTCGTTGCCACGGAACACCGCCGAAAAGCGGCTCCACGGCAGCGATCTCATGGCGATGTGCCCGAGTGGCCAATGGGAGCGGACTGTAAATCCGTCGGCTTAGCCTACCCAGGTTCGAATCCTGGCGTCGCCACGCGAAACGGAAGGTCCCCGGTGCTTGCACCGGGGGCCTTCCTTCGTTTCCGGGAGTGATGCCGGGAGTGATGCCGGAGCGGTCAGTTTCCGGCCACGTCCTTCACCGCGACCGACAGCGGGGTCGAGCCCGAGGTCAGTTCCAGGGTCAGGCCGGCCGTCGCCGGGGTGTCCAGGAGCTCGGCGATCGTCGCCGCCACGTCGTCGCGGGGGACCGGGCCGCGGCCCGTGCGGGCCTCCAGGCGGACCAGGCCGGTGCCCGCGTCGTCCGTGAGGCTGCCGGGGCGCAGGACCGTCCAGTCCAGGGCCGTACGGGAGCGGACGTCGTCGTCGGCCGCCCCCTTGGCGCGCAGGTAGGCGTCGAAGACCCCGTCACCCGCGTGCGTGGCGTCGGCGCCCATCGACGAGACGACGATGTACCGGCGTACGCCCGCGCGTTCGGCCGCGTCGGCGAAGAGAACCGCCGCCGCGCGGTCCACCGAGTCCTTGCGGTCCACGCCGCTGCCCGGGCCCGCACCGGCCGCGAAGACGGCCGCGTCGGCGCCCTGGAGCACGGCGGCGACCATCTCGACCGACGCCGTCTCCAGGTCCAGGACGACGGGCTCGGCCCCCGCGTCCCGCAGGTCTCCGCCCTGTTCCGGTCTGCGGATGATTCCCGCGACCTCGTGCCCGCCCGCCGAGAGCAGCCTCTCCAGGCGCCGGGCGATCTGTCCGTGTCCTCCAGCGATGACGATGCGCATACTCACGACCGTACGACGGGACCGGCCGGAGGGCTTCCCGGCTCGGGCGGCCGCTCCGGCCGCTCCGGGCGCGCCTGGCGCGGCAGGTCGAGCGCCGCCGCCGAGTCGCAGTACTCGCGCACCGCGCTCGTCCGGGCCACCACCCGCCCCCGGTGCACCACGATCCGGCTGTACGCGAGGGACAGCACGCCCGACAGGCGCTCGCCGCGCACCGCGAGCAGATCCGCCGGGAAACCGGCCTCGACCCGGACCTCCGGCAGCCCCATCACCGCCCGCGCCTCCGCGCTCACCACCGCGTACGCCTCCTCGGCCGGCAGCCCGCCGAGCGAGGCGAGGAGGTACGCCGCCTCCAGCGGATCGCCGCGTCCGACCGGGTTGGCCACGTCCCGCATCGCCCCGCTGCCCGCCGCGACCCGCACCCCGGCCGCCCGCAGCAGCCGTACCGGCGCCGCGCCGCGCGGCTCCGTACCCCCGCAGCCGCCCTGCGGCAGGCAGACCACGGTCACCCCGGCCGCCGCGAGCCCGTCCGCCGCCCGCCGCGCCACGTCGGAGGGGAGCCGGCCGAGGCCCGCGCACGGGCCGATCGTGACCCCGGGCCGCAGCCCGCCGGCCATCGCCGCGAGCCGGGCGAGCCGGGCGGGGTCGTCCCCGTCCGTGTGCAGGTCGACCGGTACGCCGTGCTCGGCCGCGACCTCCAGGACCGCCTCCACGTACCCCGCCGGGTCAGGGTCGACGTCCGGGCAGCCGCCCACCACCCCGGCGCCCATCTTCACCGCGTCCCGCAGCATCGCGAGCCCGTCCGCGCCCGCCACCCCGGTGAGCAGCCGGGGCACCGCGACCGTGGTCAGGTCCACGAGTCCGCGCAGGGAGCGCCGGGCCTGGAGGACGGCTTCGAGCGGGCCGAGTCCGTGCACGTCGCCGATCCGTACGTGCGCGCGGAGCGCGGTCGCGCCGTGGCCGAGCTGGAGCAGCGCGGCCTCGGTGGCCCGGCGCTGCACCTCCTCGGGGGCGTACGAGACGGGCCCGGGGGAGTCGGCGGAGAGCGCGGTGTCGGAGTGGGCGTGGGGTTCGGCGGCGGCGGGCAGCAGCAGATAGCCGGCGAGGTCCACGCGGGCGCCCACGGCGGTGAGGCTGCCGGCCGTGCCGACCGCCTCGATCCGGCCGCCGACGAGCCGTACGTCCACGGTCCGCCCGTCGGTGAGCCGTGCGTGGGAGAGCAGGAGCGAGGTCGAGTCGGCCGTGGTGGCGGCCCCGTCCTCGGGCGGCTGGGGCTGCTTGCTGTCGGCTGACATCGGTCTCCTCAAGGCTCCTCAGGATCAAGATCACGAAGGGTGGGGCAGAGCCTAGGGGCGCTCGGAGCGAGCTTCGAGGAGGAGCGCAATAGTCGTACCGATGAGGCCACGAGTGGCGTACGTGACGCCTGGTGAGGGCCGTCGGGAGGGCGCTGCGAAACGGATTTGGGTGATGGGCCGGAGACCGTGTAATGTCTTCCTCGCTCGCCCCAATAGCTCAGTCGGTAGAGCGTCTCCATGGTAAGGAGAAGGTCTACGGTTCGATTCCGTATTGGGGCTCTGGTGAGAAGGACCCCCGCCTTCGGGCGGGATCCGGATCATCAAAGCGGTGTAGCTCAGTCGGTAGAGCAAGCGGCTCATAATCGCTGTGTCACCGGTTCAAGTCCGGTCACCGCTACACACGGTAGCCGATTGTGGGGTCGGTCCTTCGATCGGCTACTCTTTTATGCGTTCATCCGTCCCATCCGTCCAAGGAGCACTCACGTGGCTGCCACCGACGTCCGCCCGAAGATCACGCTGGCCTGCGTGGAGTGCAAGGAGCGGAACTACATCACCAAGAAGAACCGGCGTAACAACCCGGACCGTCTTGAGATGAAGAAGCACTGCCCCCGCTGCAACTCGCACACTGCACACCGCGAGACGCGCTAATCAGGCTCGTACACGAGGCCGTCCCCACTCGGGGGCGGCCTCGTGTCGTTTGTCGGCAACAAATCCAGGAGGTATCGAGTCCATGGCGCTCGACCAGTCCTTCGTGGGCCGGACCTATCCGCCCACCCCTGCCTACGAGGTCGGCCGCGAGAAGATCCGCGAGTTCGCCGAGGCGATCGGGGACGCGAATCCCGCGTACGTCGACCAGGAAGCGGCCAAGGAGCTCGGGCATCCCGATGTGATCGCTCCGCCGACTTTTGTGTTCGCCATCACGTTCAAGGCGGCCGGCGCGGTCATCGAGGACCCCCAGCTGGGTCTCGACTACAGCCGGGTCGTCCACGGCGACCAGAAGTTCGTCTACACCCGGCCCGTGCGCGCCGGGGACCGACTCTCGGTCACCTCCACCATCGAGGCGATCAAGTCCCTCGCCGGCAACGACATCCTGGACATCCGCGGCGAGGTCCACGACGAGTCCGGCGAGCACGTCGTGACCGCCTGGACGAAGCTCGTCTCCCGCGCACCCGAGGGGGCCTGACCATGACCGCGAAGATCGCCTACGACGAGGTCGAGGTCGGCACCGAGCTGCCCGCGCAGACCTTCCCTGTGAGTCGCGCCACGCTCGTCCGGTACGCCGGCGCCTCCGGGGACTTCAACCCCATCCACTGGAACGAGAAGTTCGCGGTGGAGGTCGGCCTCCCCGACGTCATCGCCCACGGCATGTTCACCATGGCCGAGGCGATCCGCGTCGTCACCGACTGGGCCGGCGACCCCGCGGCCGTCGTCGAGTACGGCGTCCGCTTCACCAAGCCCGTCGTCGTCCCCAACGACGAGGCCGGTGCGCTGATCGAGGTCAGCGCCAAGGTCGCCGCCAAGCTGGACGACCAGCAGGTGCGGGTCGACCTCACCGCGATGTGCGCGGGCCAGAAGGTTCTGGGCATGTCCCGGGCCGTGGTCCGGCTCGCGTAGTCGCACCGATCGATCGCCGATCAGGGGCGGGCGGCCGCGGAGAGCGGCCGCCGTTCCTTCCCCTTGCCAAGTTAGTGATTGAGTACTAACTTGGTCTCATGGTCAGGATGAGTGCGGAGGAGCGGCGCGAGAGCGTCATTCGCGCGGCGATGAGCGAGTTCAGCCGCGGCGGCTACTACGGCACGTCCACCGAGGCGATCGCCAAGCGCGTGGGTGTCTCGCAGCCGTACCTCTTCCGGCTCTTCCCGGGCAAGAAGGCCATCTTCCTGGCCGCCTCCGAGCGCTGCATCCGCGACACGATCCGTGTCTTCGAGGAGGCCTCGGAGGGGCTGTCCGGCGAGGAGGCCCTCCGCTCCATGGCCAACGCGTACACGCGGATCATCGCCGAGGACCCCGACCGGCTCCTCATGCAGATGCAGGTGTACGTGACCGTCGCCGCCGCCGAGGCGGCCGGCGACCACGAGTTCGGCGAGGCCGTTCGGGCCGGCTGGATGCGGCTCTGGGAGACCGTCCACCTCGCGCTCGGCGCCGATGTCGACGAGACCACGACCTTCCTGGCGTACGGGATGCTCATCAACACCCTCGTCGCCATGGGCTTTCCGCCCGAGCATCGGGTCTGGGAGGGGTTCTACCCCGCCGCCCGCAGCCTCGGCCGTCTGGAGAAGTAGCGCCGCCGCCCGCCCTCGTATGTCCCGGCTCCTTCGCCGGCTCTGTCACCGGCTCTTTCATGGGCGCGAAAGTTAGTCAGCAATAACTAACCTGAGATCTGAGGGGCAGTCATGCAACAGCCAGCAGCAGCCCGCCGCGGTTCCGCAGCCTGGGCACTCGTCATCACCAGCGTCGCCGGCTTCATGGCGGCCCTCGACAACCTCGTCGTCACCACCGCCCTCCCCTCGATCCGCGAGGACCTCGGAGGAGCGCTGCACGACCTCGAATGGACGGTGAGCGCCTACACCCTCACGTTCGCCGTCCTGCTCATGTTCGGCGCGGCCCTCGGCGACCGCTTCGGCCGCCGCCGGCTCTTCATGGTCGGACTCACCGTCTTCACCGGCGCCTCCGCCGCGGCCGCCCTCGCCCCCGGCATCGACGCCCTGATCGCCGCCCGCGCCGTCCAGGGCGTCGGCGCCGCGATCATGATGCCGCTCACACTCACCCTGCTCACCGCCGCCGTCCCGGCCGCCAAGCGCGGCACGGCCTTCGGCATCTGGGGCGCCGTCCAGGGACTCGCCGTCGCCTCCGGCCCGCTCATCGGCGGCACCCTCACCGAGCACCTCTCCTGGCAGTGGATCTTCTGGCTGAACGTCCCGCTCGGCCTCGCCCTGCTCCCGCTCGCCCGGCTGCGCCTGGCCGAGTCGCACGGCACCGGCGCCCGCCTCGACATCGCCGGCACACTCCTCGCCAGCGGCGGCCTGTTCGGCATCGTGTACGGGCTGATCCGCGGCCCGATCGACGGCTGGACCTCCCTGACCGTCCTCACCGGACTGATCGCCGGCACGGCGCTCATCGGCGGATTCATCCACCACGGCATCCGCGCCAAGGCCCCGATGCTGCCCATGCGGCTCTTCCGCAACCGCGCCTTCTCCGGGATCAACGCCGCCAGCCTGCTGATGTTCCTCGGCATGTTCGGCTCGATCTTCCTGCTCAGCCAGTACATGCAGGGCGTACTCGGCTACTCGCCCACCGAGGCCGGACTGCGGATGCTGCCCTGGACCGGCATGCCGATGATCGTCGCGCCGCTCGCGGGCGCCCTCTCCGACCGGATCGGCGGCCGCCCGGTCGTCGCCGCGGGCCTCGCCCTCCAGGCGATCGGCCTCGCCTGGTTCGCGCTCGTCCTGACCCCCGACGCCTCGTACGCCGCCCAGCTCCCCGCCCTCGTCGTGAGCGGCGTCGGCATGGCGCTGTACTTCGCACCGGCGGCCAACCTCGTGATGTCCAGCGTCCGCCCCTCCGAGCAGGGCATCGCGTCCGGCGCCAACAACGCGCTGCGCGAGGTCGGCGGCGCGCTCGGCGTCGCCGTGATGGCCTCGATCTTCGCCGCCCAGGGCGGCTACCAGACCGGCCAGAGCTTCGTCGACGGGCTGCTGCCCGCGCTGTGGGTCGGCGCGGCGGCGGTGGCGCTCGGCGCGGTGGCGGTGCTGTTCGCGCCGTCGCGGCGCCAGGAGGCCCGACGGAAGGCGGAGGGGGCGGCCGAGGCGGAGGCCGGGGAGAAGGACCTGATCGCCGCGTGACCGGATCCCGGGCCGTCCCGGCCGGAAGACGAAACGTCTTCCGGCCGGGACGGCCCCGTACTCTTGAGCCCGTGCAGCCTCTTCTCGACGCCCCCCTCGCGCCCCTGACCACCTTCCGGCTCGGCGGTCCCGCGGCCCGGCTCGTCACCGCCACCACGGACGACGAGGTGGTCGCGGCCGTTCGCGAGGCCGACGCCACGGGGACGCCGCTGCTGATCATCGGCGGCGGATCCAACCTCGTCATCGGCGACAAGGGCTTCGACGGCACCGCTCTGCGGATCGCCACCCAGGGCTTCGCGCTCGACGGGACGAGGCTGGAGCTCGCCGCCGGCGAGGTCTGGACGGACGCCGTCGCCCGCACCGTCGAGGCCGGACTCGCCGGGATCGAGTGCCTGGCAGGCATCCCGGGCTCGGCCGGCGCGACCCCGATCCAGAACGTCGGCGCCTACGGGCAGGACGTCTCCGCCACCGTCACCGAGGTCCTCGCCTACGACCGGCGCGCCGAGGAGACCGTCACCCTCACCAACGCCGAGTGCGCCTTCTCGTACCGCCACAGCCTCTTCAAGGAGCACCCCGAGCGGTACGTGGTGCTCCGGGTCCGGTTCGAGCTGGAGGACGCGGACGGTCTGTCCGCCCCGATCAAGTACCCCGAGACCGCCCGCGCCCTCGGCGTCGAGGCGGGCGACCGGGTACCGCTCGCGCAGGCCCGCGAGACCGTCCTGCGGCTGCGGGCCGGCAAGGGCATGGTCCTGGACCCGGCGGACCACGACACCTGGTCGGCCGGCTCCTTCTTCACCAACCCGATCCTCACGGCGGGGGAGTACGAGACCTTCCTCACGCGCGTGGCCGGGCGCCTCGGCGCGGACGTCACCCCGCCGGCCTTCCCCGCGGGCGGGGACGGCGCGGTGAAGACCTCCGCCGCCTGGCTGATCGACAGGGCCGGATTCACCAAGGGATACGGCTCCGGACCGGCGCGGATCTCGACCAAGCACACGCTCGCCCTGACCAACCGGGGCGAGGCGACCACCGAGGACCTGCTCGCGCTGGCCCGAGAGGTCGTCGCCGGGGTCCACGAGGCGTTCGGGATCACCCTGGTCAACGAGCCCGTGACGGTCGGCGTCAGCCTCTAAAACGTTTGTGCGGGACCCGCGCGGGGCCGCAGGCTGTCGGGATGCGTCTCAAGGCCCGGGAGTACCGGATCCGCGCGGGGGAGCGCGAGCACCGCGTCGTCCGGCCGTGGCCCCCGCTGCGGCACACCACGGTCAACTCGCCCGTCCACGACCGCTGGGGCTATCTCGTCGGCGACCACGACGGCCTCGCCCGGCTCGCCGCGCTCTTCTCCTTCGCCGCGTTCTCCCGGCACACCCTCGTCCACGTCCCCCTGCGCGACAGCCTGCCGCGCGCCTACGCGCCGGGCACCCCCGTCGACCTCGTCCTCGCCCACCGGGACACCGGCGGCCTGCGCCCCTCCGCCTGGCCCGCGCTGCGCGGCCGGCTCCGCGACGGGCGGCCGCTGACCCTCCGTACCGACGAGCGGCGCACCGCCGACCGCGCCGCCGCCTGGGAGGCGGCCCCCGAGCGGATCGCCGGACGGCTCCGGCCCGCCGTGCACGCCCGCACGCTCTTCCTCTTCGGCGACCGGGACGTGCTCTGCGCCGCCGCCGGGGAGCTCGCCGTCGCGGCCGGACACGGGCCGCTGCACGAGCGGGCTCCACACGGCCACGACGTCCTGCTCGCCTCGCTGACCCCGTTCCTGGAACAACCCGCGTCCGGGTGGGACCGCACCGAGGTGGACATCGGCTTCCAGGCCCGGCCCCCGCTGCACCGCTTCACCCCACCGGGACGGCCAGCCAGTCGTCGATCCCGGCCAGCAGCTTCTCCCTGATGTCCTCCGGCGCCGCCGAGCCCCGTACCGACTGCCGGGCCAGCTCCGCCAGTTCCGGGTCCGTGAAGCCGTGGTGCCTGCGGGCGATCTCGTACTGCGCCGCCAGACGGGAGCCGAAGAGCAGGGGGTCGTCCGCGCCGAGTGCCATCGGCACCCCCGCCTCGAAGAGCGTCCGCAGCGGTACGTCCTCGTGCTTCTCGTACACCCCGAGGGCCACATTGGACGCCGGGCAGACCTCGCAGGTCACCCCCCGCTCCGCGAGCTTGCGCAGCAGCCGCGGGTCCTCCGCCGACCGGACCCCGTGGCCGACCCGGGACGCCCGCAGATCGTCCAGACAGTCCCGTACGGACGCCGGACCCGTCAGCTCGCCGCCGTGCGGGGCCGCGAGCAGGCCGCCCTCGCGCGCGATGGCGAAGGCCCGGTCGAAGTCGCGCGCCAGGCCGCGCCGCTCGTCGTTGGAGAGCCCGAAGCCGACCACGCCCCGGTCCGCGAACCGCACCGCGAGCCGGGCGAGCGTCCGCGCCTCCAGCGGATGCTTCATCCGGTTCGCCGCGACGAGCACCCGCATCCCGAGCCCGGTCTCCCGCGAGGCCGCGTCGACCGCGTCGAGGATGATCTCCAGGGCGGGGATGAGTCCGCCCAGGTGCGGGGCGTACGAGGTGGGGTCGACCTGGATCTCCAGCCAGCCCGAGCCGTCCCGGACGTCCTCCTGGGCCGCCTCGCGGACGAGCCGCTGGATGTCCTCGGGGGAGCGCAGACAGGACCGGGCGATGTCGTACAGCCGCTGGAAGCGGAACCAGCCGCGCTCGTCGGTCGCCCGCAGCTTCGGCGGCGTCCCGCTGCTCAGCGCCTCGGGGAGGTGCACCCCGTACTTGTCGGCCAGCTCGATGAGGGTGGTGGGCCGCATCGATCCGGTGAAGTGCAGGTGCAGATGGGCCTTGGGCAGCTGGGTGAGATCGCGGTGAACGTGCTCCATTGGCCGATCCTGCCGCACCCGAACGGACGAAGGCACCCCGTTTCCCCGATCGGGACCTTGCTAGAACGCAAAAACGGGCCCCCGGCTCCGAAGAACCGGGGGCCCGATGACCTGGTGACGCCGCTGGGCGGTCCGCTCAGTCCGTCGCCTCGGCGAGGAGCTTCTGGAGGCGGGACACGCCCTCCACCAGGTCGTCGTCACCCAGCGCGTACGACAGACGCAGGTATCCCGGCGTGCCGAAGGCCTCGCCCGGGACGACCGCGACCTCGGCCTCGTCCAGGATCAGGGCGGCCAGCTCGACCGAGGTCTGCGGGCGCTTGCCGCGGATCTCCTTGCCGAGCAGCCCCTTCACCGAGGGGTACACGTAGAACGCGCCCTCGGGCGTCGGGCAGAGGACACCGTCGATCTCGTTGAGCATCCGCACGATCGTCTGGCGGCGACGGTCGAAGGCGCGCCCCATCTCCGCGACGGCGTCCAGGTTGCCGGAGACGGCGGCGAGGGCGGCGATCTGCGCGACGTTGCTCACGTTGGACGTGGCGTGCGACTGGAGGTTCGTCGCGGCCTTCACGACGTCCTTCGGGCCGATGATCCAGCCCACGCGCCAGCCCGTCATCGCGTACGTCTTGGCGACACCGTTGACGACGATGCACTTGTCGCGCAGCTCCGGCATGACCGCCGGGAGGGAGACCGCGGAGGCGCCGCCGTAGACGAGGTGTTCGTAGATCTCGTCCGTGAGGACCCACAGACCGTGCTCGACGGCCCAGCGGCCGATCGCCTCGGTCTCGGCCTCGCTGTAGACGGCGCCGGTCGGGTTCGACGGCGACACGAAGAGGACGACCTTGGTCCGCTCCGTACGGGCCGCCTCCAGCTGCTCCACCGAGACCCGGTAGCCGGTGGTCTCGTCGGCCACGACCTCCACCGGGACACCGCCCGCGAGGCGGATCGACTCCGGGTACGTCGTCCAGTACGGCGCCGGGACGATGACCTCGTCGCCCGGGTCGAGGATCGCGGCGAACGCCTCGTAGATGGCCTGCTTGCCGCCGTTGGTCACCAGGACCTGGGAGGCGTCGACCTCGTAGCCGGAGTCGCGCAGCGTCTTGGCGGCGATGGCGGCCTTCAGCTCCGGCAGACCGCCGGCCGGCGTGTAGCGGTGGTACTTCGGGTTCTTGCAGGCCTCGACGGCCGCGTCGACGATGTAGTCCGGGGTCGGGAAGTCGGGCTCACCCGCGCCGAAACCGATCACCGGGCGCCCGGCGGCCTTGAGGGCCTTGGCCTTGGCGTCGACGGCGAGGGTGGCGGACTCGGAGATCGCACCGATCCGGGCGGAGACCCGACGCTCGGTGGGAGGGGTAGCAGCGCTCATACGGCCCATCGTCCCAGACCTCTTCAAGGCCCGGCACACAGGTTTCACGGACCGGACAGGAACGGTCATTCCCGGTCGTACGCGCGTCCGACGGCAGGTCGGTCGTGGTTTCTGTTCGACGCGGGGGCCCCTGACCACGTATGCTCACTCCTCGTTGGCCCGCACCGACCACATCTCACGATGCGGTACGTTGAGGGGCACCAGCAAAGGGTCGTAGCTCAATTGGTAGAGCACCGGTCTCCAAAACCGGCGGTTGGGGGTTCAAGTCCCTCCGGCCCTGCTACACACACCGCCAGGTGTTGTGCGCATGTACGTACTTCATTGCACCGCCGTGCGGCTCCACCCGGGCGCGGCACGGCCGACCCGGAATCAGGTGAGAGATCGTGACGGACGCCGTAGGCTCCATCGACATGCCTGATGCCGATGACGAGGCCTCCGAGTCGAAGAAGAAGTCCCGCAAGGGCGGCAAGCGCGGCAAGAAGGGCCCCCTGGGCCGTCTCGCGCTCTTCTACCGTCAGATCGTCGCGGAGCTCCGCAAGGTCGTCTGGCCCACGCGCAGCCAGCTTTCGACGTACACCACCGTGGTGATTGTCTTCGTCGTCATCATGATCGGCCTTGTCACCGTGATTGACTATGGCTTCCAGGAAGCAGTCAAGTACGTCTTCGGCTGACTTTTTGTTCCACCCCATCTGTATCGCAGGAAGAAGCAGCCACCGTGTCTGACGCGAACCTGAACGACGCCTTCGAGTCCGAGTCCGTCGAGGACGAGCTGGACATCGTCGAGGCCGCCGACGAGGACCAGGCCGACGCTGCTGACGACGTTGCCGGCGAGGCCGCCGAGGAAGCCGCTCTCCAGGTCGAGGACGAGGACCAGGACGACGACGAGGCCGAGGCGGAGACCGACGAGGACACCGACGCCGAGGGTGACGAGGACGACGAGACCGTCGACGCCGTCGCCGACGAGGTCGAGGACGCCGAGGAAGAGACCGACGAGGAGGCCGAGCCGGCCGCCCCGGTCGACCCGGTCGCCGCGCTCCGCGAGGAGCTGCGCACCCTGCCCGGCGAGTGGTACGTCATCCACACCTACGCGGGCTACGAGAAGCGCGTGAAGGCCAACCTCGAGCAGCGTGCCGTCTCGCTCAACGTCGAGGACTTCATCTACCAGGCCGAGGTCCCCGAGGAAGAGATCGTCCAGATCAAGGGCGGCGAGCGGAAGAACGTCAAGCAGAACAAGCTTCCCGGCTACGTTCTCGTCCGCATGGACCTGACGAACGAGTCCTGGGGCGTCGTCCGCAACACCCCCGGCGTCACCGGCTTCGTGGGCAACGCCTACGACCCGTACCCGCTGACCCTGGACGAGATCGTCAAGATGCTCGCCCCGGAGGCCGAGGAGAAGGCCGCCCGTGAGGCCGCCGAGGCCGAGGGCAAGCCGGCTCCGGCCCGCAAGCTCGAGGTCCAGGTGCTGGACTTCGAGGTCGGCGACTCGGTCACCGTCACCGACGGCCCCTTCGCCACCCTCCAGGCGACCATCAACGAGATCAACCCCGACTCGAAGAAGGTCAAGGGCCTCGTCGAGATCTTCGGTCGCGAGACCCCGGTCGAGCTCAGCTTCGACCAGATCCAGAAGAACTGATCTCACAAGTTTCCGACCAGGTCAGAGTGGCTCTCACAGCCGCTCTGACCTGCTCGGTTTTTGGCCGCGCGTCTATACCCGTTATCGTTGTGCGGTATGCCTCCATCCGGATGACCGGATGGCGGGCTGAACACTCTCACTAGGACCCGGAGAGAGCAATGCCTCCCAAGAAGAAGAAGGTCACGGGGCTTATCAAGCTCCAGATCAACGCTGGTGCGGCCAACCCGGCCCCGCCGGTCGGTCCCGCGCTGGGCCAGCACGGCGTCAACATCATGGAGTTCTGCAAGGCCTACAACGCCGCGACCGAGTCGCAGCGTGGCATGGTCGTGCCGGTGGAGATCACGGTCTACGAAGACCGTTCCTTCACCTTCATCACCAAGACTCCGCCGGCCGCCAAGCTGATCCTCAAGGCCGCTGGTGTGGACAAGGGCTCCGGCGAGCCGCACAAGACCAAGGTCGCCAAGCTCACGGCTGCCCAGGTCCGCGAGATCGCCACGGTCAAGCTCCCCGACCTGAACGCCAACGACCTGGACGCCGCGTCCAAGATCATCGCTGGCACCGCCCGTTCCATGGGCATCACGGTCGAGGGCTGATCAGCCCCCTCGTGACCTAGTGGTAGGGCCAGCGCCGGCCCGCACCACGACTCCACACCTGAACAAACAGGAGAAGCAGTGAAGCGCAGCAAGACCCTCCGCGCAGCGGACGCCAAGATCGACAGCGAGAAGCTCTACGCTCCTCTCGAGGCCGTCCGTCTCGCCAAGGACACCTCCAGCACGAAGTTCGACGGCACCGTCGAGGTCGCCTTCCGCCTGGGCGTCGACCCGCGCAAGGCCGACCAGATGGTCCGTGGCACCGTGAACCTTCCGCACGGCACCGGCAAGACCGCCCGGGTCCTGGTCTTCGCGACCGGTGACCGTGCCGAGGCCGCGATCGCCGCGGGCGCCGACATCGTCGGCTCCGACGAGCTCATCGACGAGATCTCCAAGGGCAACCGCCTGAACGAGTTCGACGCCGTTGTCGCCACCCCGGACCTCATGGGCAAGGTCGGCCGCCTCGGCCGCGTCCTCGGCCCGCGTGGTCTCATGCCGAACCCCAAGGTCGGCACCGTCACCCCCGATGTCGCCAAGGCTGTCAACGACATCAAGGGCGGCAAGATCGAGTTCCGCGTCGACAAGCACTCGAACCTGCACTTCATCATCGGCAAGGTCTCTTTCGATGACACGAAGCTGGTCGAGAACTACGCCGCGGCGCTCGAGGAGATCCTCCGTCTGAAGCCGTCCGCCGCCAAGGGTCGCTACATCAAGAAGGCGACCATCACGACGACGATGGGCCCCGGCATCCCGCTGGACTCCAACCGCACCCGCAACCTCCTCGTCGAGGAGGACCCGGCCGCGGTCTGAACCCCAAGGGTTCACTGAGTGGTCAGCCGGCCCCGCGCCTCTTCGGAGGAGCGGGGCCGGCTTTTTGTTACGGTGCGAGGGACCGTACGACGCTGCTCGAGGGTGGGGGAACAGATGAACGTGTCCGTATGGAAGCGCGCCGGTGTCGCCGTGGCGGCCGCGGCCGTCGTCACCGGAGTCGCGGGGTGCCAGGACGGCGACGGGAAGGCCGCGGGCGCCGACAAGGCGCAGACGCAGAGCCTCGGCGACATCACGAAGGTCATCAGGACCGCGTACGAGAAGACCTCGGCCGCCAAGTCCGCGAAGATCCGGATGACGATGGAGCTGCCGACCGGTCTCGAGGGCGGCGGCACCATGGAGATGACCGGAGTCCAGGGCTGGGATCCGACGGTCATGGACATCACCGTCAAGGGCTCGATGCTGGGCGCGGCCGGCGCCGGGGGCGCCGACTCGATGCGCATGATCACCCTCGGTGACGTCATGTACATGGACATGGGTGCCAAGCAGGCCGCCGAGATGGACGGCAAGCGCTGGCTGAAGCTCGACATGCAGGCGGCCTCGGAGGCCTCCGGCGACAAGGTTCTGTCGAAGACGATGGCCGGCGGCCTGGAGAACATGAACCAGGACCCGGCCAAGCAGCTCGCCCTGCTCCTCGACTCGCCCAACCTCAAGCACCTCGGTGCCGAGAAGGTCGACGGCGTCGAGGCCCAGCACTACAAGGGCACGCTGACCCTGGAGCAGATGGTCGCCGCCAACAAGTCCCTGGACGTGCTGTCCGAGAAGGACCGCGCGGAGCTGGTCGAGGGCGTCAAGAAGGCCGGCATCACGGCGTACGACACCGAGGTCTGGGTCCGCGAGGACGGCTACCCGGCCCGGATGGACCTCGGGATGAAGTCGGCGCAGGGCACCGTGAAGATGGGGATGCACTTCTCCGACTACGGCGCCAAGGCCACCGTCCAGGCCCCGCCGGCCGAGGAGACCGTCGACTTCTTCGAGATGCTGAAGGGCCTCGGCGCCGAGGGCGGTCAGGCCTGAGGTGAGCCGGGCGTCCGGGGGTGGTCAGGCCTGATTTGCCCCCGGGCGCGTCGGTCGCGTACTCTTCCGAGGAAGCCAAAGACCGCTGGTCGTCACTGTGCCGTCAAGGTGCGGTGGCCGAAGGATTCGCTGCGACGCGAACGACCCGCGCAGGTGATTGTGGATGAGTTCCCGGATCTTCGTGATGCGGTTGAGCTGAGCCCCGAGCGCCTGCGCCCGGGGCGTTTTGTTTTGTCAGTGCCTTCTGAGCGGTCCTCATCACCCGGAAGGAGGCCGACGCTCTATGGCAAGGCCCGACAAGGCTGCCGCGGTAGCCGAGCTTGAGGACAAGTTCCGCAGCTCGAACGCCGTCGTGCTGACCTCGTACACGGGGCTCACCGTGGCGCAGCTGAAGACGCTGCGTCGTTCGCTCGGTGAGAACGCCCAGTACGCCGTGGTGAAGAACACGCTGACCAAGATTGCGGCCAACCAGGCCGGCATCTCCGCGCTGGACGACCAGCTTGCTGGTTCGACCGCGGCCGCCTTCGTCACCGGTGACCCGGTGGAGTCGGCGAAGGCTCTGCGTGACTTCGCCAAGGAGAACCCGAACCTCGTCATCAAGGGCGGTGTCCTTGATGGCAAGGCGCTGTCCGCCGACGAGTTCAAGAAGCTCGCGGACCTCGAGTCCCGCGAGGTTCTGCTCAGCAAGCTGGCCGGCGCGTTCAAGGGCAAGCAGTCCCAGACTGCCTCGCTCCTGCAGGCGCTGCCGTCGAAGTTCGTCCGCACCGCGGAGGCGCTTCGCGTCAAGCTCGCCGAGCAGGGCGGTGCCGAGTAATTCGGCTCGCGTCATGATCTGTGCCGCCTAGGCACAGGTCGTAGCGGGCCGTAACGCCCGCCTCTCTATACATCCGGCACCTGCCGAATTAGTGGAAGGATCGCCCATCATGGCGAAGCTCTCTCAGGACGACCTCCTCGCCCAGTTCGAGGAGATGACCCTCATCGAGCTCTCCGAGTTCGTGAAGGCCTTCGAGGAGAAGTTCGACGTCACCGCCGCCGCGGCCGTCGCCGTTGCCGGCCCGGGCGCCCCGGTTGCCGCCGAAGAGGCTGCCGAGCAGGACGAGTTCGACGTCATCCTCGAGGGTGCCGGCGACAAGAAGATCCAGGTCATCAAGGTCGTGCGTGAGCTCACCTCCCTGGGCCTCAAGGAGGCCAAGGACCTCGTCGACGGCACCCCGAAGCCGGTCCTCGAGAAGGTCGCGAAGGACGTTGCCGAGAAGGCCGCCGAGTCCCTCAAGGCCGCCGGTGCCTCCGTCACGGTCAAGTAAGACCGTTTCGGCTCGCTGAGCTGACTCCTGCCCCCGTGTAACGCGGAGGCACCGAAAGGCGATCACCCTTGTGGGTGGTCGCCTTTCGGCGTTCCCCGGGAAGGGCGTGGCGGAGGACCCGAGGGCCGCCGGGAGCGGAGTATGGTGATCTTCGCCGTGCGCCCCGCAGACCGGGGGGCCTTGACGAACCGCACGCAGCGCGCAATTCTCAGGACGCGTCGTCACAACGATCCGTTTCCGAGGCATGGATCGACGGCTGAACGGGCAGTATCGAGGTGCGCCGCACGGCGCGAGGTACCGCGGAGTTGAGAGCAACGAGGGTCGCGAATTATTCGCCCTGGACATCAGTGAGCCGAGTGGCTACACTGACCCTTTGCGCTGCCTGTTAGCTGCCCCCTGCCCGTCACCAGGGGCATACCTTCGCATCCGCTTCGTGGACCGACCCTGTCTGAGCTGGCCTTTTGGTCGTATCAGGAAAAGTCTGCCGTGAAGCGATGCAGGGGACCGGTACGCGCGTAGTGAGTCCGAGCCCTCGGAAGGACCCCCTCTTGGCCGCCTCGCGCAACGCCTCGACCAATACGAACAACGGCGCAAGCACCGCCCCGCTGCGCATCTCCTTTGCAAAGATCAAGGAGCCCCTCGAGGTTCCGAACCTCCTCGCGCTGCAGACCGAGAGCTTTGACTGGCTGCTCGGTAACGCCGCCTGGAAGGCTCGCGTCGAGGCTGCCCTTGAGTCGGGACAGGACGTCCCCAGGAAGTCCGGTCTGGAGGAGATCTTCGAGGAGATCTCTCCGATCGAGGACTTCTCCGGGTCGATGTCGCTGACCTTCCGCGACCACCGCTTCGAGCCGCCGAAGAACTCGATCGACGAGTGCAAGGACCGTGACTTCACGTACGGTGCCCCGCTCTTCGTCACCGCAGAGTTCACCAACAACGAGACCGGCGAGATCAAGTCCCAGACGGTCTTCATGGGCGACTTCCCGCTCATGACGAACAAGGGCACCTTCGTCATCAACGGCACCGAGCGTGTCGTGGTGTCGCAGCTGGTCCGTTCGCCGGGTGTCTACTTCGACTCCTCCATCGACAAGACGTCCGACAAGGACATCTTCTCGGCCAAGATCATCCCGTCCCGGGGTGCCTGGCTGGAGATGGAGATCGACAAGCGCGACCTGGTCGGTGTCCGCATCGACCGCAAGCGCAAGCAGTCCGTCACCGTCCTCCTCAAGGCTCTCGGCTGGACCACCGAGCAGATCCTGCAGGAGTTCGGCGAGTACGAGTCCATGCGCGCCACCCTGGAGAAGGACCACACCCAGGGCCAGGACGACGCGCTGCTCGACATCTACCGCAAGCTGCGTCCGGGCGAGCCGCCGACCCGTGAGGCCGCTCAGACGCTGCTCGAGAACCTCTACTTCAACCCGAAGCGCTACGACCTCGCCAAGGTCGGCCGCTACAAGGTGAACAAGAAGCTCGGCGCCGACGAGCCGCTGGACGCCGGCGTGCTCACCACCGATGACGTCATCGCCACGATCAAGTACCTGGTCAAGCTCCACGCGGGCGAGACCGAGACGATCGGCGAGAACGGCAACGAGATCGTCGTCGAGACCGACGACATCGACCACTTCGGCAACCGTCGTCTGCGCAACGTCGGCGAGCTCATCCAGAACCAGGTCCGCACGGGTCTGGCTCGTATGGAGCGCGTCGTGCGTGAGCGCATGACCACCCAGGACGTCGAGGCGATCACGCCGCAGACCCTGATCAACATCCGGCCGGTCGTCGCCTCCATCAAGGAGTTCTTCGGCACCAGCCAGCTGTCGCAGTTCATGGACCAGAACAACCCGCTGTCGGGTCTGACGCACAAGCGTCGTCTCTCGGCGCTGGGCCCTGGTGGTCTGTCCCGTGAGCGGGCCGGCTTCGAGGTCCGAGACGTGCACCCGTCCCACTACGGACGCATGTGCCCGATCGAGACCCCCGAAGGCCCGAACATCGGTCTGATCGGTTCGCTCGCCTCGTACGGCCGCGTCAACGCGTTCGGCTTCATCGAGACGCCGTACCGCAAGGTCGTCGACGGCCAGGTCACCGACGAGGTCGACTACGTCACCGCCGACGAGGAGGACCGCTTCGTCATCGCGCAGGCCAACGCCGCGCTCAACGACGACCTGCAGTTCACCGAGCCCCGTGTCCTGGTGCGTAAGCGTGGCGGCGAGGTCGACTACGTCGAGCCGTCGGACGTGGACTACATGGACGTCTCGCCGCGCCAGATGGTGTCGGTCGCGACCGCCATGATCCCGTTCCTCGAGCACGACGACGCCAACCGTGCCCTCATGGGCGCGAACATGATGCGCCAGGCGGTGCCGCTGATCAAGTCGGAGGCCCCGCTCGTCGGCACCGGCATGGAGTACCGCTGTGCCACCGACGCCGGCGACGTGCTCAAGGCCGAGAAGGACGGTGTCGTCCAGGAGCTCTCCGCGGACTACGTCACCGTCGCCAACGACGACGGCACGTACATCACGTACCGCCTGCACAAGTTCTCGCGCTCGAACCAGGGCACCTCGGTCAACCAGAAGGTCGTCGTCGACGAGGGCGACCGCGTGATCGAGGGCCAGGTCCTCGCCGACGGTCCCGCCACCGAAGACGGCGAGATGGCGCTCGGCAAGAACCTGCTCGTGGCGTTCATGCCGTGGGAGGGTCACAACTACGAGGACGCGATCATCCTGTCGCAGCGCCTCGTGCAGGACGACGTCCTCTCCTCGATCCACATCGAGGAGCACGAGGTCGACGCCCGTGACACCAAGCTCGGCCCGGAGGAGATCACCCGGGACATCCCGAACGTCTCCGAGGAGGTCCTCGCGGACCTCGACGAGCGCGGCATCATCCGTATCGGTGCCGAGGTCGTCGCCGGCGACATCCTGGTCGGCAAGGTCACGCCCAAGGGTGAGACCGAGCTGACCCCGGAGGAGCGCCTGCTCCGCGCGATCTTCGGTGAGAAGGCCCGTGAGGTCCGTGACACCTCGCTGAAGGTGCCGCACGGCGAGATCGGCAAGATCATCGGCGTCCGCGTCTTCGACCGCGAGGAGGGCGACGAGCTTCCCCCGGGCGTGAACCAGCTGGTCCGCGTCTACGTCGCCCAGAAGCGCAAGATCACCGACGGTGACAAGCTCGCCGGCCGTCACGGCAACAAGGGCGTCATCTCGAAGATCCTGCCGATCGAGGACATGCCGTTCCTGGAGGACGGCACCCCGGTCGACATCATCCTCAACCCGCTGGGTGTCCCGTCCCGAATGAACCCGGGACAGGTCCTGGAGATCCACCTCGGCTGGCTCGCCAGCCGCGGCTGGGACGTCTCCGGTCTCGCGGACGAGTGGGCGCAGCGCCTCCAGGTGATCGGCGCCGACAAGGTCGCCCCCGGCACCAACGTCGCCACCCCGGTCTTCGACGGTGCGCGTGAGGACGAGCTCGCGGGTCTGCTGAACCACACCATCCCGAACCGCGACGGCGAGCGCATGGTGCTCCCGACCGGTAAGGCGAGGCTGTTCGACGGCCGCTCCGGCGAGCCGTTCCCGGACCCGATCTCCGTCGGGTACATGTACATCCTCAAGCTCCACCACCTGGTCGACGACAAGCTCCACGCCCGGTCGACCGGCCCGTACTCGATGATCACCCAGCAGCCGCTGGGTGGTAAGGCCCAGTTCGGTGGCCAGCGCTTCGGTGAGATGGAGGTGTGGGCGCTGGAGGCGTACGGCGCCGCTTACGCCCTCCAGGAGCTGCTGACGATCAAGTCCGACGACGTGACCGGCCGCGTGAAGGTCTACGAGGCCATCGTCAAGGGCGAGAACATCCCTGAGCCCGGCATCCCCGAGTCCTTCAAGGTGCTCATCAAGGAGATGCAGTCCCTGTGCCTCAACGTGGAGGTGCTGTCCTCGGACGGCATGTCCATCGAGATGCGCGACACCGACGAGGACGTCTTCCGCGCAGCGGAGGAGCTCGGCATCGACCTGTCCCGGCGCGAGCCGAGCAGCGTCGAAGAGGTCTGACGGGAGTTCGGTCGGGGGCTCGGCGTTTCACCGCTGAGTCCCCGGCCGGCCCCAGGACCCCCGTATCAGACCCCAAGCCTTACAACCCTGAGAGGGATTGACGCATAGTGCTCGACGTCAACTTCTTCGACGAGCTCCGGATCGGTCTGGCCACCGCTGACGACATCCGTCAGTGGAGCCACGGCGAGGTCAAGAAGCCGGAGACCATCAACTACCGCACGCTCAAGCCCGAGAAGGACGGACTCTTCTGCGAGAAGATCTTCGGTCCGACCCGGGACTGGGAGTGCTACTGCGGCAAGTACAAGCGTGTCCGCTTCAAGGGCATCATCTGTGAGCGGTGTGGCGTCGAGGTCACCCGCGCGAAGGTGCGCCGTGAGCGGATGGGCCACATCGAGCTCGCCGCTCCCGTCACCCACATCTGGTACTTCAAGGGCGTTCCGTCGCGTCTTGGCTACCTGCTCGACCTCGCCCCGAAGGACCTCGAGAAGGTCATCTACTTCGCGGCGTACATGATCACGTACGTCGACGACGAGCGTCGTACGCGTGACCTGCCCTCGCTGGAGGCGCACGTCTCCGTCGAGCGTCAGCAGATCGAGAACCGTCGCGACTCCGACCTGGAGGCCCGCGCCAAGAAGCTCGAGAACGACCTCGGCGAGCTGGAGGCCGAGGGCGCCAAGGCCGACGTGCGCCGCAAGGTGCGCGAGGGTGCCGAGCGTGAGATGAAGCAGCTGCGCGACCGTGCGCAGCGCGAGATCGACCGTCTGGACGAGGTCTGGTCGCGCTTCAAGAACCTCAAGGTCCAGGACCTGGAGGGCGACGAGCTCCTCTACCGCGAGCTGCGTGACCGCTTCGGCACGTACTTCGACGGTTCGATGGGTGCGGCTGCTCTGCAGAAGCGCCTGGAGTCGTTCGACCTCGAGGAGGAGGCCGAGCGCCTCCGCGAGATCATCCGTACCGGCAAGGGCCAGAAGAAGACCCGTGCGCTCAAGCGCCTCAAGGTCGTCTCCGCGTTCCTGCAGACCGCGAACAGCCCCAAGGGCATGGTTCTCGACTGCGTGCCGGTGATCCCGCCGGACCTGCGTCCGATGGTGCAGCTGGACGGTGGCCGCTTCGCGACCTCCGACCTGAACGACCTGTACCGCCGCGTGATCAACCGCAACAACCGTCTGAAGCGACTTCTCGACCTCGGCGCGCCCGAGATCATCGTGAACAACGAGAAGCGCATGCTTCAGGAGGCCGTGGACGCCCTCTTCGACAACGGTCGTCGTGGTCGTCCGGTGACCGGTCCCGGTAACCGTCCCCTGAAGTCCCTCAGCGACATGCTGAAGGGCAAGCAGGGTCGTTTCCGTCAGAACCTGCTCGGTAAGCGTGTGGACTACTCCGCGCGTTCCGTCATCGTCGTCGGTCCGCAGCTGAAGCTGCACCAGTGTGGTCTGCCCAAGGCCATGGCGCTGGAGCTCTTCAAGCCGTTCGTGATGAAGCGCCTGGTCGACCTGAACCACGCGCAGAACATCAAGAGCGCCAAGCGGATGGTCGAGCGCGGCCGCACGGTCGTGTACGACGTCCTCGAAGAGGTCATCGCCGAGCACCCGGTTCTGCTGAACCGTGCGCCCACGCTGCACCGCCTCGGCATCCAGGCCTTCGAGCCCCAGCTGGTCGAGGGCAAGGCCATCCAGATCCACCCGCTCGTCTGCACCGCGTTCAACGCGGACTTCGACGGTGACCAGATGGCCGTGCACCTGCCGCTCTCCGCGGAGGCGCAGGCCGAGGCCCGCATCCTGATGCTGTCCTCGAACAACATCCTGAAGCCGGCCGACGGCCGTCCGGTCACGATGCCGACCCAGGACATGGTCCTCGGTCTGTTCTTCCTGACCACCGACGGTGAGCTCCGTGACACCAAGGGCGAGGGCCGCGCGTTCGGCTCCACGGCCGAGGCGATCATGGCGTTCGACGCCGGCGAGCTCGCGCTGCAGTCGCAGATCGACATCCGTTTCCCGGTCGGCACCGTCGCTCCGCGCGGCTGGGTTCCCCCGGTCGCCGAAGAGGGCGACGACCAGGTCGGTGCGGCCGAGTGGCAGCAGGGTGACTCGTTCCGTCTGCGGACGTCGCTGGGCCGCGCGCTCTTCAACGAGCTGCTGCCCGAGGACTACCCGTTCGTCGACTACTCCGTCGGCAAGAAGCAGCTCTCCGAGATCGTCAACGACCTCGCCGAGCGCTACCCCAAGGTCATCGTGGCGGCGACGCTCGACAACCTGAAGGCGGCGGGCTTCTACTGGGCGACCCGTTCCGGCGTCACCGTGGCCATCTCCGACGTCGTCGTGCCCGAGGCCAAGAAGGCCATCGTCAAGGGCTACGAGGAGCAGGACGAGAAGGTCCAGAAGCAGTACGAGCGCGGTCTCATCACGAAGGAAGAGCGCACTCAGGAGCTCATCGCGATCTGGACCAAGGCGACCAACGAGGTTGCCGAGGCGATGAACGCGAACTTCCCGAAGACGAACCCCATCTTCATGATGGTTGACTCGGGTGCCCGAGGAAACATGATGCAGATGCGTCAGATCGCCGGTATGCGTGGTCTGGTGTCGAACGCCAAGAACGAGACGATTCCGCGTCCCATCAAGGCGTCCTTCCGTGAGGGCCTCACCGTTCTGGAGTACTTCATCTCCACGCACGGTGCCCGTAAGGGTCTGGCGGACACCGCCCTGCGTACCGCCGACTCGGGTTACCTGACCCGTCGTCTGGTGGACGTCTCGCAGGACGTGATCATCCGCGAGGAGGACTGTGGCACCGAGCGCGGTCTGAAGCTGCGGATCGCCGAGCGCGGCGCCGACGGTGTCCTGCGCAAGACGGACGACGTCGAGACCTCCGTGTACGCGCGGATGCTCGCCGAGGACGTCGTCGTCGACGGCAAGGTCATCGCGCCGGCCAACGTCGACCTGGGTGACGTGCTCATCGACGCCCTCGTGGGCGCCGGTGTCGAGGAGGTCAAGACCCGCTCGGTCCTGACCTGTGAGTCCGCCGTCGGTACCTGTGCGTTCTGCTACGGCCGTTCGCTCGCCACCGGCAAGCTGGTCGACATCGGTGAGGCGGTCGGCATCATCGCCGCCCAGTCCATCGGTGAGCCCGGTACCCAGCTGACGATGCGTACCTTCCACACCGGTGGTGTGGCCGGTGACGACATCACCCAGGGTCTGCCCCGTGTCGTCGAGCTCTTCGAGGCTCGTCAGCCCAAGGGTGTCGCCCCGATCTCGGAGGCGGCCGGCCGCGTCCGTATCGAGGAGACCGAGAAGACCAAGAAGATCGTCGTCACCCCGGACGACGGCACCGACGAGACGGCGTTCCCGATCTCGAAGCGTGCCCGTCTGCTCGTGGGCGAGGGCGACCACGTCGAGGTGGGCCAGAAGCTCACCGTGGGTGCCACCAACCCGCACGACGTGCTGCGCATCCTGGGGCAGCGTGCGGTCCAGGTCCACCTGGTCGCCGAGGTCCAGAAGGTCTACAACTCGCAGGGCGTGTCGATCCACGACAAGCACATCGAGATCATCATCCGGCAGATGCTGCGCCGTGTGACGATCATCGAGTCCGGCGACGCGGAGCTGCTGCCGGGCGAGCTCGTCGAGCGCTCGAAGTTCGAGACCGAGAACCGTCGTGTGGTCACCGAGGGCGGTCACCCCGCCTCCGGCCGTCCGCAGCTGATGGGTATCACCAAGGCCTCGCTGGCGACGGAATCCTGGCTGTCGGCCGCCTCCTTCCAGGAGACGACCCGAGTCCTGACGGATGCGGCGATCAACGCCAAGTCCGACAGCCTCATCGGCCTCAAGGAGAACGTCATCATCGGTAAGCTCATCCCGGCCGGTACGGGTCTGTCCCGCTACCGCAACATCCGGGTCGAGCCGACCGAGGAGGCCAAGGCCGCGATGTACTCGGCCGTCGGCTACGACGACATCGACTACTCGCCGTTCGGCTCGGGCTCCGGCCAGGCCGTTCCGCTGGAGGACTACGACTACGGTCCGTACAACCAGTAAGCGAGTCGCTTGAACCGAAGGGCGGTCACCCCGGAAACGGGGTGGCCGCCCTTCGGCGTGCGCTCCCCCGAAGGGGTTACCTGGCGGCCAGCTCCCACACCGCGACGAGCGCTCCGGCGCTCGCGGCGAGCGCGAGGATGCTGGTCAGCGGCCAGCGGGCGCGTTCGAGACCGTCGAGGCGGGCCTCGTGGTCGGCGAGCTGCCGGTCGGTCTGGTCGCTGCGCTGGACGAGGAGCGCGAGCGCGCCGTCGACGCGGGCGAAGCCGGCCTCCAGGGTGCCGCGGAGCCGTTCCAGTTCGAGGGCGACGGCCACGGGGTCGTTCGGATCAGGCTCGGTCATCGGCACCGCCCCGGGCCGGGGTGCTGCGGAGCCAGGACGGGAGCAGGTTCTGCACCGCGTCCAGTGCCATCACCCGGGTGAGTCCGCCGGCGACGGCCAGCGCGCCGGCGACCCAGGGGAGGGTCGCGGGGATGCCGGAGGCGTCGACGATCGCGGGGAGCACGACGGCGATGCCGACGGCGGTCTGGAGGACGGTACGGGCCGTGCGCTGGGCGGCATCGGACATCGGGGTCTCCTCTGGTGCGGTGGTTACTCGTGTGCGGTGGTTACTTCGTGTACGGGACCTTCAGCGCGTTCCAGGACGCGGCGCCGGGGATGCCGTCGGCGTCGGAGCCGCGGAAGCCGAGCTTGCGCTGCCACTTCGCGTAGCTGAGCCGGTCGGCCTCGCTCCAGCGGGGGCCGGGGCCGACGGTGTACGCGGCGCAGCCCTCGGCGACGAGACGGCGTCCCATGGCCGTGATGACCGGGGAGCTCGTCTCCTTGCGGAAGAACGAGGTGCCCGGGAACGGCTGGAGGCGGGGGGTGGCGGGCTTGCCGCTGCCGGGGGTGGGCCTGGCGGGGGCCTTGGCGAGCCGGGTCTGGACGCGCTGCCGGAGGGTCGGCATGCCGAAGCCCTTGGGGTCGCTCTTCCAGTCGGACCACTCCAGGTGGCCGATGACGGACTTGGCGCCCCAGCCGTGGGCCCGGCAGAGGGCGGCGGAGACCCGTTCGATGGCGTCGAGCTGGGCGGCCGGCCAGGGATCGGTGCCGTTGCCGAGGTTGACGCACTCGAAGCCGTAGAAGCGGGAGTTGCCGTCGACGGCGCTGTGGCTGCCCTGGTGTTCGCGCGGGGCCGGCGGCCGGTCCCCGTACGTCTCGGTGATCACGGCCTGGAGGACGGACGGGTCGCCGCCGCCGGCGTGGTTGGCGCGTCCGTCGGCAACGAGGTGGACGGTGCCGTCCTTGGCGATGACGCCGTGGCAGAGCGGTCCGGGCAGGCCTTCGTAGCCGTTGAAGCACATCTCGACGGTGGACCTGGTGCCGGAGCTGACGGTGTGGTGGATCATCACGCCGGTGACCGGGCCCCAGGCGCCGGTGTGGTTGCGGTTGTGGGAGCGCCAGCCGGGGTGTTCGACGACGGTGACGCCTTCGGCGCGGAGTGCGGCGAGGAGCCGGTCCGCGGGGAGGGGAGTGGCCATCTGGTGTCCTCCGGACATGAAAAAGGCCCGCGCGGTGGGCGGGCGGGCATACGGGGTGGGGCGGGGCGTACGGGTGGGGCGGACGTACGGGGTGGGGCGGGCCTACGGGGTGTGGTGCGGGAGTCGGCCGCGGTGGTTACGGCTCCGGGGTCGGCTCGGGTGTCGGTTCCGGAGTCGGTTCCGGAGTCGGGCCCGGAGTCGGTTCCGGAGTCGGCTCGGGTTCCGGGTCCGGTGCCGGGGCGGGCGGGGTCCAGGTGGCGCACAGTGCGGCGTAGGCGAGGCGGCGGGTCTCGAAGTCGGCGAGCGAGGCCTCGACGGCGCGTTGGACGGCGGTCGGGTCGGGCACGGCCGGGTTGCCGTTCGCCGGGTTGACCGTGACGACGCCGTAGCCGCGCAGGAAGGCGCCGCTCTCGCCGGTCTCGCCGATCTGCGCGGTGACGTACACGGCCGGATACTCGCCGGTCATCGGGTCGCGTTCCAGCGGGCCGCCGAGGGTGTTGTCGTACAGGCGGACGCCGATCGTGTGGCCGTTCTCGGTGAGGGTGCCGCGGCCCGCGTAGTCGATGGCCAGGCCCCAGGGGTGGAGCGGGTCGGGGATCATGGTGGCTCCTCTCGGGGAGGGGGGTGGGGTGGGTCAGGTCTGGCGGCCGTGCATCAGGATCGGCTTGGCGTAGACCGTGCCGGAGGCGCTGGTGACGATGCCGTGGATCTCCACCGTCAGGTCCTTGCCGAAGTTGGCCTGCATGTCCGCGGTGGCCAGGTCGGTGTGGTCGAAGATGGTGCCGGCGGCGACGGTCGTGCCGAACTGGACGCCGTTGACCATCACCCGGATCTGGCCGGTCGCCCCGCTGGAGACCCGGGTGGCCATGCGCAGGCGCAGCTTGGGCTGCCAGATCGGGTTCTGCGAGTGGGCGATCGTGGTCCAGGTGGTGGCGCTGGTGGCCGGCCAGTTCGCGGAGGCCCAGTCCTGCGGCGGGAGCATCGGCAGCCAGGGCCGGGCGAGGCCGCCGGTGAGGATGTCGTCGGAGAGGATCTCGTGGCCGTAGGCGTCGCTCACCCGCAGGACCGGCTTGGAGGCGCCGGGGCCGCTGCTGTTGATCTGGGCGAGCGTGACGGAGGTCGTCGGGTCGGCGGGGTCGGGCTGGCGGCGCACGGTGAGCGAGCCGTTGACGACCTCGGTGATCGGCGGGCGGGTGTTCACGGCGGTGGACAGGGCCTGGATCCGGCGTTCCATCTGGATGAGCCGGTCGATGATGTCCTCGGGCAGCTGGGCCATCAGGCCTCCTCAAGGCTGAGCTCGGCGGTGTCGGGCCGGCCGCGCTCCGGCGGCCGGAACTTGACGCCGACGATCCGGTAGCGGGCGTCGAGCCCCTGGGGGTGCCACTCGTCGGTGATCCGGATCCTGGCCGTACGGCCGAGGAGCGCGGGCGGGACGATGCCGCCGAGGCGGATGCTGATCTCGGGGATCAGCACGGAGCCGCTCGCCGCCTTGAGCTGCGCCGTGGCCAGCGAGTCGAGGGTGGCGACGTCGCTGATCTCGTTGTGGTCGGACGAGAGGTCGACCCGCGGCCATTCGCCGAGGTCGGGGCTGAGCATCTCCTCGGAGACGGTCGGCCGGGACTCGGCGGCCGCGTTGCTGTTGGTGGAGGCGCCGCGGGCCAGGGCGGTGGTGCCGCCGCGGGTCGCGTCGTCGGGGAACGAGTAGCTGAGGATGGCGCCGGGCCGGTCGAAGACCATGTCGGTCGCGCCGGTACGGATCTTGGGCCAGCCGAGCCGCAGCTGGCGCAGCCGCCGCCCGTCGACCGGGTCGCGGTAGACGAGGATCTGGTACTCGAAGCCGTTCTCCTGGGCGCCGAGCTGGTCGAGCGCCTCCTGGTAGACGGTCTCGTCGCCGAGCCGCCAGGACGCCGTGCGCAGCACCTCGGAGGTCTCCTTGCCGGCTTCGACGGCGCTCTTGCCCAGGCCGGCCGAGAGGTCCGCCCAGAGCGTGCGGGCGATGTCGAGCTGGTCGGTCGGCTGGGTGAACGTGATCGGCCTGCGGATCCGGCGCCGGGTCGCGTACGAGTCGAAGGTGGCGGCCTGGATGCCCAGGGTCATCACCCCGCGGTCGCTGCTCTGCAGGTTGGTCGTCCAGACGATGCCGCCCCACCACAGGTCGCCGCCGCGCTCCAGGTAGACCGCGGTGCGGCCCGCCCGGACCTTGTGGGCCCGTTCGGCGATGGTCCGGTCCGGGAGGGGGATGGTGCCGGACAGGGAGCCGGCCCGGCCGATGTAGTCGTCGCACTGGACGTCCCGCAGCGGCAGGATGTCCAGGGTCGTGTCGGTCAGCAGGTCGCAGAAGATCGCCCGGTAGGGCGTGTCGAGTGTCATCGGGGGGACCTCACAGCACGTAGGTGGCGGAGACGCGGACGTTTCGGCCGGCCACGAGGGCCCCGTTCGGCGACCAGGTGCGCAGCACCACCTGTCCGTTGGGGGAGAAGTAGGCGCCTCCGGACGCGAAGCCGTCGCCCGCGGCCGCCTCCAGGTCGAGCGGGGAGCGCCAGCCGGTGGGCAGCGTGAGCAGCGGTTCGTCGGTGATGTTGCCCGCGCTGTTGGCGTAGATGTCGGCGCCGTTGCGGGTGACGGTGGCGGTGACGGTGGCGATGCCGCGGGTGCGCCGGGCGTTGAACGCGATCAGGGTCCAGCCGGTGAGCGCGGTGGCGCCCGTCGTGAGGGTCTCCACCTCCACGGGCGGCTGGTAGTTCGCCCAGGCGCTGCCGTTCCAGCGCTGGAGCACGCCCGCGTTGTCCCGGAACTGGCCGGCGTAACTCCCGGTCGTGAGGGTCGTCCCGGTGGGGACGATGCCGCCGATCTCCTTGGGGTAGGCGACCCAGGAGGTGCCGTCCCAGCGCTGGAGGAAGTGGGAGTTGTCGTTGTCCTGGTACTGACCCGGGTAGGAGCCCGGCACACCGGAGTTGTTGTAGACGGGCAGGATGCCGCCGACGCCGACGAGGGTGGTCCGCAGGTCGGTGAGGGCGCCGCCCGCCCAGTCGATGCCGCCGGTGCCGGCGGAGGCGCCGGTCTTCACCCTCACCAGGAAGAGGGGGAGGGACAGCGGGGGCGTGGCGGGGGCGACCGGCGTCGCCCCCGGTTCGCCCCGTACGACCTCCAGGACGGCTTCGTTCCTGGTCAGGGTGTCGAACTCGTCGTCGTACACGCGCAGGACGACCAGGTCGAGGCGGGGGTTGAGCGGGTCGCCGTCGCCGAAGGTGACGACGGTGTCCTCGTCGAGGGTGATGGGGTAGGCGCCCTGGTTGTGCGCTCCCTGGACGACCGCGCGCCCGTGGTGGACGGTCGCGGTCATCGGGCCGTTGGAGCTCATCGAGAGACCGCCGACCCGGTACTTGCCGTCGACCGAGCCGGGCAGGATGCCGGAGCGCGAGACGACGGGGTTGACGGGTGTGGTCGCGCCGAGCGCGGTGAGACGGGTGGTGACACGGGTCTGCCCGGTCGGCGGGAGCCAGCCGCTGCGGAGTGCCATGGTTTTCTCCTGTCGGGTGGGTGGGGGCCGGGCTACGGCAGTGGGTCGACCTTGATGAAGGTGTTGTCGAAGCCCGCCTTGAGCGCGGGGGTGTCGGCGACGACGCGGAAGTACGCCGTGAGGGTGTAGGTGGCGCCCGGGGTGAGTCCCGACAGACGGCGGGTGGTGGAGGCCGAGATCAGGTGCTTGCTGGCGGCGAGCGTCGCGTACTCGTCGTCGAGGTCGTTGACGACCGTGGAGCCCTGGGTGAGCTTGAGGGCCATGAACGCGTAGTGGTCGGGGCTGGTCGACTTCATGCGGCAGCCGAAGCTGACGACGATCGCCTTCGACGGCGGGGCGACGAAGCTGAGCGCGAGCGGGTTGGTGGCTCGGGCCTGGAGCGTCGGGGTGTAGGTGGTGGACGTGGTGTCGCCGTAGTCGCCGTTGTCGACGAAGTACGGGCCCGGCACGACCGGGACCCAGACGGAGCCGTTCCAGCGCTGGAGCCGGCCGTCCGCCGAGTCGCGGTACTGGCCGGTGTAGCTGGCGGGGGTGGTGGAGGCGGAGTTCGGGACGATGCCGCCGAGCACGGACGGGTACGACACCCAGGCGCCGCCGTCCCAGCGCTGGAGCGCGCCGCCGGCGTCCTGGTACTGCCCCGGGTAGGCGCCCGGCAGGACGGGGCCCTCGACGGGGAGGATGCCGCCGAGCGAGACGACCGGGGTGCGCAGGTCCTTGAGCGCGGAGTTCCACGGGATGCCGCCGTTGCCCGCGCTGACGCCGGCCGGGACGGTGACCTCGTACAGCGGGAGGCTGCGCGGCGGGACCGCCGGGGCCTGCGGGGTCTGCCCCGGGATGCCCTGGATGATCTCGATCTTCACCTCGTTGCGGTTCGAGGAGTCGTAGAGGTTGTCGTAGACCTTCACGACGAGCAGGTCGATCCGGCCGTACTGGGCGTCGCCCGGCGCGAAGGTGATCGCCTCGGACGTCGGCAGGGTCACCGGGTAGACGCCCTGGGAGATCTCGCCCTGGATGACGGCCCGGCCCTCGGAGACGGTCGCGGTCATCGCCGAGGAGCCGTAGGTCCAGAAGCCGGCCAGCCGGTGCAGGCCCTCGTACGAGCCGGGCAGGACGCCGGAGCGGACCTGGACGGGGTTGGTCAGGGTGGTCACGCCGGTCTGGGTGAGGCGGGTGTCCTCGCGGGTCTGGCCGGTCTCGGCGACCCAGCTGCTGCGCAGGTTCATGGGGTTTCTCCGATCGGAAGGGAGGGGGTGGGGGTCAGGACTTGATCCACTCGGCGGAGAGGTTGCCGGCGTAGCCGGAGCCGCCGAGGGTCTTCACCGCCACGCTGTGGGTCTGGTACGCGGCGACCTGGAGGGTGCTGCCCGCGGTGAGCTTGATCAGGCCCTGGCCGCCGACCACGACGGCGCCGTCACCGGCCGGCGTCAGCCAGGTGCAGCGCGGTACGCCGACGCTGTCGACCAGCAGCCGGGCACCGCGCATGCCGGCCGAGGAGTCGCCGGACCAGACGACGTGGGCGGAGACGCGCCACCAGCCGGTCCGCGGGACGCGGTAGGAGGAGAGGCCGGACCAGCCGGCGGCGTCGTCGACGTCGACGGACTGGAAGGGGAGCGTGTACCAGGTGTTGGGCGGGACGGTCGACTGTGCCGTCTGCGAGACGCTGAACAGGATCGACGACCTGCCCTCGACGAACTGCCAGGCCGAGCCGTCCCAGCGCTGGAGCAGGCCGGCGTTGTCCCGGTACTGACCGGTGTAACTCCCGGTGCTCACCGTGCCGTTGGGGGCGATGCCGCCGAGGGGCTTCGGGTACGACACCCAGGTCGTGCCGTCCCAGCGCTGGAGGAGGCCCGCGGCGTCGCGGTACTGGCCGACGTACGCGCCCTTGAAGCCGCTGGTCGGCAGGATGCCGCCGAGGGCGACCACCGGCCAGTGCATGGTGGTGACGTCGGGGGTGGTCCACTGGACGCCGCCGGTGCCGGCGGACGTGCCCTTGCGCACCAGGACCGTGTACAGCGGGATGGCGCTGCCGGGGCCGCTCGCCGGGGCGGTGGGGGAGGCCGCGGGGGTGCCCCTGACCAGCCGGACGACCGCCTCGGTGGCGCCCGTACGGTCGTAGGCGTCGTCCACCACGGCCAGCTCGATCAGGTCGATCCGGTCGTACTGCGGGTCGCCGTCCGCGAGGGTGAGGACCTCCGGCGCGGTGACGGCGACGAGGTAGGCGCCCTGGGAGGTGTCCTTGCCCTGGACGATCGCGCGACCGGTGCCGATCGTGCACTGCATGGGCGTCGAGCCGGCGAGGACGAAGCCGCCGGGCACGATGCCCGGCCGCGACCGCAGCGGGGTCTCCTCGGGGCTCTGCCCGCTGGGGGTGAGCAGGGTGGCGAGGGTCAGACGGGTGTCCTCGCGGGTCTGTCCGGTGGGCTGGAGCCAAGCGGCGCGTACGGTCATGGGGTCACCTCTCCGAGAAGGGGGTCGTGACGGCGGGGGAAGGAACGGTTCGGCGACCGGTCACCGCGCGGTGACCGGCCGCCGGCGGGTCACCGGGCACCGGTCACCATTCGGCGCTGCGCCAGCGCACCGTCATCAGCGCGTCCGCGGTCGCCTCGTCGGGCCGGAAGGACAGCTCCGTACGGCCGGGGTCGAGCACGAACAGCTCCTCCGGGCTGGAGTCGGCCATCGCGGTGTGCAGCCGGGAGGCGGAGTTGTTCAGCAGGACCGTGCCCGCGCGCGTGTCGATGACGAGTTCGTCGCCCGCGGCCAGGTCGATCGCGTACCGCAGCCGGCGTCGGCTGGTCCGCTCGGTGACGCTCGGCATGGAGCAGGGGCCGCGGAAGACGATCACCGGGTGCGCCGGGGCGGAACCGATGTTCTCGGCGACGACGTCACCCGTGCTCTTCGCCTCGCCCCAGGAGAGCGGCCAGGTCAGCGGCCAGGTGAGGCCCGACTCCGGCTGCGGCGGGTTGGCGGTGGCGAGCTGCTCGTTGACGACGTACCGGCGCGGGTCGGAGGCCAGCCACTGGATCGACATGCGCGAGCTGCCCTGGGTGGCGAAACCCTGGTCGGCGGGGACGACGCGCTGAGCGATCCGGGCGCGCACGGTGAGCATCTCGCCGTGCAGCCGGACGGTCAGCCACCGTTCCTCGTCGAGCAGGGCGAGCGACTGGCGCAGCGCGCGGACGGCCTCGGTGGCCTGGTTCCACTCCGGCATCAGCACGATGGTGCCGCCGACCTTGCGCGGCTTGGCGTACCGGGAGCCCGGCCAGGCGCCGTGGGAGGTCGGCCGGTCGGCGTCGGAGGTGTCGTACTCGGGCAGGTCCTCCCAGCCCGACAGGCCGGACTTGTCGACGGCGAACGGCGTGCCGGGCCCGATGAGGAGCCCGGCCCACTGCATCTGCCCGTCCTGGGTGATGAGTGAGCCGGGCGCGAGGTCGGCGGTGAAGTTGCTTCCGGCGTAGGGGGTCGTGGTCTCGGCCATGGGGGCCGTCACCTCACTTCGGATGGGGCGCACGCTTCGGATGGGGCGCGCGCTTCGGACGGGCTGCCAGGAGCGGCGCGGGCGGGTGGTCCCGGTCAGGCATGGGCGGTCGCGAGGAAGAGCAGGTCCTCGGCGGTCGACCGGGGGCCGGCGCCGGGCTCCTCGTGGAAGTCCCGGACGCGGTGCGGCGGCCGGGGCGTCTCGGTGAGCGCCGGGACGCGGCGGTTCTCCAGCTGCGCGAGCGAGTCGATGCGGTAGTCGTCCGCGGAGCCGGGGGAGACGATGCCGCCGTCGGCGAGCATCGGGATCTTGTCGAGTTCGACGCCGAACTTCTTGCCGGTGAGGGGGATGTCGAAGCTGAGCTTGTTGAGCCCGTCGATGATCCAGTTGGCGAAGGCGATCAGGCCGTTGATCGGCCCCTTGACGACACCGATGACGGCGCTGAGGCCGCCCTTGACCAGGTCTCCGATGCCCCGCAGGGCCTTGCTCACGGCGTCCTTGGCGGTACGGAAGAAGCCGGGCACCTTGTCGGTGACCCAGGTGACGACCGGCCGGACGGCGCTCTTGACGCCGCCGATCGTGCGCGAGGCGATGCCGCGCAGCGCGTTCGTGGCGGAGGAGACGGCGGCGCGGACCCTGGAGATCCCGCCGACGGCCGCGCCGACGATCTTCAGCGCGGTCTTGAACAGCGTCAGATAGGCCTTGAAGTAGGTGCCCACGGCCTCGCCGAGGAGCTTCATGATCGGCTGGAGGAACTTCCAGATCGCCTGGAAGCCCTTCAGCGCCTGCTGCATGGCCTGCTTGATGAACCGCTGACCGGTCTCGGAGTTGATCGCGAGCTCGATCAGATACGCCGCGATGGGCACGATCAGGCCGACGAGGAAGCCGAGCGGGTTGGCCCGCATGGCGACGTTGATGGCTGTCATGGCGATGGAGGCGATGGTCATGACCGTGCCGAAGGTGCCCATGAGACCGGTGATGAGGTCGGTGATGGGCAGCAGCGGCAGGAGGAGGCCGAGGATCGCGGCGCCGCCGGTGCCGATCTTCGCGGCGGCGGACCCGGCCCTGGACGCCCTGCCGCCGAAGCCGCGGACTCCGGCGTCCGCGCGGGACCGGCCGAGCTTCGCGGCCGCGGTGGCGGCGGCACCGGCGTTCGCGCCGAAGGCGCGGACGGGCGCGGCGGCCGTCCGGGCCATGGTGCCGAGCCGTTCGGCGCCGCCGGCCGCCTTGACGACGGCTTGTTTGACCCGGCGGACGGTGTCGGCCGCCCCGCCGGCGCTCAGCGCGAGGCCGGAGAAGGCCGACGCACTCCCCGCGAGGGGGTGCAGCGGCATCGCGGCGGCACTCATGCCCGGGCTCCGCGCGCCTTCACGAGGTACATCAGCGCGTCGGCGGTGGCGTGCGGGTCGCTGTTCCGGGCCGCGTGGTAGTGCTCGATGTGCAGCCCGCCGCCGGCGCCGGTGCCCATGGCCCGGGCGCCCTGGGCCGCGCGGGCGCGGCGGGCGGTCTGGGCGAGCAGCCGGTCCAGCTTGGAGAGCGGGAGGACGGCCTCGGCCTCGCCGGCCTCGGCGAGGATCGCCGGGACACCTCCGTGGCGGGGCATGACGACACCGCCGGTGGCGAGCATCGGGATGGTCGGGATGTTGACGCCGAAGGTCTTGCCGCCGACGACCGGGACCCAGCCGGGGACGCTGACCTTGACCCTGTTCAGGCTGCCGATCATGCCGTTGATCAAGCTGATGACGGCGTTGATCGGGGACTTCACGCTGTCCTTGATGCCGTTGAACGCCCGGGACGCGATGTCCTTGAGGCCGTTCCAGATGGACGACATCTTGTCCTTGACGGCGCTGAAGGCCTTCGGGATCGCGGACTTGATCCAGTTCACCACCGGGGTGATGACGGCCTTGATGCCGTTCCAGACCGTGCTGATCACGGTCTTGATCGCCTTCATGACCGTGGTGATGACCGTCTTCCAGATCTTCACGTAGGTCTTGATGACGGTCGCGACGGCCTTGACGACGGTGGAGATGGCCTTCTTGATGCCGTTCCAGACCGTCTTGATCAGCGATCCGGCCTTCTTCATGATCGGCCCGACGGCCTTCATGACGGAGCTGATCACCGACTTGATGGCGCTGAACGCCTTCTTCAGGACGTTCTGCATCGTCTTCGAGCGGGAGGCCATCTCGACGATCGTCTCGATGAGCGGCATGAAGAGTTCGAGCAGCCGGACCAGGAAGTTGCCCTTCATGGACTTGTTGAGCTTGTCCTGGCCCTTCGCCGCCTTGCCGGCGCCGGACTCGTACCTGCCGAGCTTGGTGCCCGCGGACTGCGCGGTCCGGCCGGCCTTGGCCATGGAGCGCTCGGCCTGGTCGCTCGCGGTCTTGAGGCCCTTGAGCTCCTTGGCGGAGCCTTGCGCCGCGCCCTTGATTCCACTGATGCCGCGGCCCGCCGACGAGGCGCGCTGACCGAGGGTCGACGCGGCGCGCTGGGCGGTGTCCGAAGCGGACTTGAACTGCCTGAGGGCTCCTGAGGAGCTGTTCAGAGAACGTACGAGGGACATGCTCGTCCACCTCTGCTGACTGGATTCGGGTAGGACATGGCGAGCGGCTGTCAGGCCAGTGCGGCCCTCAGCAGGTCGACCTCGGCACGGAGTTTCGTGATCCGGTTGGTGCTGTTGGTGACGGAGGAGTCGTTGGGGATGTTCTGCACGGCCTGGCGGACGTTCCTGTCCCGGCTTTCGAGTGCCCGGATCCGGTCGCGCGCGTTCCTGAGGAGGGGCGTCATCCGCCGGATCCGCGTCTCGATGAGCTCGTCCCGGCTTTCGAGCGCCCGGATCCTGTTGCGCGCGTTCCTGAGGAGCGGGACCATCCGCTTGATCCGGGTCTCGATGTTCTGGATCCGGGTGTCGAGGAGCTTGGCCTCGTGGTTGGCCTTGTCCAGCGGCGTCATGATCTCGCGCTTGGCGATCCTGCTGACGAGGTGCTTGTAGACCGGGCGGCGCACGTAGTTGGCGACCTGCTCGCTGAAATCGAACATGGCGACATCGACCTTGACGAGCGTCATGCCGATCATCGCGGCGGTGAGACCGGTGACGAACCCCATGAACTCGGGGGTCTTGTACCACTCCTTCTGGGGCTCCCAGGTCATCTCCCCAGCGGTTTCGATCTCCTGCTTGACGTAGGCCTTGAGGCCCTCGTCGTAGGTCTTGAAGGTGCTCTTGGTCTTGCCCTGTTCGTCCTTCTCCTTGAGGACGAAGTCCAGGGACTGCGCATCCAGCTTCGCCTTGATCTGCTCGACGAGGCCGTTGTCCGCCTTGACCATGTCGCCGCGGAGGGTGGCGATCATCTGCTGGGGAGTCTGCTCCGGCTGGTCGCTCACGTTGTCTCCCTTTCTCGGAGGGCTTCGCGTTCCGCCGGACACCCCGCGCACGGCGAAGGCCCCTGCCGGAGAGGGGCCGGCGGGGGCCTTCGTGCGGGGAGCGGAGTGTGCGGACGGAAGGGGTTACGAGGCGCGGCGGAGTTCGACGAGGGCGTCGTTCCAGCCGGCCTTGTACGCGTGGATCTCGCGAGCCGCGACCTCGGCGTCGAGGGTGGCGAGCAGTGCGCGCTTGTCGAGGGGACCGGGGCGGTGCAGCAAGGCGTCGACGCGATCGTGGAGCGTGTTCGGTATGCGGCTTCCCCCGGTCTGGGACGTCATGGTGCCCTGCCTTCCGATTGCTTGCCGTCGTGGGGCCGGTGATGGGCTGGGCCCGTGGTCGACTCCCCGGCTGGATCGAACTGGTGTGCGATGCATTGTCGAACACGGGTTCGAGGTTTGTCGAGCCGGAAACATCTGACGGCGTGTCTTCCTGCGTGTTTCCCGAACGGGTTGGCGACTGAAGGGCTCTTGCGTTCGACCGGGTAACCTGGAAGGCGCTCTCCGGACCGGACCACCTCGGGGCGCCGGGGGCGCGAGGGGCGCGCGGGGACCCCAGGGGGCTGGAAGGCAGTACTGCGCATGGACACGGAGCCGGGTGCCAACCGGCGGGAGCGAGTCGTCGACTGGCTCGCGGCCCACCCCGATCTGCCCCATCTCTTCGCACGCCTCTCCGAGCTCGTCCTGGTCCACGGATACGCCACCGAGGACCTCGTCGTGATCCCCCGGGCCGAGGTCGACCGCCGGGAGACGGCCGCGTTCACCGCGGGCTGGGCCGAGGCTGTGTCGGACGAACTCCCGCGCATACGACGGGAGTACGAGAAGCGCGTCGCCGACGCCTACACCCAGGGTCAGGGCGACGCGCGGGGCATCCGCCGGCCCGAGCGGCGGATCGACGGCGGACAGGACGGCGCCCGGGTCATCGCACTGCCCTTCGCCCGGCTCCTCGAACCGCCCGCCGTCGTGGTCGAGGCCGAGGAACGCGTCCGCAGGGAACGCGAACTGTTCGAACAGCGGCCCGAACCGGAACCCGAACACGCCTCGGGCCCCGAACCGGGCGCGGACCCCGACGTCCTGCCGACCGCCCAGGAGCGCCGGACCCGCAGAGGCGGCCAGCCGGTGCGTAAGGTCGTACGCGGCAAGGGCGGACGCCCGATCGTGCCACCGCTCGCCGGGGTCCCCGTACAGAACGGCCCGAACGCCGACCGGCGCGAGCACGAGGCCACCGAGGCCGACACGCGTCCGGGGAAGGGGCGCCGGGGCTCCCTGTCCGAGCGGGCCAAGGCCCTGGAGAAGGAGCTCTCCGCCGAGCGAGCACGGGAAGCGCCCCCGGAATCCGCTCCCTGACGGGAACGGCCTCCGGGGGCCGCGGGGTCACCCGAAGAAACGGGCGAGGGCGTGGGGAGACACCGCCGCGCTCTCCTCGGCAGGCGTGCTCCCCCCGTGTCCGTCGGTGTCCGCGCCGCCTGCCCCGGCCACCCTGTCGAAGGCGGAGGCGGAGGCGTCGGCGTCCCGGTCCGGGACGGCCGGCCGGGGAACGGGCGCCGGCGGATCGGGCTGGTCGCCGTCCTCGCCGCTGTTGACGCACATGAACATCCAGTTGGCGACGGCCAGATGGTCCACCGTGGCCGCCAGCAGATGATCGCTGACCGACCACTCGGCGGACTCGCCGTGGATCTCCCGCTGGACGGCGCTGTCCCGCGGCAGATGCTTGATCAGCGCCAGGACCCGGCGGCTGGAGAGCGTGCCGCGGTGCCAGTCGAGGAGATCGGTGGAGTAGTAGCGGAGGAAGTCCGCCTCAAGGGCCTCGGCGTGTTCGTCGACGAACTCGACGAGGCTCAGTCTTCCCCCAGGCCGAGCCCGGTCTCCTTGCCGTAGGCCTCCAGGACGGCGGCGATGTCCTGCATGGTGATGTCGTGCTGCTCGAAGCGGGCGAACTGCTCCTCACCCATGAGGAGTCCGAGCAGCCCGTCCACGTCGTTGTCGTCGAGCTTGCGCAGCGCCTTGGCCGTCGCACGGCTCAGTTCGGTCGGAAGGGTGTAGCTCTCGCCGTCCAGCTCGAAGGACCAGGCGCGGCCGTGGGCCTCCTGTCGCTGGGCGCGGGCGGCGTTGACGTCGAAACGGGCCATGGTGACGCGTACTCCTTGTTTCGGGTGAAAGAAGGGGAGATCGGAGAGGGAGCGGGGCGGGACGGCGGTGGGCCGTCCCGCCCCGGGTGGAGCTGGATCAGACCGCCGCGCCGTACTGGCTGTCCTTCATGAGGAAGGTCGCCAGCGGCTTGCCGTCCGCGCTCGACATGGCGCTGAAGGTGATGCCCAGGGTGGACGCCGCCTTGCGGGCCAGCTTGATGTCGTCGGACGCGGTGACCTGGCCGCGCGGGATGATGAAGCGGTACGTGACCGCGTTGGTGGTGCCGGCCTTGACGTCGGTGAACTCCAGGCCGAGGGCGCGGGCGTCCGCGTACGGACGCTCGGCGATCTCGTACTTGAAGGTCTCCGTCGACGCGGCCGGGTCGGCCTCGACCTTCCCGCCGCCCATGAAGAACGGCAGCGTGTTCTCGTTGAACTGGAGCATGGAGAACTTCAGCGAGAGGTCACGGGCCGAGTAGATGTAGTGGATCGGGGAGACCGACTGCCACGAGTCGATGGGCTCCAGCTTGTCCTTCTTGGAGAAGGTGACACCGTCGCCGGTGGTGAAGCCGAGGTCCGTCCAGCCCGTCCAGTCGGCGGAGGGCTCGCCGGTGCCGAAGGCGGGGGCGTTGGTGCCGACATCGGCCACGTAGAGCTTGCCGGTACCGGCGACGCGGATCTCGGACGAGTTGTTTCCTGCCATGGTGGGTTTCTCCTTGGTGAGAGGGCTGCCGCCCCGGACGTCGGTCCGGGTACGGCAAAGGCCCCGCCGGACGGCGAGGCCTGGTCTGTGGGGCGAGCGCCCGGGGGCCGCTCGGTGCGGGCCCGGGAGGCACGGCGAGCGGCTGGAACACGCTCGGCGAGCGGCTGGGCCGTGTCTCAGGTCTAGAAGACGCTCAGGGAGAGGCGGATGACGCACAGGTAGCGGTTGGCGCCCCGGTAGAGGTAGTCGGGCAGCCAGCGCGGCCCGTCCTGCTCCTCGACGTCGTGGACGACGTTGTCGGCGCCGATCTGCTTGCCGATGGTGGCGAGCAGGGCCCGGCGGGCGCCGTTGGCGAGGACGTGGGCGGCGTTCTTGGTCGGCCCGTACACCTCGAACTCGATCAGCGGCATGTCGACGTGCAGGTCGCCGATCCAGGCACCGCCGCGGCGGTTCACCAGGACGGCGAGCTGGGTGCCGTCGAAGCCGGCCGGCGCGTGGACCGCGATGGTCGCGCCGGCCAGCGCCGGATCGGCCTTGAGGACGTCGACGACCAGCTTCTCGACGTCCGGGAACGCACTCGGGGGAGTGGTCATGACGGTTTCTCCTCGGGTGAGGGGTGCGGGACGGGGCCGCCCGGGACGCTCCGGCGGGAGGGGGCGGGGCGCGGCAGCGCGCCCGGACGGCCAACGGCGAAGCCGCCGCCCGTTGTTCGGGCGCAGCTCCGCCGCTGCACCAACTGTGACAGAGAGCGTGCGCGCACGCAACTAGTTCGGTGCGGTCGACGGCCCGGCGTGCGCGCACCCCTCCGTACGTCCTTCCGTACGGGCCCGCGCGGACGGCCGATAGGTTGGCGGCCACCGACCGAGGAGCCGCCCCGTGCCCGCCGCCCGCCCCCGCCTGCTGTACGTCACCGACCTCGCCTACCCGGCCCGCGGACGGCGCTACTGCGACGAGGACATCCACCTCACCGCCCGGCTCCGCGCCTCCTTCGACCTGGCGCTCTGTCACCCGCTCGACGCCGCCGCCCTCATGAACGGCTTCGACGCCGTCGTCGTACGCAACAGCGGCCCGGTCATCGGCTACCAGAAGGAGTACGACGCCTTCCGCGAGCGCGCCCTGGCCGAGGGCACCCGCGTCTACAACCCGCTCCACGGCCGCGGCGACATGGCCGGCAAGCAGTACCTGCTCGACCTGACCGCCGCCGGGTACCCGGTCATCCCCACCGTCGACCGGCCCGAGGACCTCCACCGGCTCCCCGAAGCCGCCGAGTACGCGGTCAAGCCCAAGGCCGGGGCCGACTCGATAGGCCTGCGCTTCCTGGCGTACGAGGAGCTCGCCGGCCTCGCGTACGACGACCTCCTCGTCCAGCCGCGCGTCGACTTCCGGTACGAGGTCTCCTTCTACTTCGTCGACGACCTCTTCCAGTACGCCCTCCACGCCCCCGACCCCGGGCGCCGCTGGGTCCTGGAGCCGTACGAGCCCACCGAGGACGACCTCGCGTTCGCCCGCCGCTTCGTCGACTGGAACACCCTCGACCACGGCATCCAGCGCGTGGACGCCTGCCGCGCCCCGGGCGGCGAGCTGCTCCTCGTCGAGCTGGAGGACCTCAACCCCTATCTCTCCCTCGACCGTGTCCCCGAGGAGACCCGCGACCGCTTCGTCGCCGCCCTCACCGCCTCGCTCGACCGCTTCCTGAGGGCATGAGAAAGCGCCCCCCGTCCTGCACGGACGGGGGGTGCTTCTCGCACGGGGGCGCTTCTCGTACGAGAGGTGCGCGGGGGTACGAGGGGTACGAGGGGTACGAGGGGCGGTCAGGCGGTACGGGGACGGCGGCGGGCCACGCGCTCGGCGGCGAACACGTCCTCCAGGCGGAAGAGCTGCGCCCGGCCCGCCTTCCCCGCGGCCCGCAGATGGCCGAGCTGGACCCACTTGCGGATGGTCGCGGGGGCGACGCCGGCCTCCTCGGCGGCGAGCGGTCCGGGGATCAGGGCCGGCAGCACGGGCGAGCTCAGCATGAGGTCTCCTTCGGGTCGTCCATCGCCGCCTCGATCTCCTCGGTGCGGGAACCGGAGGCGGCCGCGAGGTCCGCCCACTCCCGCTCCGGCCACACGTGCCGGTAGGCGGGGTCGTCCTGACAGCCGCACGCCTCGTCCACGCACACACAGGCGGGGTTCACGCAGAGCACCGCGCGCCGGTCGGGGAAGGCCCGCAACGACACCGAGTCGCACCAGGGACAGCGGCCCGATACCCGTACGACCGTCTCCGAGTCGCCGAGCGTCCGGGCGCAGCGCCGGGCCATCCGGCGGATCTCGTCCCGTACGTGCCGGGCGAGGTCGGGGTCGGCGGCGATCGTGTCGAGCAGCCCCACGATCCGGCGGAGCCGGTCGATCACCCCGGCGCGGGGCGGCCGGGGCAGCGCGAGCCGGGCGCACACGGCCTCCTCCAGCTCCACCACCCCGTCGGTGATGTCGCGGATCGCGTCGGAGACGTGCAGCCGGATCGGGGCGGCGCCGTGGCCGGGGACGGAGAGACCGTGCCGCTGCTGGAGGAGCAACGCCTCGCGGCGCTCCTCGCGGATCTGCTCGTCACGGCCCGCGGGCGAGGGGGCGGGGGCGGTCCCGGCGGGGCCGCGGCGGCCGGGCGCGAGCTCTTCGGCGAGCTCGGGGAACTGGCGTACGAGGGAAGCGGTCCAGAGCGCGATGTCGCGCAGCACGAGCTCGACGGAGGCGGCGGGGGACGTGCGGTCAGCCACGGCGTCCGCCCCGCGTGAGCGTCGGGGTGAGGGCGACCGCCTTCGCCACGCGGGCCGCGTCCGCCGGGCGGCCGTTGCGCCAGAGGCGGCCCGCGCAGACGCCGTCGAAGTAGCTCTCGGCAGGGGCCACCGCCGTCTCGCACTCGCGGCGGACGGCGCAGCCGGCGCAGGCGCGCAGCGCCGGGGCCGCCTCCTTGGCGCGGCGGGCGAAGACGACGGACGGGGAGAGGTCGGCGCACGCGGCGGCGGCCTGCCAAGGGGTGGGGTCGGGCTGGAGCAAGAGGTTCTCCACGGTCCGGGGCTCCCCGAACTCCATGGGACCGATGGGGCCGTTGGGGCTCGGGGGGCCGACGAGTGCGGCGGCGAGCCAGACTTACATGTTGCGTGCGGGCGCGCAACAACTTTGTTGGGCGCTCCTGGAGTGGCCTTCATCGTTTCGACACGTTGCGTACCCGAAACCAAGTAATTCTGTGCGCGCAAGCACGCTAGAGTTGGGCGCCTGGAGGAGTGGAGTGAGGAGCTGTACATGACCACTCGTGGGCTGGACGAGTTCGCAGGCTGGGTCGAAGGCCTGATGCGACAGCGCGGCTACGACATCGACAGCCCGCGCGGCGGCGGCAAGTCCCGGATCGCGGACGAGGCCGGGGTGCACCGGGCCGCCGTGACGCGCCTGCTGCAGCGGCAGAGCATGCCCGACCTGGAGACCATGCGCAGGATCGCCCCGCTCCTTGGGGTCTCGGTCCGCGACATGCTGATCCGGTCCGGCCGGGTGAGCCCGGAGGAGCTCCCGATGGCGGCGGATCTGCTGCCGCCGAGCGACTGGCAGCCGTCCATGGAGGACTTCGCGCGCTGGCTGGGGGTCCCCGACGAGCGCATGGGCGTCTTCGTCAAGGTCGTGAACCAGTTCCTGGAGCCCGACGATACGGAGGCGGTGGGGTCCGCAGAGGCCCCCGAACCCCGCCGCACGGCCCGGGACTGACCCGGAACGGCCCGGGGCCGGCCCCGGGCCGATGCGATCTTGCCTGGTCCCGGCCTTCCCCGGCCGGGACCACGTGCGCGCGGGCATTTGTTTTGACCGGAGTCCATGCGATAGGTACGCTCAAGCCTTGTGCCTGGGGTGTGCCTGGGCTCGCGTGCGTGTCCTCAACCGCAAGGCGAGTCATATATCGGCCACCGTGATCCGCGCCTTTTCCGCCTGGCGGAGAGGTCCGCGAGATTCGACACACCCGACCGCGTGGGTCGGCGAATGTTCCAGGTTAGTTTCACCGACGGCACACAGAAACCGGAGAAGTAGTGCCTACGATCCAGCAGCTGGTCCGGAAGGGCCGGCAGGACAAGGTCGAGAAGAACAAGACGCCCGCACTCGAGGGTTCCCCTCAGCGTCGCGGCGTCTGCACGCGTGTGTTCACGACCACCCCGAAGAAGCCGAACTCGGCCCTCCGTAAGGTCGCGCGTGTGCGTCTGACCTCCGGCATCGAGGTCACGGCCTACATCCCGGGTGAGGGTCACAACCTGCAGGAGCACTCCATCGTGCTCGTGCGCGGTGGCCGTGTGAAGGACCTGCCGGGTGTTCGCTACAAGATCATCCGCGGTTCCCTCGACACGCAGGGCGTCAAGAACCGTAAGCAGGCTCGCAGCCGCTACGGCGCCAAGAAGGAGAAGTAAGAATGCCTCGTAAGGGCCCCGCCCCGAAGCGCCCGGTCATCATCGACCCGGTCTACAGCTCTCCTCTTGTCACCTCGCTGATCAACAAGATCCTGCTGGACGGCAAGCGTTCCACCGCCGAGCGCATCGTGTACGGCGCCATGGAGGGTCTTCGTGAGAAGACCGGCCAGGACCCCGTCATCACGCTGAAGCGCGCTCTCGAGAACGTCAAGCCGGCCCTCGAGGTCAAGTCCCGCCGTGTCGGTGGCGCCACCTACCAGGTGCCGATCGAGGTCAAGCCGGGCCGCGCGTCCACGCTGGCCCTCCGCTGGCTCGTCGGTTACTCCCGCGCCCGTCGCGAGAAGACCATGACCGAGCGCCTCATGAACGAGCTCCTCGACGCCTCGAACGGCCTCGGTGCGGCCGTCAAGAAGCGTGAGGACACGCACAAGATGGCCGAGTCCAACAAGGCCTTCGCGCACTACCGCTGGTAGTCGCAACCCACATCGAGACCGAGAGAAGACTGAGCCGATATGGCTACCACTTCGCTTGACCTTGCCAAGGTGCGCAACATCGGCATCATGGCTCACATCGACGCGGGCAAGACGACCACCACCGAGCGGATCCTGTTCTACACCGGCGTTTCGTACAAGATCGGTGAAGTCCACGACGGCGCTGCCACGATGGACTGGATGGAGCAGGAGCAGGAGCGCGGCATCACGATCACGTCTGCCGCGACGACCTGTCACTGGCCGCTCGAGAATGTCGATCACACGATCAACATCATCGACACGCCGGGTCACGTCGACTTCACCGTCGAGGTGGAGCGTTCGCTGCGCGTGCTCGACGGTGCTGTCACCGTGTTCGACGGTGTGGCCGGCGTCGAGCCCCAGTCCGAGACTGTCTGGCGTCAGGCGGACCGCTACGGCGTGCCGCGTATCTGCTTCGTCAACAAGCTCGACCGTACGGGCGCCGAGTTCCTGCGTTGCGTCGACATGATCGTGGACCGCCTCGGCGCCGTCCCGATCGTCATGCAGCTCCCCATCGGTTCCGAGATGGACTTCCAGGGTGTTGTCGACCTCGTCCGCATGAAGGCTCTCGTCTGGTCCGCCGAGGCCAGCAAGGGCGAGATGTACGACGTCGTCGACATCCCGGCCTCGCACACCGAGCTCGCCGAGGAATGGCGCGCCAAGCTGGTCGAGACCGTCGCGGAGAACGACGAGGAGCTCATGGAGCTCTTCCTCGAGGGCGTCGAGCCCACCGAGGAGCAGCTGTACGCGGCTGTCCGTCGTATCACCATCGCTTCCGGCAAGGGCAACGGCGAGAAGACGGTCACCCCCGTCTTCTGTGGCACCGCGTTCAAGAACAAGGGCGTTCAGCCCCTGCTCGACGCTGTCGTCCGTTACCTGCCGTCGCCCCTGGACGTCGAGGCCATCGAGGGCCACGACGTTCGGGACGCCGAGGTCGTCGTCAAGCGCAAGCCGTCCGACGACGAGCCGCTGTCGGCCCTCGCGTTCAAGATCGCGAGCGACCCGCACCTCGGCAAGCTCACCTTCGTCCGGATCTACTCCGGTCGCCTGGAGGCCGGCACCGCGGTGCTGAACTCCGTCAAGGGCAAGAAGGAGCGCATCGGCAAGATCTACCGCATGCACGCGAACAAGCGTGAGGAGATCGACTCGGTGGGCGCCGGCGACATCGTCGCCGTCATGGGCCTGAAGCAGACCACCACCGGTGAGACGCTGTGTGACGACAAGAACCCGGTTGTCCTGGAGTCCATGGACTTCCCGGCGCCGGTCATTCAGGTCGCCATCGAGCCCAAGTCCAAGGGTGACCAGGAGAAGCTGGGTGTCGCCATCCAGCGTCTCGCGGAGGAGGACCCCTCCTTCCAGGTGCACTCGGACGAGGAGACCGGCCAGACCATCATCGGTGGTATGGGCGAGCTTCACCTCGACATCCTCGTCGACCGTATGCGTCGCGAGTTCAAGGTCGAGGCGAACGTCGGCAAGCCGCAGGTCGCGTACCGCGAGACGATCCGCAAGGCCGTCGAGCGCGTGGACTACACCCACAAGAAGCAGACCGGTGGTACCGGTCAGTTCGCCAAGGTGCAGATCGCGATCGAGCCCATCGAGGGTGGCGACGCCTCCTACGAGTTCGTGAACAAGGTCACCGGTGGCCGCATCCCGAAGGAGTACATCCCTTCGGTCGACGCGGGTGCGCAGGAGGCCATGCAGTTCGGCATCCTGGCCGGCTACGAGATGACTGGCGTCCGCGTCATCCTTCTCGACGGTGGCTACCACGAGGTCGACTCCTCCGAGCTCGCGTTCAAGATCGCCGGTTCGCAGGCCTTCAAGGAGGCCGCGCGGAAGGCTTCGCCGGTCATCCTCGAGCCCATGATGTCCGTCGAGGTCACCACGCCCGAGGACTACATGGGTGAGGTCATCGGCGACATCAACTCCCGCCGTGGTCAGATTCAGGCCATGGAGGAGCGCAGCGGCGCTCGCGTCGTGAAGGGCCTCGTGCCCCTTTCGGAGATGTTCGGCTACGTCGGCGACCTCCGCAGCAAGACCTCGGGTCGCGCAAGCTACTCGATGCAGTTCGACTCCTACGCCGAGGTTCCGCGGAACGTCGCCGAGGAGATCATCGCGAAGGCCAAGGGCGAGTAACTCTCCCGAGTTGACGCTTTAGGCTTGACACCAGTCGTCGGGGCTCAGCCCCCGAAACCCGAGGAACGGGCCCCGGCCGACTGGCATCCCAGCAAAGATCACCTGGCGCCGATGAAGCAAGGCGTACAGAACCACTCCACAGGAGGACCCAGTGGCGAAGGCGAAGTTCGAGCGGACTAAGCCGCACGTCAACATCGGCACCATCGGTCACATTGACCACGGTAAGACGACCCTCACGGCCGCCATTACCAAGGTGCTGCACGACGCGTACCCGGACCTGAACGAGGCCTCGGCCTTCGACCAGATCGACAAGGCTCCCGAGGAGCGCCAGCGCGGTATCACGATCTCGATCGCGCACGTCGAGTACCAGACGGAGTCGCGTCACTACGCGCACGTCGACTGCCCGGGTCACGCTGACTACATCAAGAACATGATCACGGGTGCCGCGCAGATGGACGGCGCGATCCTCGTGGTTGCCGCCACCGACGGCCCGATGCCGCAGACCAAGGAGCACGTGCTCCTGGCCCGCCAGGTCGGCGTTCCGTACATCGTCGTCGCCCTGAACAAGGCCGACATGGTGGACGACGAGGAGATCCTGGAGCTCGTCGAGCTCGAGGTCCGTGAGCTCCTCTCCGAGTACGAGTTCCCGGGCGACGACCTTCCGGTCGTCCGTGTCTCGGCGCTCAAGGCGCTCGAGGGTGACAAGGAGTGGGGCGAGAAGCTTCTCGGCCTCATGCACGCGGTGGACGAGTCCATCCCGCAGCCCGAGCGTGACGTCGACAAGCCGTTCCTGATGCCGATCGAGGACGTCTTCACGATCACCGGTCGTGGCACCGTCGTCACCGGTCGTATCGAGCGCGGTATCCTCAAGGTCAACGAGACCGTCGACATCATCGGTATCAAGACCGAGAAGACCACCACCACGGTCACCGGTATCGAGATGTTCCGCAAGCTGCTCGACGAGGGCCAGGCCGGTGAGAACGTCGGTCTGCTCCTCCGTGGCATCAAGCGTGAGGACGTCGAGCGCGGCCAGGTCATCATCAAGCCGGGCTCGGTCACGCCGCACACCAACTTCGAGGCCCAGGCCTACATCCTGTCGAAGGACGAGGGTGGCCGTCACACCCCGTTCTTCAACAACTACCGCCCGCAGTTCTACTTCCGTACCACGGACGTGACCGGCGTCGTGACCCTCCCCGAGGGCACCGAGATGGTCATGCCGGGCGACAACACCGCCATGAGCGTTGAGCTGATCCAGCCCATCGCCATGGAGGAGGGCCTCAAGTTCGCCATCCGTGAGGGTGGCCGGACCGTCGGCGCCGGCCAGGTCGTCAAGATCACTGCCTGATCTTGAAGTGACCCGGTAGCTCCACGAGCTGCAAGCAGAAGGCCCCGCACCTTTCGGTGCGGGGCCTTCTCGCATGCCGGGAGGCGTTACGGCCGCCAGCTCCAGGGGTGCCCGTCCGCGCCGAGGCCCACCACGGTCGCCCCGTCCGCGCGCAGGTGCAGGGCCGCCGACACCGCCGGCACCCCCGTCGTACGGGTCCGCACCCGGTCCCCGGACCGCACCCGCACCCGGCCGTCCGGATCCGTGCCCAGGAGCACGGTCCCCAGCGCCGCGGACCGCGCGGCGACCACACCCCCGTACCCGTCCAGACCCGCGTCGCCCCCGGGCCCGAGGAGCTCCCCGGCCGCCGGGCGCCGGTAGTAGAGGTCGCCGCCGGCCGACGCCACCGTGGACCCGGAGAGCGGCAGCTGCTCCGGCTGCGCGACCCCGTCCACCCAGTGCCGTACGGACTCCCGTCCCGCCGCGTGGAGGTGCACCCGGCCCCTCGCGTCGAGGGACACGGCGAGTCCGTCCTGGACCTCCGCCGCCCCGGGGAGCGTCCGCCACGGGCTCCAGGAGCCGTCCGCCGCCCGCACCCGGGTCGAGACGTTCCTGTCCGCGTTCCGTACGAAGAGATGGACCCGGCCGTCGGGGGCCGCGACGGCCACCGGCGCACCGACCCGGCGCCCCCGGTCGTCCGTGCGCTCCGGACTCCCGAGTCCGCGCCAGGCGAGGAACGGGCCGCCGGGGGAGCGCTGCTCCAGGAGCACCAGCTCGCGCCGGTTCCGTCCGCCGTGGCCGTCGATCGCGGAGAACCGCACCCCGAAGAGCAGCACCCGGCCGTCGCCGAGCACCGCCGAGCCGAGCGCGGGAGCGAGCGGGCCGCCGCCGAGATCCGTCGGCTCGCCCCAGACCCCGGGAGCCGTCTCCCGCCAGCGGACCGCGCGCAGACCCAGCACCCCGTACGCGGCGAGGCGGCCGTCCGGCTGCTCGGCGAGCGCGGGGCCGGCGGTGGGCCAGCGGTGGTGGGTGGAGCGGACCCAGCCCTTGCGGTTGGTGAGCGGCCGTTCGCCGCCGACGCCGTAGTCGCCGCAGCCCGAGGGGTTGCCGCACTCCCAGGAGGGGTCGCCGCCGTACGGGACGAGGCGGGCGGCCTTCGCCTCGAGCACCTGGGGCGGGAGGTTCTTGGGCCAGTGCCGGTTGTAGTAGCCGCGGAAGGCCGTGGTCGTGAACGCCGGTATCGGTTCGCCGTCCCGGACCGCGTCCGAGACCCAGCGGCTCAGCGCGGCCCAGGTGAAGGACGCGACGGCCGTGTGGTCGCCGTGGTCCGAGTAGCCGGGCTGCTCCGAGTCACGCTTGCGGGTGGCCTCGTCGCTGAGCTGGATGTCCGGGTCGGGGTCCAGGGTGTGCACGACGGTGGGCCGGTAGCGGCCGAGCAGTCCGACGAGGACGCCGACCAGTCGGTCGTAGTCGTAGGTGTCCGAGCGGGTCACGGGCGAACCGGTCGACAGATGGGTCCGCAGCTCCAGGGCACGGTCGTGCCAGAGGGCCGGCAGGGCCATGTAGCGCCGGTTGGTGTGCATCGGCAGATTGAGGAAGACCAGCTCGATCCGGTTCCTGCCGTGGACGAGGGTGTCGATCTCCGCCCGCCGGCCACCGGGGAGCGTGAGCACCTCGCGCCGCCAGGGCGTGAACATCGGCAGGCCGAGCGCCGCCGCGTACGACTGGCGCAGGCCCTGGTGGCGCGCCGAGGAGTAGGCGGCGCGGTCCGGGGGAGTCTCCGGCATCCCCTTGATCCGGTTCCGGCCGGTGTGCTCGCCGGCGGTCACGTACACGGAGACGAGCGGGACCCCGGCGTCGAGGAGGCGCTGGGTGTCGGGGTTCATGAAGTACAGGTCGTCGTCCGGGTGCGCGGCGACCTGGAGGAGCAGCGCCCGCCGGGTCCGCGCGGAGGCGATCGGCTTGCCGGGCGCGGGGTCGGCGGTCGGCGCGGTCCTGCGCGGCTCCGGCACGGAACACCCGGCGACGGCCGAGGTGACGGCGAGGGCCGCGGCGAGAACCGCCCGTCGGCGGGGTGCTGTGGTCACGTACACGGTCCGTCCCCTGGGCATTGCGGTCCTCTGCAAGACGGATATCCGGTTCCCGGGGTTGTGTGCGGACGGCCCCCCGCCTGGCAGGATTCGGCCACCGGAAAGAGATCTTCGAAGATCTCCGCCGATCATGTCGAGGACCGGCCACCGGCTCCGACCGAGGGGTGACAGCACGCCGCAGGGGCGCGCGGGACGGGGAGGAACACCACGTGAAGTACGTCGCGATGATCTACGGCAACCAGGCCAAGTGGGACGCGTTCCCGGCCGAGGCCTGGCCCGAGGCGATCGCCCGCCAGGAGGCCTTCAACAGGAAGTACCGCGAGAGCGGCGAGCTGATCGGCGCGTACGGACTCGCCGACGCGGCCGCCGCCCAGCTCGTACGGCGAGAGGGCGGCGCCCCCGCGGTCACCGACGGCCCGTACCTGGAGACCAAGGAGTACCTGGCCAGCTTCTACCTGCTCGACTGCGACAGCCAGGAGCGGGCCCAGGAGATCGCCGCGGACATGCCCTTCGCGGACACCGATCCCGTCGAGCTGTGGCCGGTCCTGCACGAGTCCGCGGCGGACGTGTGAGCGGCTCCGCCGAGGTCGAGGGCCTGCTGCGCACCTACGCGCCGCAGGTCCTCGGCGCGCTCGTCCGCCGCTACGGCACCTTCGACCTCTGCGAGGACGCCGTCCAGGAGGCCCTGATCGCCGCGGCCCAGCAGTGGCCCGCGGACGGCGTCCCCGACAACCCGCGCGGCTGGCTGGTCACCGTCGCCACCCGCAGGTTCGTCGACCTGGTGCGCAGCGAGGCCGCCCGCAGGCGCCGCGAGGACGCCGTGGCCCTGGCCACCCCGGACGCGGAGCTCCTCGCCGGTGCCGCGGACGAGGTTCCCGGCGGCGACCGGGACGACTCGCTCTCCCTGCTGTTCCTCTGTTGTCACCCGGAGCTGTCCCCGCCCAGCCGGATCGCGCTCACCCTGCGCGCCGTCGGCGGTCTCACCACCGCGCAGATCGCCGCAGCCTTCCTGGTGCCCGAGTCGACGATGGCGCAGCGCATCAGCCGGGCCAAGCAGACGATCAGGGCCGCGGGCGGCTCGTTCGCGCTCCCGCCGGGGGAGGACCGTACGGCCCGGCTCGCCGAGGTCCGGCACGTGCTCTACCTGATCTTCAACGAGGGCTATACGGCGAGCGGCGGCGAGGAGCTGACCGCGCCCGAGCTGTCCACGGAGGCGATCCGGCTCGCGCGGCTGCTCCACCGGTTGCTGCCCGAGGACACCGAGGCGGCGGGTCTGCTCGCCCTGATGCTGCTCACCGACGCCCGCAGACCGGCGCGCACCGGCCCGCACGGCGAACTGGTGCCGCTCGCGGAGCAGGACCGGGGGCGGTGGGACGGCCGGCTCGTCGCGGAGGGCGTCGAGCTGATCAGCCGCACCCTGCCGCGGGGCCAGGTCGGCCCGTACCAGCTGCAGGCGGCGATCGCGGCCGTGCACGACGAGGCGGAGACCGCGGGGGCCACCGACTGGCCGCAGATCCTGGCGCTCTACGAGCTCCTGGAGCGGACCGGGCCGAATCCGATGGTCACCCTCAACCGCGCGGTGGCCGTCGCGATGGTCGAGGGGCCCGCGGCCGGGCTCGCGCTCCTGGACGAACTCGCGCGGGACAAGCGGCTGGCCCGGCACCACCGGCTGCTCGCCACCCGGGCCCATCTGCTGGAGCTTCTCGGCGAGAAGGGGACCGCGGCGGAGGCCTACCGGGAGGCGGCCCGCCGTACGACCAGCGCGCCGGAACGCCGTCATCTCACCGAGCGGGCACGGCGCTTGGGGTGAGGCGGAGGGGGCGGTCGAGCCCGGCGCGTGCGCCCCGGCGCATGCCCGTACGTGACGTGGGGTACAGTCTTCGCTCCCGATTGGCGGCCGGATGGCCCCGTGTGGCAGACTGTCGGGGTTGCTCGGTTGAGTGCCGATGCTGCGCGCCTCCCGTCGGGAGGACCGGAAGCGAGTCCCACAGTACTCGTCGCTCCTTCTCAGGAGCGGACGTACGGGAATCTTCTGGGAAGCGTCAGCGGGGTGCCGACCAGGCGCCCGGTGGGTGTTTTGCCCCCGGCCTGCGGTCATGGCGACCGTGCCCCCTTGGTTGGGAAATCCTCAGGGATTTCTGCGTAGAGGGAGTGCGACACGCCCGACCGCGTGGGTCGGAGACACGACAACGCTTTTCAGTAAGCGAAGCCGATCGGGTTCCAGAGCGTTACGAGACAAAGGACTACTAGTAGCCATGGCGGGACAGAAGATCCGCATCCGGCTCAAGGCCTACGACCACGAGGTCATCGACTCCTCGGCGAAGAAGATCGTCGAGACGGTGACCCGCACTGGTGCGTCGGTCGCAGGCCCGGTGCCGCTGCCCACTGAGAAGAACGTGTACTGCGTCATCAAGTCGCCGCACAAGTACAAGGACTCGCGCGAGCACTTCGAGATGCGCACGCACAAGCGCCTCATCGACATCCTCGACCCCACGCCGAAGACGGTTGACTCGCTCATGCGTCTCGACCTCCCGGCGGGCGTTGACATCGAGATCAAGCTCTGAGGGCGCGCGAGATGGCTAAGAACATCAAGGGCATCCTGGGCGAGAAGCTCGGCATGACGCAGGTCTGGGACGAGAACAACCGGGTTGTCCCGGTCACCGTCGTCAAGGCCGGCCCCAATGTCGTGACCCAGGTCCGCACGAACGACATCGACGGCTACGAGTCGGTCCAGATCGCCTTCGGCGAGATCGACCCTCGCAAGGTGAACAAGCCCCTCAAGGGTCACTTCGCCAAGGCCGACGTCACCCCGCGCCGCCACCTGGTGGAGCTCCGCACCGCTGACGCCTCCGAGTACACGCTCGGCCAGGAGATCACCGCCGAGGTCTTCGAGGCCGGCGTGAAGGTCGACGTCACCGGTAAGAGCAAGGGCAAGGGCTTCGCCGGTGTCATGAAGCGCCACAACTTCCGTGGTGGCAAGGCGTCGCACGGTGCCCACCGCGTGCACCGCAAGCCCGGTTCCATCGGTGGCTGCGCCACCCCGGGCCGTGTCTTCAAGGGCATGCGCATGGCGGGTCGCATGGGCAACGAGCGTGTGACCACCCAGAACCTGACCGTCCACGCCGTTGACGCCGAGAAGGGTCTGCTGCTCATCAAGGGCGCCGTCCCCGGCCCCAACGGTGGCCTCGTCCTGGTCCGCACCGCGGCCAAGGGGGTTTGAGGAACCGATGAGCACCATTGACATCCTTTCGCCGGCAGGCGACAAGACCGGGACCGTCGAGCTCCCCGAGGAGATCTTCGGCGCCAAGGTCAGCGTTCCGCTGATCCACCAGGTCGTCGTCGCGCAGCTGGCCGCGGCCCGTCAGGGCACGCACAAGACCAAGCGCCGTGGCGAAGTCCGTGGTGGTGGCAAGAAGCCTTACCGCCAGAAGGGCACCGGCCGCGCCCGTCAGGGTTCGACCCGCGCCCCGCAGTTCGCCGGCGGTGGTGTCGTCCACGGCCCGCAGCCGCGTGACTACTCGCAGCGGACCCCCAAGAAGATGAAGGTCGCCGCCCTCCGCGGTGCCCTCTCGGACCGGGCCACCCACTCCCGCATCCACGTCGTCACCGGCGTGGTCGAGGGTGACATCTCCACCAAGGCCGCGAAGACGCTGTTCGGCAAGATCTCGGAGCGCAAGAACCTGCTCCTGGTCGTCGAGCGCTCCGACGAGGCCGCGTGGCTGTCCGCTCGTAACCTGCCCCAGGTGCACATCCTGGAGCCGGGCCAGCTCAACACGTACGACGTGATCGTCTCCGACGACGTGGTCTTCACCAAGGCCGCCCTCGAGTCCTTCGTGTCTGGCCCCCAGACCGACGAGACCGAAGGGAGCGACGCCTGATGACTGAGGCCGTCGTCACCAGCAAGACCTTCTCGGACCCGCGCGACATTCTCGTCAAGCCGGTTGTCTCGGAGAAGAGCTACGCACTGCTGGACGAGAACAAGTACACGTTCATCGTCGCGCCTGGCTCCAACAAGACCCAGATCAAGCAGGCCGTCGAGGCGGTCTTCTCGGTCAAGGTCACCGGGGTCAACACGATCAACCGCCAGGGCAAGCGCAAGCGCACCAAGGCCGGTTTCGGCAAGCGCAAGGACACCAAGCGCGCCATCGTGACCCTTGCTGAGGGCAACCGTATCGACATCTTCGGCGGTCCGACCGCCTAACGGCGGTCTGGATCGTCCGGAATCGGACGAGGACTGAGAAATGGGAATCCGCAAGTACAAGCCGACTACGCCGGGCCGTCGTGGCTCCTCCGTAGCCGACTTCGTCGAGATCACGCGGTCCACGCCGGAGAAGTCGCTGGTTCGCCCCCTGCACAGCAAGGGCGGCCGTAACAACACCGGTCGGATCACCGTTCGCCACCAGGGTGGTGGACACAAGCGCGCCTACCGTGTGATCGACTTCCGTCGTCACGACAAGGACGGCGTGCCGGCCAAGGTCGCTCACATCGAGTACGACCCCAACCGCACCGCGCGCATCGCGCTGCTCCACTACGTGGACGGCGAGAAGCGCTACATCATCGCCCCCAAGGGTCTGACGCAGGGTGACCGCGTCGAGAACGGCCCCGGCGCTGACATCAAGCCCGGCAACAACCTGGCGCTCCGCAACATCCCGGTCGGTACCACGATCCACGCGATCGAGATCCGTCCCGGTGGCGGCGCCAAGTTCGCGCGCTCCGCTGGTGCCTCCGTGCAGCTGCTGGCGAAGGAGGGCACGATGGCCCACCTTCGTATGCCGTCCGGTGAGATCCGTCTCGTCGACGCCCGCTGCCGCGCCACGATCGGCGAGGTCGGCAACGCCGAGCAGTCGAACATCAACTGGGGCAAGGCCGGCCGTAAGCGCTGGCTGGGCGTCCGCCCGACCGTTCGCGGTGTGGCGATGAACCCGGTTGACCACCCGCACGGTGGTGGTGAGGGTAAGACCTCCGGTGGTCGCCACCCGGTCTCCCCGTGGGGTCAGAAGGAGGGTCGTACTCGCTCGCCGAAGAAGGCTTCGAGCAAGTACATCGTCCGCCGCCGCAAGACGAACAAGAAGCGCTAGGAGCGGGTTTAGATGCCGCGCAGTCTCAAGAAGGGACCCTTCGTCGACGGACACCTCGTAAAGAAGGTGGACGTACAGAACGAAGCCGGTACCAAGAACGTCATCAAGACCTGGTCCCGTCGCTCGATGATCATCCCGGCCATGCTCGGCCACACGATCGCGGTGCACAACGGCAAGACCCACATCCCGGTGTTTGTCACCGAGTCGATGGTCGGCCACAAGCTCGGCGAGTTCTCGCCGACGCGCACCTTCCGGGGTCACGTGAAGGACGACCGGAAGTCGAAGCGCCGCTAGTAGCGGGGTGGAATCGACCATGACAGACACTGGAAGGACAACCATGGAAGCCAGGGCCCAGGCGCGGTACATCCGCGTCACGCCCATGAAGGCCCGCCGAGTGGTGGACCTTATCCGTGGCATGGACGCCACGGAGGCTCAGGCGGTCCTGCGTTTCGCCCCGCAGGCCGCGAGCGTGCCGGTTGGCAAGGTGCTGGACAGCGCCATCGCCAACGCTGCACACAACTACGACCACACGGACGCCTCTTCGCTGGTCATCAGCGAGGCGTACGTGGATGAGGGCCCGACCCTGAAGCGGTTCCGTCCGCGTGCTCAGGGCCGTGCCTACCGGATCCGTAAGCGGACCAGCCACATCACCGTGGTCGTCAGCAGCAAGGAAGGAACCCGGTAATGGGCCAGAAGGTTAACCCGCATGGGTTCCGGCTCGGCATCACCACGGACTTCAAGTCCCGCTGGTACGCCGACAAGCTGTACAAGGACTACGTCAAGGAAGACGTCGCCATCCGTCGGATGATGACGTCCGGCATGGAGCGCGCCGGCATCTCGAAGGTTGAGATCGAGCGCACCCGTGACCGCGTGCGGGTGGACATCCACACCGCGCGTCCCGGCATCGTCATCGGCCGCCGTGGCGCCGAGGCCGACCGCATCCGCGGCGACCTCGAGAAGCTCACGGGCAAGCAGGTCCAGCTGAACATCCTCGAGGTCAAGAACCCCGAGATGGACGCTCAGCTGGTTGCTCAGGCCGTTGCCGAGCAGCTCTCCTCCCGCGTCTCCTTCCGTCGCGCCATGCGTAAGAGCATGCAGGGCACGATGAAGGCCGGCGCCAAGGGCATCAAGATCCAGTGTGGCGGTCGTCTCGGCGGCGCCGAGATGTCCCGCTCGGAGTTCTACCGCGAGGGCCGCGTGCCCCTGCACACGCTCCGCGCGAACGTCGACTACGGCTTCTTCGAGGCCAAGACGACCTTCGGCCGCATCGGCGTGAAGGTCTGGATCTACAAGGGCGACGTCAAGAACATCGCCGAGGTCCGCGCCGAGAACGCTGCGGCCCGTGCGGGTAACCGCCCGGCCCGTGGTGCCGGCGCTGGCGACCGCCCGGCCGGCCGTGGTGGCCGCGGTGGCGAGCGTGGCGGCCGCGGCCGCAAGCCGCAGCAGCAGTCCGCGCCGGCTGCCGAGGCCCCCAAGGCCGACGCTCCCGCCGCCGCTGCCGCTCCGGCTGAGAGCACCGGAACGGAGGCCTGACCGAAATGCTGATCCCCCGTAGGGTCAAGCACCGCAAGCAGCACCACCCCAAGCGCTCGGGTATGAGCAAGGGTGGTACGCAGGTTGCGTTCGGCGAGTACGGCATTCAGGCCCTCACGCCGGCGTACGTGACCAACCGCCAGATCGAGGCGGCTCGTATCGCGATGACCCGCCACATCAAGCGTGGCGGCAAGGTCTGGATCAACATCTACCCGGACCGCCCGCTGACGAAGAAGCCCGCCGAAACCCGCATGGGTTCCGGTAAGGGTTCTCCGGAGTGGTGGATCGCGAACGTCAAGCCGGGTCGGGTGATGTTCGAACTGTCCTACCCGAACGAGAAGATCGCGCGCGAGGCCCTGACCCGTGCGGCCCACAAGCTGCCGATGAAGTGCAAGATCGTTAAGCGCGAAGCAGGTGAGCTGTGATGTCGGCCGGTACCAAGGCGTCCGAGCTGCGCGAGCTGGGCAACGAGGAGCTTCTCAACAAGCTCCGCGAGGCCAAGGAAGAGCTGTTCAACCTCCGCTTCCAGGCGGCGACCGGTCAGCTCGAGAACCACGGGCGGCTCAAGTCCGTCCGCAAGGACATCGCGCGGATCTACACCCTGATGCGTGAGCGCGAGCTGGGCATCGAGACGGTGGAGAGCGCCTGATGAGCGAGAGCAACGTGACTGAGAAGACCGAGCGCAACGCCCGCAAGGTCCGTGAGGGCCTGGTCGTCAGCGACAAGATGGACAAGACCGTCGTCGTCGCCGTCGAGGACCGCGTCAAGCACGCGCTGTACGGCAAGGTCATCCGCCGTACGAACAAGCTCAAGGCTCATGACGAGCAGAACGCTGCCGGCATCGGCGACCGCGTCCTCCTGATGGAGACCCGGAAGCTGTCCGCCACGAAGCACTGGCGCGTCATCGAGATCCTCGAGAAGGCCAAGTAATTCTTGAAGGGGTAACCCTTCGAGTTCGTTCCGCCAGGCTCGGCCGGGGCTTCCTCGTGAAGCCCCGGCCGGGAACCGGCAGACAAATCAGGAGATAGACGTGATCCAGCAGGAGTCGCGACTGCGTGTCGCCGACAACACTGGTGCCAAGGAGATCCTTTGCATCCGTGTTCTCGGTGGCTCGGGTCGCCGCTACGCGGGCATCGGTGACGTCATCGTCGCCACCGTCAAGGACGCGATCCCCGGTGGCAACGTGAAGAAGGGTGACGTCGTCAAGGCGGTCATCGTTCGCACCGTCAAGGAGCGCCGCCGCCAGGACGGCTCGTACATCCGCTTCGACGAGAACGCCGCTGTCATTCTCAAGAACGACGGCGACCCTCGTGGCACCCGTATCTTCGGCCCGGTGGGCCGTGAGCTGCGCGAGAAGAAGTTCATGAAGATCATCTCGCTCGCGCCGGAGGTGCTGTAAGCATGAAGATCAAGAAGGGCGACCTGGTCCAGGTCATCACCGGTAAGGACAAGGGCAAGCAGGGCAAGGTCATCACGGCCTTCCCCCGTGAGAACCGCGTCCTCGTCGAGGGTGTCAACCGGGTCAAGAAGCACACCAAGGCCGGCCCGTCGCAGGCCGGTGGCATCGTCACGACCGAGGCTCCGGTCCACGTCTCCAACGTCCAGCTGGTCGTGGAGAAGGACGGCAAGAAGGTCGTCACGCGTGTCGGCTACCGCTTCGACGACGAGGGCAACAAGATCCGCGTTGCCAAGCGGACGGGTGAGGACATCTGATGGCTACCACCACTCCGCGTCTCAAGACGAAGTACCGCGAGGAGATCGCGGGCAAGCTGCGTGAGGAGTTCTCCTACGAGAACGTCATGCAGGTTCCCGGCCTCGTGAAGATCGTGGTCAACATGGGTGTCGGCGACGCCGCCCGTGACTCGAAGCTCATGGACGGTGCCGTCCGTGACCTGACCACGATCACCGGTCAGAAGCCGGCCGTCACCAAGGCTCGCAAGTCCATCGCGCAGTTCAAGCTGCGTGAGGGTCAGCCGATCGGTGCGCACGTCACCCTCCGTGGCGACCGCATGTGGGAGTTCCTGGACCGCACCCTGTCGCTCGCGCTTCCGCGCATCCGCGACTTCCGTGGTCTGTCCCCCAAGCAGTTCGACGGGCGTGGCAACTACACCTTCGGTCTCACGGAGCAGGTCATGTTCCACGAGATCGACCAGGACAAGATCGACCGTGTCCGGGGTATGGACATCACCGTGGTGACCACGGCGACCAACGACGACGAGGGCCGTGCCCTTCTGCGTCACCTCGGCTTCCCGTTCAAGGAGGCGTAAGCGAGATGGCGAAGAAGGCTCTCATCGCGAAGGCTGCCCGCAAGCCCAAGTTCGGCGTGCGTGGCTACACGCGCTGCCAGCGTTGTGGTCGACCCCACTCCGTGTACCGCAAGTTCGGCCTGTGCCGCGTGTGCCTTCGTGAGATGGCTCACCGTGGCGAGCTGCCGGGCGTGACCAAGAGCTCCTGGTAATCCCTTACTTGGGATGACCGGAGTCTCTCGGTAAGCACTGGGTTGGCGGACGCCCAGGCCTCCATGGCTTAGGCTAGGAGGGTTGGGCGTCCGCCGCCCGTACGACTTACTACGCCGTAGGTCCCCGCGCCGCACCCGTCCCGCCCCTGTGTGGGGAGAGGGATGGCGCACTGGAAACCCCGGCGAGAGAGGCCGAAGGCCAATTCATGACCATGACTGATCCGATCGCGGACATGCTGACTCGTCTGCGTAACGCGAACTCGGCATACCACGACTCCGTGACGATGCCGCACAGCAAGATCAAGTCTCACATCGCGGAAATCCTCCAGCAGGAGGGCTTCATCACGGGCTGGAAGGTCGAGGACGCCGAGGTCGGCAAGAACCTCGTCCTCGAGCTCAAGTTCGGTCCGAACCGTGAGCGCTCCATCGCGGGCATCAAGCGGATCTCGAAGCCCGGTCTCCGGGTTTACGCGAAGTCCACCAACCTGCCGAAGGTCCTCGGCGGCCTGGGCGTGGCGATCATCTCCACGTCCCACGGTCTCCTGACCGGCCAGCAGGCAGGCAAGAAGGGCGTAGGTGGGGAAGTCCTCGCCTACGTCTGGTAGTCGGGAAAGGAAGGAAAGCTCATGTCGCGTATTGGCAAGCTGCCTATCCAGGTTCCCGCCGGCGTGGACGTCACCATCGAGGGCCGCACGGTCACGGTCAAGGGTTCCAAGGGCACCCTGACCCACACCGTCGCCGCGCCGATCGACATCGTTAAGGGCGAGGAGGGCGTGCTCAACGTCCTGCGTCCGAACGACGAGCGTCAGAACAAGGCCCTTCACGGCCTGTCCCGCACGCTGGTGGCCAACATGATCACCGGCGTGACCCAGGGTTACGTGAAGGCGCTCGAGATCAGCGGTGTCGGTTACCGCGTCGCCGCGAAGGGCTCCAACCTGGAGTTCCAGCTCGGCTACAGCCACCCGATCCTGGTCGAGGCGCCCGAGGGCATCTCGTTCAAGGTCGAGTCGCCGACCAAGTTCTCGGTCGAGGGCATCGACAAGCAGAAGGTCGGCGAGGTCGCGGCGAACATCCGCAAGCTGCGGAAGCCCGACCCGTACAAGGCCAAGGGCGTCAAGTACGCCGGCGAGGTCATCCGCCGCAAGGTCGGAAAGGCTGGTAAGTAAGCCATGGCATACGGTGTGAAGATCGCCAAGGGCGACGCTTACAAGCGTGCCGCCAAGGCGCGCCGCCACATCCGCATCCGCAAGAACGTGTCGGGTACGGCGGAGCGTCCGCGCCTCGTCGTGACGCGTTCGAACCGCGGTATCACCGCTCAGGTCATCGACGACCTCAAGGGTCACACCCTTGCGTCCGCGTCGAACCTGGACGCGTCGATCCGTGGTGGCGAGGGTGACAAGTCCGCGCAGGCCAAGCAGGTCGGAGCTCTCGTCGCCGAGCGCGCCAAGGCCGCTGGTGTCGAGGCTGTCGTGTTCGACCGTGGTGGCAACAGGTACGCCGGGCGCATTGCCGCTCTGGCTGACGCCGCCCGCGAAGCCGGGCTGAAGTTCTAAGCCCCGGTTCCGGGACTAACGGACGTAACAGAGAGAGGTAAATCCAATGGCTGGACCCCAGCGCCGCGGAAGCGGTGCCGGTGGCGGCGAGCGGCGGGACCGGAAGGGCCGCGACGGTGGCGCTGCCGCCGAGAAGACCGCGTACGTTGAGCGCGTTGTCGCGATCAACCGCGTCGCCAAGGTTGTCAAGGGTGGTCGCCGCTTCAGCTTCACCGCGCTGGTCGTGGTGGGCGACGGTGACGGCACCGTAGGTGTCGGTTACGGCAAGGCCAAGGAAGTTCCCGCGGCCATCGCCAAGGGTGTCGAGGAAGCCAAGAAGAACTTCTTCAAGGTTCCGCGCATCCAGGGCACCATCCCTCACCCGATCCAGGGCGAGAAGGCCGCGGGCGTCGTCCTGCTCAAGCCGGCTTCCCCCGGTACCGGTGTTATCGCCGGTGGCCCGGTGCGTGCCGTGCTCGAGTGCGCCGGCGTTCACGACATCCTGTCGAAGTCGCTCGGCTCCGACAACGCGATCAACATCGTGCACGCGACCGTGGCGGCCCTCAAGGGCCTGCAGCGTCCCGAGGAGATCGCGGCTCGCCGTGGTCTGCCCCTCGAGGACGTCGCTCCCGCGGCTCTGCTCCGTGCGCGTGCTGGGGCGGGTGCGTAATGGCTCGCCTCAAGGTCACGCAGACGAAGTCGTACATCGGCAGCAAGCAGAACCACCGCGACACCCTGCGTTCGCTTGGCCTCAAGAAGGTCAACGACGTGGTTGTCAAGGAGGACCGCCCCGAGTTCCGCGGAATGGTGCACACCGTCCGCCACCTCGTGACGGTCGAGGAGGTTGACTGACATGGCGGAGACCAACCCGCTGAAGGCCCACAACCTCCGTCCCGCCCCCGGTGCCAAGACCGCGAAGACCCGTGTCGGTCGTGGTGAGGCGTCGAAGGGTAAGACGGCCGGTCGTGGTACCAAGGGCACGAAGGCCCGTTACCAGGTTCCGCAGCGCTTCGAGGGTGGGCAGATGCCCCTCCACATGCGTCTGCCGAAGCTCAAGGGCTTCAAGAACCCGTTCCGCACCGAGTACCAGGTCGTGAACCTGGACAAGCTGACCGCGCTCTACCCGCAGGGTGGCGAGGTCACGGTGGCCGATCTGGTCGCCAAGGGTGCGGTTCGCAAGAACCAGCTCGTCAAGGTGCTCGGCACCGGCGAGATCACCGTGGCGCTGCAGGTGACGGTCGACGCCGTCTCCGGCTCCGCCAAGGAGAAGATCGCCGCCGCCGGCGGCACCGTCACCGAGCTCGTCTGAGACGACTCGATGGCTTGAACATCCGATCGGGGATGCCTCCCAAAAGGGGCATCCCCGATTGGTCGTTCCTAGGGGGGCATGGTCGCCGGTAAGGTGGCGTGCACTGTCTAGGCTCCGTGCGGTATGCCCGCACGGGATTGATGACCGATACCCAATCGTCGAACCTCAAGACCGTCACCCTTGACGCATAGCGCGGGGGTCGCAGGAGGCACCGTGCTCACCGCGTTCGCCCGGGCG